>CAIZPP010000104.1 GCA_903934875.1 uncultured Methylococcaceae bacterium
AACTGATGTTACGCAACCGTGTAGGCTGTAGCCCGGATGTTGTGGAGTGCGGCGACTCGTCGCCGCCTTTTGCGTCCAGCGGCGACGAGTCGCCGCACTCCACAAGTTGCCATCCTCTAGCGATGACTGCGTAACGTCAGTCAGATAATTACCCGTTTGGTTATGTTTTTGCTTCGCCAGATTTAACTCAGCTTCCTCAACCGCGCCACCGCTTCCAAGGACAAACCGGTAGCGGCGGCAATGGCTGTGTCGTCCAGCAGTGGCAACAGGTTCCGTGCCACGGCGTGTGTCCCCTCGGCCCGCCCATCCTCGAATGCCTTTTCCTGGGAACCCCGTTGGCTGTAATAAAAAAACCGATGACCGGGATTGCCCCCGGTTCACCGGCTTTCGGCCTATTGTCAGGGCGCGTAGCTTTTACTATGCCAGACATTTAGGGATTGGCCGGGTAACGATGAAGCTGTTACCCGGTTTATTCTTTACAGGCTGTAGTACATGTCGAACTCGACCGGATGCGTGCTCATGCGGAAGCGAGTCACTTCCTGCATCTTCAGTTCGATGTAGGCATCAATCACGTCGTCGGTGAACACGCCGCCCTTGGTCAGGAACTCGCGGTCTTTGTCCAAGGTGTCCAAGGACAGATCGAACGAGTAGGAAACCTGCGGAATGGCTTTTTCCTCTTCCGGCGGCAGGTCGTACAAGTCCTTGTCCATTGCATCGCCGGGATGGATCTTGTTCTGAATGCCGTCGAGTCCAGCCATCAGCATGGCAGAAAATGCCAGGTAGGGGTTGGCGGTGGAATCGGGGAAGCGCACTTCAATGCGGCGTGCCTTCGGATTCTGCACATAAGGAATGCGGATGGAGGCGGAACGGTTGCGGGCGGAGTAGGCCAGCATGACCGGAGCTTCGAAGCCTGGGACCAGACGCTTGTAGCTGTTGGTGGAGGCGTTACAGAAAGCGTTCAGAGCACGTGCATGTTTGATGATGCCACCGATGTAATACAGCGCAGTCTCAGAAAGCCCGCCGTACAGGTCGCCCGTGAAGATATTCTTGCCGTCTTTTGCCAAAGACTGGTGCACATGCATACCGCTGCCATTGTCGCCAACCAGCGGTTTGGGCATGAACGTGGCAGTCTTGCCGAAGGCGTGAGCAACGTTCTGGATAACATACTTCAACACCAACACTTCGTCAGCTTTTTTCACCAAGGTGCCAAATTGGACACCGATTTCGCATTGGCCGGCGGTGGCCACTTCGTGGTGATGGACTTCAACAACCTGGCCGAATTCTTCCAAGGTGTTGCACATGGCGGAACGCAGGTCTTGCAAGGAATCGACCGGGGGAACCGGGAAGTAACCGCCCTTGATACCGGGGCGATGGCCGATGTTGCCGTCTTCGTAGACTTTCTCGGAGTTCCAACCGGCTTCTTCTGAGTCAATCTTGAAGAAGGCGCCCTGCATGGAAGTACCCCAGCGCACGTCATCAAACACGAAAAACTCATTTTCGGGGCCGAAAAACGCGGTGTCGGCAATGCCAGTGGACTTCAGATAGGCTTCGGCACGCTTGGCGATGGAACGGGGATCGCGCTCGTAACCCTGCATCGTGGACGGTTCGATGATATCGCAACGCAGCACCAGCGTAGTGTCGTCGAAGAATGGGTCGAGTACGGCGGTATCTGGGTCAGGCATCAAGATCATGTCGGACTCGTTAATGCCTTTCCAGCCGGCAATGGACGAGCCATCGAACATTTTGCCATCTTCAAACAGGTCTTCGTCAATGGTGCTGGCGGGAACCGTGACATGCTGCTCTTTGCCACGGGTATCGGCGAAGCGGAAATCAACATATCTGACTTCCTTATCTTTAATTATCTGAAGTACTTCTTTGGGCGTCGTCATGCGTTTTTCCTCAAGGGTTTATAGAATTTTAACTAAACAGGTTAGTACGCAGGCAGGAACCATACCAACCAATCAACACCCATAACTGGCGATGGGTGTTGCTTTTTTTCCCCAGGCCACTGGGTGGCCAAGCGTGTTTATGCTCTTCCGTGGTGCGGAAACCGCCATTATAAGGCAAAACAGGAAAACTTCATGCGTCGGCGAATCCACGAATTCCAGCAACGCCTTGCGCCCCTTGGCGTTTGGCTTGCGCGAGATGGTCGCGGGTCATGCCCCCCAACGCAAAAACTGGCAAAGCGGCATCATCCACCCATGCACCAAATTGCTCCCAACCCAACGGGCGGGCATCGGGATGGCTGGGCGTGGGCAATACCGGAGAGAGCAACACGAAATCGACCCCGGTCATTTCCGCCTGGCGGATTTCATTAGGGCAATGGCAGGAGGCACCCACCCACAGGGACTTGGGCAGTGGCCTGTGGTTTAACGCCAGCAAGCGCCGGCTGTTCAAATGGACTCCCGCCGCACCGGTCTGCATCACCCGCTCGGGCTCGCTGTTGAGCAGCAGACCCAAGCCTCGCGGACGGCAATAATCCACCGCAGACCGGGTCAAGCGCAAGTAAGCGGCTTCATCTGAGGTTTGCAAGCGCCATTGTGCCAGACTGTAACCGGCTTGGCACAAGCGTTCAAGTTTGGCGAACAGGGCTTCCCCATCGCCCAGGCTGCCAGAGGCGATAGGATAATAGTCGGGGAGTCTGGCTGCCGCGATGATGTGCCGGTTGGCTGCGGGAAAATCGAATTGGTGCAATTCATCGGAGGAAACCCAAAGAATGGGCTGGTTTTCCAACCCATACGGGCTGCCACCGAAGGCATCCACCCGCCAAACATCCAGCAACACCCGCGTAAGGCCATAATCATGGCGTATTTTGATCAAGGGTGTGGCGTGTTCAACGGTGATGGACAATTCTTCGCACAACTCCCGTTTAAGGGCTTCCTCTACCGTTTCCTTAGGCTCGACCTTGCCGCCGGGGAACTCCCACAACCCGCCTTGGTGCAAATGGTCGTGGCGGCGGGCAATCAGTATCTCGCCCTGCCCGTTGCGGACCACGCCTACAGCCACATGCAACAAGCGGGGATGCTTTTGGATTTCCATGAAATTAAATGAGTTATGTGCGC
Source organism: uncultured Methylococcaceae bacterium (assembly GCA_903934875.1). Classification (GTDB taxonomy): domain Bacteria; phylum Pseudomonadota; class Gammaproteobacteria; order Methylococcales; family Methylococcaceae; genus Methylumidiphilus. Next base: position 3,063 of record CAIZPP010000104.1, read on the forward strand.
TAGCGAACAGATAAAAAAAGATTTTTGCAGTACTGTCATATTATCCGTGTAAAGTATGCTCTTATGCTATTGGAATTTTGCGCATCTTCGATTCGGTTGAGGCAATCTTGGCTAATGGTGTTTTTGCGGACAAACAAGGCGCAAGCCTTACATTCGTCACGAGACGCAACCTGATTTAAGAGGAAAATAATATGAAATTGAAACACGCATTTGCGGCATTGCTGCTGTCAGCCTTTTCGATAGGCGGCGCGCAGGCGGCCGGTTCCCCGATGAACGAGGACTTTACCCAGTTGGTCACGCTTGCACAGAAAGCGGTCGCAACCGGCAAAACGGGCAGTGTTGAAGCGTTCGCAGCGGATGCTGATGCAGCCTTCAAAGCGTCAAAGGAGAAACTGACGACAGCGAACTCCCCCGCCATGCAGCGCATTACCGGCAAACTGAAAATTGGCATGAACGAAGCCAAAGCAGGCAAGGTTGCCGAAGGCACGGCTGCCATTGAAGAAGCGCTGGCTATCATGAAAGAACCCCCCAAAACACAAAAGTTTGGCGGCGGTTCGTAATCTCGCCTTGCCATTGCGGCAATTCTGACGAGACGCTAAGGGCGGGGTTATTCCCGCCCTTTGTTTTTGCTTAGGATTTGGTAAAAAACAACTTCCCGAAAACCTGCCTAGGAAAAAGTGCGCTAACCCATCCACAGACTCAATTCAGGGAAACTGTTCCCGGCCATATTCCTACCGCTTTAGAATGGCCTCTCCCCTAGCCAATTTCGGTAATTGCCCCCCCAAACCCATCGCGTATTTCATCGCCAGCTTCTTCGCCGGCGCAATCCGCTCGGCCAGCCCCAAGCCGATGTTGCGCAGCAATTTCAGCGGCAATTGCGAATTGCCAAAGACGCGGTAAAACATATCCATTGTCGTCATCATCAGCAAATTATTCTGGCGGCGCATTTTCTCATAAGCATACAATACCGCAGCCGCGCCTATGTCCTTGGAGGCTTGTTTCGCGGCAACCAGCACCTCAGCCAGCGCGGCGGCATCCAACAGGCCGATGTTGACGCCTTGGCCTGCCAAGGGATGGATCATATGGGCGGCATCGCCAATCAAGGCCACACCCTCTTTGACATAGCTTTGGGCGTGTTGGCGGCGTAGCGGGAAACTGCCACGCGAAACGATCTGAGTAATATCGCCCAAAACCGGCGGGAAAGTCGCCAATAATTCTTGCAGCAATTCTTCGTCCGGCAGGGCTTTCAGGCGTTTGACCTCCTCCGGTTTATTATACCAAACCAAAGACGCATTGGGTCCGTCCAAAGGCAGGAAGGCCAAGGGTCCGCTGGGGGTGAACTTCTGCCAGGTGATGTCCTGCTGGCCGTAGCCGGTTGCCACCGTCAACACCAAGGCGTGTTGCTCATAATCCCAAGTATGGACCCCCATGCCGGCGGCCTGGCGCACTCGGGAAAAGCCACCGTCAGCGGCCACCAGCAAGCGCGCGGTGATAGTGCGGCCATCCTCCAAAACGATACTGGACTGGCCTGCTGTGTAATCTATCGACTGGGTTTTCACCGGACAGAGGAAATCGACATTGTCGAACGCCTGCAAGCGGTCTAACAAGGCCAACTGGATAATGCGGTTTTCGGCAATGTAGCCCAGCACGGATTCGTTGATGTCCTCGCTGCGGAACTCGACATCGCCGCCGGCCTCCCAAACCCGCATCCGGCGGAACGGGCAAAAGCGCCGGGAGGCAATGCCCTGCCAGGCACCGATGGTCTTGAAGATGCTGGCCGAGGCAATGCTGATCGCAGAGACGCGCAAGTCGTGCGGCTGCCCAGGCTCGAAGACGGGCGGCGGTGCATCCTCCAACACGGCCACCCGCAACGGGCTACCACCCAAAGCACATCCCAGCGTAGCTCCGACCATGCCGCCACCGACGATGACCACATCATAATGTTCGTTCATAGCTAATGCCCTTAGTTCTCGTAATTTTTAAATTGTGCAGCAATTCTCAGTTTGAGCCAGAAACGATAAATAGAACCTCTCCGCAGGGATGCCGAAATCAAGCGACCATGGATGGCAAGCTACAGGTTACGGCAAGCCTATCGTAAGGCATGTCCGGCAACATCATTCCGTTGCCCGGCATTCCTGCCCGGAAGCCAAATGTCGGGCGCAATGCAAAGAGACACGCCCGGCAAACGGTTTTACTGACGTTATGCGTAACATCAATTGCCCATGATAAAGCATAAGCCACGGTTAAACCTATGCCAAGATCATGAAAAACGTCTTTTTACCCTAAACTGATTTGGTGATATATCAGAATTCCTAATGACTAACAAAATATTTTTTGATTTTACTTATCCATAGATAGTGTCTATAGTGCTAACCATGCAAAAGGCTTCTTAAGCTATCTCCTAAACTTTGCGGCCAAGGATGGCTCTTTTTTGTTGGAGCTTGCCATAGAAACAGTGCGTGACGTTGACAACTTTTGCTTTGGTTTTTGATTCGAGAATCCAAAGCGAAGATTGCCACCCTTTTTTTCCACAACCACCATAGGAGTAAACCCAGCTAAGACCAGACCCTTTATGTCACGAAGAATATTGGGCAAGAGCGAACCGTTCTAAACTGAGGTAAAAACATGAAAACACTAGCACTACTATTGGCAGTTTTTTTGCCGCACATCAGCTTCGCCGAGGAAAACACACTCTCTGACGGCGAAAATCAACAAATTAGCCATTATCAACAGAAAGGCATAGCCAGTTGGTATGGCCCGGGTTTCGCAGGACGTAGAACAGCCAGCGGTGAGCGGTTTAACCCGTCACTGCATACCCTAGCCCACCGGACTTTGCGCTTGGGAACACTAGTTCGCGTCACCAATCTTAGAAATCACAAATCCGTCATTGCCAGAGTCACCGACCGAGGACCGTTCCATCGCGGCAGGATAGCCGATCTGTCGGCCTCCGCCGCCAGCGCGATAGGCTTGAAAAGCGCTGGAACCGCGCCCGTTTTGATCGTCGCGTTGGGTTAACCCCAGTGGAGTGCGGCGACTCGTCGCCGCTTCCCGATCAACAACCATAGACCAGAATAAGCCTGTCTTGAACGAAGTCGAAAGTCGCGTTCGCGGGTGTTTCGGCATACCCCCCCAAAGTACTGGTCGCCGTCTTCTAAGAACCTGCATGGCACGCACAGCATACCCTACAGTCTGGCTTTCATCGGCGGGGTACAAACAAATTTGCATGACTGCTAGGTGCTTTTTTCTTGCGCCGTAACCCAACATCGGCATAAGAGCTACTTGTTAAGTTATATTTTTTTGCAAAGCACACACACAATTGGTGGTTTGGTTCAGTATCCTTATTATCGTTCCCACGGTCACCGAGGGAATTCTGCCTTCGACGTTGCGCGTTGAGTTTCTCTCCAGCGAGCTTACCTTCCCCCTCAAACAAACAGTCGGACGCAGAGCGTCTGTGGAGGCATTCCCACGCGGAGCGTGAGAACGATGTAAATTATGATTCCCCGGCACCGCCAGCAATATGGCATCACCCGAGCCAAGTTCGGCCAGCTTTTGCCAAAGCCGGTCCAGAACCTCTTGCTGCATTTCTCGGAACTCCTCGGATTTGCCTTGCTGGACCAAATCACCGGTAAACAGCACCGCTTGCCAAGGGCCGCTGAGGACATGCAGTTCAGCCAAATCATCGAGAAACGGCTGGCGCAGATTCGGCCAAAGGAAATTCTGACCCTTAAGGCCAAAATGAAAATCTGTCAGGTGTAGCCAAGAAAAGGAATTTGACGACATACTTGTGACAATTAAGGTCTTGATGCCTAGATTCTATGCGTTTCGAGCCAATCGCGCAGAACCAAGTTGATGCGGGTCTGCCAATCTTTGCCGGTGGCTTTGAAAGCTTCCAGCACATCGGCATCAAGCATGATGTCGGTGAACTCCTTGGGCGAGTCCGCTTTGAGGTAGTGGGGTATCTGTCGCAATTGCGCGAACTCCTCATCATTTAATTCATAGGTGTCTGTGTCAGCAGCAATTCCGGCTTGAATAGCAGCTTCCTCTTCGGGTGTAGGGACGATTGTCCCAAATTTAAGCTTTGGCATACTGTGATACCTCTCTTAGGTTGGCCTTGCGCAGACTGATAATTCGGCGAGTATCCTTACGTTCCGTGTACACAACACAATATAAACGCAAGCCTATGTAAGCATATCCAATCATGCGAAGTTCGCCATAGTCGCGTCGTGCATCGGGTTTGGCCCACAGTGTCTCCCACTCAATAAAAGCCGCATCGGCCAGCGACACACCATGCTTGGCGATATTCGCGTTATTTTTGGCAGGGTCAAAATCTATTTTCATGACACTCATTGTACCAACTGATTTGAAAGTTGTTTCGGAAATCAATAAAGTAACAAGCCCTTATCGGCAGCATTTCAGCCCTGCGGTGTGGTAGGTAAGGGATCAGCCCACTGCTGTTGAATTATGGATTTTTCCGTTCGCCCTGAGCTTGTCGAAGGGTGAACGGAAAAATCCATGCGCAATTGATGCGAAGGGCGTTAAAATCCCCCGCAACATTCAACTGTCAAACTTCGCATGAACATTCCCCAAGCTCACGAAACCATCCCCCTGAAAGAATTCACCGAGAAGGCTTACCTGGATTATTCCATGTACGTCATCCTCGACCGCGCCCTGCCGCATATCGCCGACGGGCTGAAGCCGGTGCAACGGCGCATCGTCTACGCAATGTCCGAACTGGGGCTGTCGGCGCTGTCCAAGCATAAAAAATCCGCCCGCACCGTGGGTGACGTGCTGGGCAAATACCATCCACACGGCGATTCCGCTTGTTACGAGGCGATGGTGCTGATGGCGCAACCGTTCTCTTACCGTTACCCGCTGATCGACGGCCAAGGCAACTGGGGTTCGCCAGATGACCCTAAATCCTTCGCCGCGATGCGCTACACCGAAGCCAGGCTCACTCCCTACGCACAAAGCTTATTGTCGGAACTGGAGCAGGGCACGGTGGACTGGATGCCCAATTTTGACGGAACCTTGGACGAGCCTGCCCTGTTGCCGGCGCGTTTGCCTAATCTATTGCTGAACGGCGCGACCGGCATTGCCGTGGGCATGGCGACTGACATCCCGCCGCACAATCTGCGCGAGGTGGTCAGCGCTTGCATACGCTTGCTGGACAACCCTGACGCTACGCTGGCAGAATTGTGCGAGTTGGTGCGGGCACCGGACTTCCCCACCGAAGCGGAAATCATCACCCCCAAGGAGGATATCCTGCGCATGTACCAGACCGGCAATGGTTCGGTGCGCTTGCGCGCCCGTTACGAGCAGGAAGACGGCAACATTATCATCACCGCGCTGCCCTTCCAAGTGTCCGGCAACAAGATCATGGAACAAATCGCCGCGCAAATGCAGGCGAAGAAGTTGCCTATGGTGGAAGACCTGCGCGATGAGTCTGACCACGAAAGCCCGACCCGGCTGGTCATCATGCCCAAAACTAAGCGCATCGACGCGGTGCAATTGATGTCGCATTTGTTCGCCACCACCGACTTGGAAAAAAGCTACCGCATCAACCTGAATATGATCGGCTTGGACGGCAAGCCACGGGTGAAGAATCTGCGCGAGATACTCACCGAATGGCTGATTTACCGCACCCAAACCGTCACCCGCCGTTTGCAACACCGTTTAGCCAAGGTCGAGGCGCGCTTGCATATCCTTGACGGCCTGCTGATTGCCTATCTCAATATCGACGAAGTCATTCGCATCATTCGCCAGCAAGACGAACCCAAGCCGGTGTTGATGGCCCGCTTCGGTCTCAGCGACATCCAAGCCGAGGCCATACTGGAATTGAAGCTGCGCCACCTGGCTAAATTGGAAGAAATGAAGATTCGCGGCGAACAGGACGAACTGGGCAAGGAGCGGGAAAAATTGCAGGGCATTCTGGGCTCTAAGGAAAAACTATATGCACTGGTCAAGCAGGAGTTGACGCAAGATGCCGACAAATACGGCGATGCCCGCCGCTCACCGATTGTAGTGCGGCAAAGCGCCCAGGCCATGGACGAAACGGCATTGATTCCGAATGAGCCGCTGACCATCATCCTGTCGGAAAAGGGCTGGGTGCGCTCCGCCAAGGGCCACGATATCGACGCGGCCAATCTAGGCTACCGCACGGGCGATGGCTTTCTTGCAGCAGCCCTTGGCCGCAGCAGCCAACCGGCTTATTTCATCGACTCCACAGGCCGCAGCTATGCCATTTCGGCCCACGACCTGCCCTCCGCCCGCAGCCAGGGGGAACCGCTGACAGGCCGCTTGAATCCACCGCCCTTGGCGACGTTCAAGACCGTGCTGGCCGGTTCCGATGAAGACTGGTATTTGCTCGCCACCAGCGCGGGCTATGGCTTTATCACCAAACTGGGGGAATTCGCCACGAAGAACCGGGCTGGCAAGGTTTTGCTGTCCGTGCAGGAACATGCGGACGTGTTACTGCCATTGAAGATTGGCAGTCCCGAAACTGACCGTCTGGCAGTAGTCACGTTACAGGGGCGCTTAATCGTGTTTCCTGTCAGCGAGATACCGGTGCTGAACAAGGGCAAGGGCAATAAACTCATCGACATCAAATTAAGCGATTTGGCCGAAGGGACTGACCGCGTCGTCACACAACTTGCCTTGCCTGCTGGCAGTGCGTTGAAAATCGTCGCGGGTAAGCGCTTTTTGACTTTACAGGGCAATGACTTGGCGGCCTATGTGGCAGGACGGGGCAAGCGCGGCCACCCCTTGCCTAGAGGTTTCCAGAGAGTGGACGGGATGGAGGGGGTTTGATCCTACAGCGTTTTTTAATATCGAAGAGTTACTTGTTGAGTTCAAGGTTGCACAGGCCAAATCTGCACATTCGACGGGCCGAACACTATGCGGCTGTTTGCTGTAGGCAGTGGCACGTCCACTTGAAAACCACCACTCAGACCTTTTTTGGCTGGTGTCAGCCGAACTAAAACTTGTACTGTGTCGCCTGCGGGGATGACATCAATTGCGCTGACCGCCAACGCACTATGAAACACCAAGCCTTTTAACTTTACGGAGCGTCCAGCCGAAGTTTGAAACTCTTTTATCTCAAGGAATCGCACATCTTTGGCTTCAACAATGGTTGGATAGCTCATGCAAGCACCTAAATATAGAAAACTTAAAAGGGTTGCAATAATGGGCAAACGCTTAGGCATTACCTTTTTCCCCCTGTATTTTCAGACCACGAGCAGGATTGGACCGGTTTTCCCATTTCCTGATCAGATCAGTTAATAATGGTATCTACAAGCCAATATTCTGATGAAGTCCTCTTTCACTTGGTAAACGAGTCGATGTTCCTCATCAATCCGTTTCGACCAGCATCCAGATAAATCATGCTTCAATGGTTCAGGCTTGCCTATGCCTTTGAATGGATCGTCTGGCAGTTTCTGAATGAGCTTGATAATGCGTAAGGCCGTTTTCTTGTCCTCTCTGACCCACCATTCCAAGTCTTCTAAAGCAGCCTTGTCAAAGATCAAGCTTCGCAACGACATCCTCCAACGAAATGCTTTCCTGGCGATGCATCGCTTCCAACAAGCGGGCTTTCATGGCAGGACTTTTTAACAGATAGGCGGTTTCACGTTCGGATTCGATCTCATGCCAAAGGTCAATCGGCACGATGACACCAACAGGTTTTCCGTCGCTGTCCGAAATATATTGGATTGAGTGCTGTGTAGACATTTAATAAAACCTTGAATTAAGAATATAGCCCATATGAAGCATAGCGGAATGCTGAATCCTCGGCTCCTGTTAACCCGTATTCCGTTTCGCTTCGTTCGGCTACTTCTGGCTGCTTGACTAACCATAATGTCTCTTTCTATGGCAGTTTGGACATAATGCAACGGTGTTTTCAAGCGAATCTTCACCGCCTTTGGACAAGAATTTGATGTGATGAACTTCTAAAAATGGCTCATCGCCATCGCACTTAGTAAACGGAGCTGGTTCCTTACAGTCCTCGCAAACTCCCTTTGCGATGGCTAGCCTTTCTGAGATAACATGGGGATTTCTAAGGTATAGCGTCGTATTTGCGGTGTATTGCTGCGGAATTTTAGATGCATCTTTGAGTTCCTTTTTCCTAGTGGGTTGATTTGCCAATTTAGCCATTTCATATATCCATCTTCATCATCAATAAATTCTTTCATTGCATGTCTCCATAACGGCAAAATAAAAAGGATTCATGAGCTACAGCGTTTTTAATATCAAATAGTTACTTAAAAATAAATATATGCAAAATGTAGAAGCGGGCCATGCCCGCGAAAATAACCCACTATGCAGAATCGGCCCAATCAATCGCGGGCATGGCCCGCTCCTACGACCTAAACAAAGTAATCAATTGATGTTGAAAACGCTGTAAGTTGCTGGACAAATATCATTATCATTTGCCCATGCGAAACTGATACGCCGCTTTGCTTTGCAATTACCAAAACGGTAAATTCTACTTATGATTATAAAAACCCACTCTCTTTAACCACCCTATCCAATTTCAACAGCGTTTCTAGCAACTCTTCCATCCGGTGCAAAGGCCATGAATTCGGCCCGTCGCTCAAGGCTTCTTCGGGTTTGGGGTGGGTTTCCATGAACAATCCGGCGATGCCCACGGCGACGGCGGCTTTTGCCAAGGTCGGCACATGCTCGCGCTGCCCACCCGAAACATTGCCCTGTCCGCCGGGCAATTGCACGGAATGGGTGGCATCGAAGACCACCGGGCAGCCCGTGTCGCGCATGACAACCAAGGAGCGCATATCGGAGACTAAATTGTTATAGCCGAAGGAGGCACCGCGTTCGCAAACCATGATGTGCTCGTTGCCGGTGGCCTTGGCTTTGTCAGTGACATTTTTCATGTCCCAAGGGGCCATGAACTGGCCTTTTTTGATATTGACCGGCTTGCCGGTGGCGGCGACGGCTTGGATGAAATCAGTCTGCCGACACAAGAAAGCCGGGGTTTGCAACACATCGACGACGGCGGCGACCTCATTCAAGGGCGTGAATTCATGGACATCGGTAAGCACCGGCACAGCAATGGTTTTCTTGACCTTTTCCAAGATGCGCAAACCTTCTTCCAAGCCCAGGCCGCGAAAACTCCCCAGGGAGGAGCGGTTGGCTTTGTCAAAGGAAGACTTATAAATGAAATTGAGCCCAAGCCGGGCGCAGATTTCCTTCAATTGACCGGCGGTGTCCAAGGCCAATTGCTCGCTTTCGATGACGCACGGGCCTGCAATCAGGAAGAAAGGCAGCTCCAGGCTGGTTTCAAATCCGCATAGTTTCATAATTTTTCCCCCATCCTAATCCTCTCCTGGCAGGAGAAGAAATGATTAGCTCTAAGCCCTCCCTTTTAGAAGAGGGCACGATTGGTTCTAACCCTCTATCGCAGAAAGAGGGGATGCTTGATTTTGGTGGTACTGACACGCGGCTTGCACGAAGCCTGTGAAGAGCGGATGCCCGCCACGCGGTGTGGAGGTGAATTCGGGGTGGAACTGGCAGGCGAAGAACCAAGGGTGGCAGGGAAGTTCAATGACTTCCACTAGACGGCCATCCAGCGACTTTCCGCTGATGCGCAACCCCGCCTCTTCCAGTTTCTTTTTATACAGATTGTTAAATTCATAGCGATGGCGGTGGCGTTCGGTGATGACATCCTTGCCGTAGAGGCTGTGCGCCAATGAATTATTCGACAAACGGCATTTCTGCCCGCCTAGGCGCATGCTTCCGCCTAGGTCACTGTCGGCGTTGCGTTGTTCCAGTTCGCCGGATTCGTCCTTCCATTCGGTAATCAAGGCGATGACCGGATAGGGACTCGTCGGCAGAAATTCGGTGCTATGCGCACCTTCCAAGCCGGCCACATCGCGGGCGAATTCGATCACCGCAACTTGCATCCCCAGGCAAATGCCAAGATAGGGGATGTTGTTTTCACGCGCATATTTAACGGTGGCTATCATGCCTTCAATACCGCGCTCGCCAAAGCCACCCGGCACTAGGATGGCATCCACACCTAGCAATTTTCCCGTGCCTTTGTCTTCGATTTCTTCCGACTCGATAAACTTAACGTTGACCTTGGTGCGGGTATGGATGCCCGCGTGGATCAAGGCTTCAGTCAGGGATTTGTAGGAATCGGAATAGTTGACGTATTTGCCCACCATGGCGATGGTCACTTCCCGCTCGGCGTTGGCCAATTCCGTTACGACGGTTTTCCACTCGGTCAAATCGGCAGGCGGCACATCGAAGCGGAACTTTTTTACCACGATCCCGTCCAGCCCCTGCTCATGGAATAAAATCGGGATGCGGTAAATTGAATCGGCATCCTCGGCGGAAAACACGGCATCTTCATGCACATTGGTAAACAGCGCGATTTTCCGGCGCTCCGTTTTAGGGATGACGCGGTCCGAGCGGCAAATCAGAATGTCAGGCTGGATGCCGATGGTGCGCAACTCCTTGACCGAGTGCTGGGTGGGTTTAGTTTTAAGTTCGCCCGCGCTGGCAATGTAAGGCACTAGGGTGAGGTGGATGAACAGGGTTTTTTCTTCCCCCAACTCCACCCGCATTTGGCGTATTGCCTCCATGAATGGAAGGGACTCGATATCGCCGACCGTGCCGCCAATTTCAACTAGGGCCACATCATAGCCTTCCGCACCGAGTTGGATGAGCCGTTTAATTTCATCGGTGATATGCGGAATCACTTGCACCGTGACCCCCAGATACTCGCCTTTGCGCTCCTTGCGAATGACGTTTTCGTAGACCTGACCGGTGGTAAAATTGTTGACCTTGCGCATCGTGGATTTTAGGAAGCGCTCGTAATGGCCCAAATCCAGATCGGTTTCCGCCCCGTCCTCGGTAACGAACACCTCGCCGTGCTGGAATGGACTCATCGTCCCCGGATCAACGTTGATATACGGGTCAAGTTTGGTCATGCTGACCTTCAGCCCACGCGCTTCGAGGATGGCGGCCAAGGAAGAAGCGGCAATGCCTTTACCCAGTGAGGAGACGACGCCGCCGGTGATGAAAATATATTTGTTCATGGAGGTATGGAAAAAATGATTTCCATTTTACCCGAGATGGGGCTGTGCGTCATCGCTTTTACAAAAGGCCGCGCTTCTATAACATAGCGACAGATTTTCATTCATCAGAGTTAAGGAATTATGAACACAATCGTTAAATTTACCACCGTTGCACTGTTGTCCGCTAGCCTGCTGTCCGCTTGCGCTTGGGTGGACTTGAAACCGCAGGCGGAAAAAGTCCGCATTCTGGCAGCCCAGGAAATCGGCAGGTGCCGGGAATTGGGTCGCGTCTCCGCCGTCACCGCCGCTAAAGTCGGTTTTATCGCACGCGGGAAAGACACCGTCCAGGAAGAAGTCTATCGTCTGGCGCGAAACAATGCCGCCGAAATGGGCGGAGACTCTATCGTCAGCGCCGGCCCGTTGATTGACGGGGAGCAACCGTTTAAGGTTTATCGGTGTATCAACCCATAAAAATTCCCTCAAAATTCCCATCTCCCAGAGGGAGATGGGAATTTTGTACATGTGCTAGAAAGCTGTAATTTGAAAACGGGAAGAAATTTCGTTGATTATCATTAAAGGGAAAGGTTAATATCATGCTACCCAGCCACCGAATTGCCATTCATCCAGGAGTGATTTTGCAAGAGGAGTTTTTGGAACCTATGGGTCACAACCCACAGGCTCTGGCTAAACATATCGGTTTTTCAGAACAAACTATTGAAGAAATAATAGGCGGCAAGCGGGGTATCATGCCGGAAACGCCATGGTTGCTTGCGCAGTCCTTGGGCACTACCCCGGAATTTTGGTTAAATCTTCAAGCAAACTACGATCTTTCAGCCAACCGGCCACATAGCCAAATTGCAAGGCTTGCGCCAAATACGTCACTTAACTCAGATATGCGCGAAAAATAATATGCCAGAACTGCAATTGATATAACAAATAATCTTCCGCTCGTACAATCTTGATAATTAACCATGTCTGGTTACCGTCCTTGGCCTAGATTTCGGCATCCATGCCGAAATGACGGGGCTTTGATCCAAAATGAGAATTACTGCTACGGATACCTGTATACAGCGTTTTTATCTTAACAAACTGATGTTACGCATTGGAGTGGCAAAGCTCGCTTTGCCTGTCAAGGCAAGCCTTGACACTCCAAAACGAATTCGCACATCGGCAATCCTTTGCAGACAACAGCACAGGGGCCTGTGCGTAACATCAGTTAACAAAGAAAAATAATAAAGGACACTCAATCAAACCATCCTGTGTGCGAATTGCTTTGCAAAATGATATAACCCAACAAGTAACTATCTGATATTAAAACGCTGTAGCTGTAATGGACACCATATCAATCAGAGGGGCACGCACCCACAACCTGAAAAACATCGACCTAGACCTGCCGCGTGACAAACTCATCGTCATCACCGGCTTGTCGGGTTCGGGCAAGTCGTCTTTGGCGTTCGACACCATATATGCCGAAGGCCAGCGGCGCTATGTGGAGTCGCTGTCGGCCTACGCCCGGCAATTCCTGTCAGTGATGGAAAAACCGGATGTGGACCACATCGAAGGCTTGTCGCCGGCCATTTCCATCGAACAAAAATCCACCTCCCACAATCCGCGCTCCACCGTCGGCACCATCACCGAAATTTACGATTATTTGCGCTTGCTGTTTGCCCGCGCCGGCACCCCGCGCTGCCCCGACCACGGGGTTTCGCTGGAGGCGCAGACCATTAGCCAGATGGTCGATACGGTATTGGAACTGCCGGAGGATTCCCGTTGGATGCTACTCGCCCCGGTGGTCAATCAGCGCAAGGGCGAACATGTGCAGGTGCTGGAAGAATTGCGCGGACAAGGCTTCATCCGCGCCCGCATCAACGGCGAGGTTTATGAATTGGACGAACCGCCGAAGCTGGATTTGAAGAAGAAGCACACCATTGAGGTCATCGTTGACCGGTTCAAAATTCGTAGCGATTTGGGGCTGCGACTGGCCGAATCCTTCGAGACGACGTTGCGTCTGGCCGAGGGCTTGGCCTTGGTGGCTTCCATAGACGATCCCCAACAGAATCAGGTGTTCTCGGACAAGTACGCCTGTCCACATTGCGGCTATTCCTTGAGTGAACTGGAGCCGCGCATCTTTTCGTTCAACAACCCCAAAGGCGCTTGCCAAAAATGCGACGGTCTGGGGGTGCAGCAATACTTCGACCCCCGGTTGATTGTGCATAGCCAGCAACTTAGCCTGGCTGGCGGGGCGGTGCGCGGTTGGGACCGGCGCAATGCGTATTATTACCAGTTGATCTGTTCGTTGGCTGAGCATTACGGATTTGACCCGGAGCAACCGTTCGACAAGCTGCCGCAAGCGGTGAAGGACGTGATTTTTTATGGCAGCGGCAAGGAGGACATTGCCTTCAAGCATGTCAACGCACGGGGCGGCTATGATATCCGCTTTCATCCGTTCGAGGGCGTAGTCAATATCATGGAAAGGCGCTACCGGGAAACCGATTCGAGCCTGGTGCGGGAAGAATTGGCCAAGTACATGGGCGGCAAGCCCTGTCCAGATTGCGCTGGCACACGCTTGAACAAAGGCGCCCGCCATGTGTTTGTGGCCGAGCGCAACCTACCGACATTGACCGGCCTGCCGATACGGCAGAGCTTGGATTTTTTTGAAAACCTGCAATTGTCCGGCCAGCGTGGTGCAGTGGCGGCAAAAATCGTCAAGGAAATCCGCGAGCGATTGCAGTTCTTGGTCAATGTGGGTTTGGATTATCTGACCCTGGACCGCAGCGCAGACACCCTATCCGGCGGGGAGGCCCAACGCATCCGCTTGGCCAGCCAAGTGGGTGCGGGGCTGGTGGGTGTCATGTATGTGCTGGACGAACCGTCCATCGGATTGCACCAGCGCGACAATGAGCGCCTGTTGAAGACTTTGATCCACTTGCGCGATCTGGGCAACACTGTGATTGTGGTGGAGCATGACGAAGATGCCATCATGACCGCCGACCATGTGGTGGACATAGGCCCTGGCGCGGGTGTCCACGGCGGGCGCATCGTCGCCGAAGGAACCCCAAAGCAAATCACCGAGCATCCCGATTCACTGACCGGCCAGTACCTTTCCGGGCGGCAGGAAATCGAGATTCCCGTCCGGCGCAGCCACCTTGACACGGGGAAAGTGCTGCGTTTGCTCAATGCCAGCGGCAACAACTTGAAGGCTGTGGACGCAAGCTTCCCAGTCGGCTTGTTTACCTGCGTCACGGGCGTGTCGGGTTCGGGAAAATCCACCCTAGTCAACGACACCTTGCACAAATACGCAGCCAGGGAACTGAATGGCGCGAGTGCGCCGCCCGCTCCATGCAAAGAAATCATCGGGCTGGATTTGTTCGACAAAGTGGTGGACATCGACCAAAGCCCCATCGGACGGACACCGCGCTCCAACCCCGCCACTTACACCGGGCTATTCACCCCGATCCGCGAATTGTTTGCGGCAACGCCGGAGTCACGGTCACGCGGTTATTTGCCGGGGCGGTTCAGCTTCAACGTCAAGGGAGGGCGCTGCGAGGCTTGCGCGGGGGATGGCGTCATCAAGGTCGAGATGCATTTCCTGCCGGACATCTTTGTCCATTGCGACATTTGCAAGGGCAAACGCTACAACCGGGAAACCTTGGAAATCCGCTACCGTGGCAAGACCATCGACGAAGTGCTGGCGATGACCGTAGAGGAAGCCAGCGTATTTTTCTCGGCCATCCCCAATGTCCACCGCAAACTGCAAACCCTGCTGGAAGTTGGCTTAAGCTATATCACGCTAGGCCAAAATGCCGTCACCCTGTCCGGCGGCGAAGCGCAGCGCGTCAAACTCGCCAAGGAACTCTCCAAACGCGACACCGGCAACACCTTGTACATCCTTGACGAGCCTACCACGGGCCTGCATTTCCACGACATCAAACAATTGTTAAAGGTACTGCACCAACTGCGCGACCACGGCAACACCGTGGTGGTGATCGAGCATAACCTGGACGTGATCAAAACCGCCGATTGGATCATTGACTTGGGACCGGAAGGCGGCGATGGCGGAGGACGGATCATCGCCGAAGGCACACCGGAACATGTGGCCGCCAACCCTGCTTCACATACCGGAAGGTTTCTGAAGAAAGTATTAGAGAACAGGAGGATGGCTTGAATGCCCTGTCCGTTACACCAGTGGGTTTGGCTCTGCCTTGCAATCCGAGCCTATCCAAGCCAACAAGACACTGTGTTTTGACAGGGTTATCCACCGCAGCCTAGATTTGGCACTTGACACCGGAAGATTGTTCACAATTCAGCAACTTACATTGCGAATAAATATTAAACATATAAATATCATAAACTTATAAAATATCAACCGATAATCGAAATCTCAGCCAAAAATTAAAAAAGCCCGCTAAACTTCAAAATGATGCTAAGAGCATAAAGAAACTCACAAACTTATCCACAGCTTTGTCCTCAGGTTTTGTGGAACAAACATGCCGATTTATCAATGCTTAATAGCATAGGTTTAATAGATGAGTCAGTTCCGAAAGATAGGTGAAAATGCAAAAAATCTGGATGCTCTGAGGCTGCAACTGCGGACTAATCTAGGTTTGGTGCCGTTTGTGGGGGCAGGTTTCAGTGTTCCTTGCGGAACCTTGAACTATTTGCGCTGCGTCAGGACATTTCACGGAGCGCCAGCCCGCCATTTTGCGATATTGGAATTACCGGAAGATTTGCATGTTCAGCCACAAATTGATCAATTACTGATGTTACGCAACGAACACTTGTAGGGTGGCCTTCAGGCCGCTTCGACCTGCCTAATTCCAACGGACTTAGTTTAGCGGCCTGAAGTCCGCCCTACAACAGCCAACAAACGGCACTGCGTAACATCAATTCTTAACAAAGAAAAAACGCTGTAATCGCACCCTAGCCCTTTAGCTTCTTCGCCCACGCCTCATCCAAACGCTTGGCCGACACCGGATAAAGAGTTTTCAGGGGCTGGGCGAACAGGGATACCCTAAACTCTTCCAGCATCCAGCGGAAGTCGTCCCGTTCCGGCGCGGTTTTGTCTTTGCCCTGTTTTACCCGGTCCCAATATTTCTTCCAAAACGGAGCCAACTCGCCGACTAATTTCGCGTCGCGGCCAGGGTCTAGGGCAGATTTATCCAGCCGGTAGAGTATCGCCTTGAGGTAACGGGGCAGTTGTTTTAACGCGGGGTAGGGGGTGGCAGCGATAAACCCGGAATAAACCAACAAATCCAATTGCCCGCGCAGGTCCACGGCGGCAGCATCGGTGCGGATTTTCAGTTTACTAGCCACCTCGGCATAGAGCTTGAGTATGTCATCGGCCAGTTTGGCGTTGTCGTTGCCGACGGGAACCATTTCGCTCTTGCCCTCTTCCAAGCGCCGGTCAAAAGCCGCTTTGCTGCGGATGTCGGGGTGTCCATCCAAGTACAGCGCGGCCATGATGCGATCCAGCACATCTTCGCGCAAGTCGCGGCTGGCTTGAAATTCAGCATACAGGAAAGGATGTTGCGGCAATTGCCGGTAGGCCAGTTCGGCGGTCGTGGAAATGTTCAGGTTTTTGCGCAAATACTTCAAAGACTGGACCATAGCCAAACGGAACAAGCGCACCAAGCCACGTTCTTGCGCGGCGGCGGCTTTTTCTTGCGTGTCGAAAACCCGCAGGCCCACGGTGGCACCCTCGTCAACCAATGCAGGAAAACCGTGGATTGCCCCGGACTGGAAGCGCTCAGGCAAATCGTCGAACACCCATTCCTTCTTGCCGGTGATGGACCATTCCTCCTGGGCCAATTCCTGGAAGTTTTCCACCGCCGCCGCTTCGTGGCCTTGTTTCAATTCGTTGAGATTGCGGGCGCGGGCAATCACCACGTTGGCCTCGTCCACCAGTGCGAAGTTCATCCGCAAATGCAGGGGGATGCCGTCTTCGCTCCATTCTTTTTCCGGGATGGTGAAGCCTTCAATGCGCCGCAACGCCGCGCTGATTTGCTCGGTGAATTTGCCGTGGCCGAAATCCAGTTGCGGCACTACCTTGTCGGCATAATCCGGGGCGGGGACAAAATGCTTGCGGGTTTGCTTGGGCAGGTTTTTGATCATCGCCACCACTTTTTCCCGCAACAGCCCAGGCACCAACCAGGCGAAAGGCTCGGGCGACAACTGGTTCAGCAAATGCAAAGGAATAATCGCGTTGACACCGTCATCCTCATGGCCCGGCTCGAAACGGTATTCCAAGTGTATGCGAATATCGCCAATTTTGATTTCATCGGGGAAATTCCGGCTATCCAACCCCTGCTCTTCTTTGCGCGTGATGTCCTCGCGGGTCATCCTCAGCAAGTTGGGGGCGGCTTTTTCCGCTTTTTTGCGCCAGACCTCGAAACTGATGCCGCTGACCACTTCCCTGGGGATGCGCCCATCGTAAAACTGGTAAATCCATTCCTCGTCCGCCACCAAATCCACGCGCCGGCCTTTTTGTTGCAGATAATCCGCCGCCGCCAGCAATTCGCGGTTGTGCAGAAAAAACGGCGCTTTGCTGTCATATTCCATTTCCACCAGCGCGGAACGGATGAAAATCTCCCGCGCCATTTTCGGATCGACATTTTCCAGCGGCACACGACGGCCGTTGGTAATCGTCAGGCTGAACAGCGTCACTTTTTCCAATATCCCGGCACGGGCGGCTTTTTTCTCCCAATGCGGATCATGATAGGAGCGCTTGACCAAATGCGCCCCGCATTTTTCCACCCATTCCGGTTCGATCTTGGCGACGGTGCGGGCGAAGACTTTGGTGGTTTCGACTTGTTCGGCAGACATGATCCATTTGGGGCGAACTTTGAACAGTGAGGAACCCGGCCAAATTTGGCATTTCAAGCCGCGCGCACCCAAATAGTCCGAGCCTTCCTGCTTGAAACTGACATTGGATAACAGGCCCGTCAGCAAAGGCTGGTGGATTTCCCCGTAGCCCGACGCTGCCATATTGAAACGCAAAGCCAGCTCGCCCTTGGCGACTTGCATGATTTGCTGGTGGATATCCTCCCATTCCCGCATTCTCAAGTAAGACAGAAAATTCGTATGGCAATACTGGCGCAGTTTGCTATTGGACAGATGCTTTTTTTGTTCTTGGAAATCCGTCCATATTTTCAAATAACTAAGGAAATCCGAGTTTTCATCCTTGAAGCAGGCATGTTTCTGGTCCGCCGCCTGCGCCTTGTCCGAGGGCCGGTCACGGGGGTCTTGCAGGCTCAAGGCCGACACGATGATCGCCACTTCGGTCAGGCTATTTTGCTCGGACGCGGCCAATAGTATCCGCGCCAAACGCGGGTCCACCGGCAATTTGTACAGTTTCTTGCCGATTTCGGTGAGCCTGCGCTTGTCGTCGATGGCGTTGATTTCCTGCAAGGTGCGCAAACCGTCGCGGATCATCCGTTCGTCAGGCGGTTCCAAAAATGGAAAATCCTCCAGATCGCCCAAGCCCAACGCCTTCATTTGCAAAATCACGGCGGCCAGATTGGTGCGCAGGATTTCCGGCTCGGTAAACTCCGGACGGCGCAAAAAATCCGCCTCGGAATACAGCCGGATGCACACACCCGGACCCACGCGACCGCAACGTCCAGCGCGTTGGTTGGCAGAGGCTTGGGATATGTTCTCAATCGGCAGGCGTTGCAGTTTGCTGCGGTGGCTGTACCGGCTGATGCGGGCATGGCCTGCATCAATCACCGAGCGGATGCCCGGCACGGTCAACGAGGTTTCCGCCACGTTGGTGGACAACACAATGCGGCGCTTTTTATGCGGCTTGAATATCTGCTCCTGCTCGGCATTGGACAAGCGCGAGTACAGAGGCAAAATTTCACAATCAACCGGATGGTGCTTGCGCAAAGACTCGGCGGTTTCGCGTATGTCACGCTCGCCGATCAAAAACACCAAAATGTCCCCCGGCGATTCCCGGTGCAATTCGTCCACCGCCGCCAATATGCCGCGCTGCAATTCGTTCGAGGTTTCGTCTTCGTTGTCATCCTCCTCCACCAGCACGGGCCGGTAGCGGATTTCCACCGGGTAAGTGCGTCCCGATACGTTAATGATAGGCGCGTCATTAAAATGCCGCGAAAAGCGCTCCGGGTCGATGGTCGCGGAGGTGACGATCAACTTGAAGTCGGGCCGCCGCGGCAGCAGCCATTTCATATAACCCAGCAGGAAGTCAATGTTCAGACTGCGTTCGTGGGCCTCGTCGATAATCAGCGTGTCATATTGGTCAAGGAAACGGTCATTCTGCGTTTCCGCCAGCAAAATGCCGTCGGTCATCAGTTTGATAAGGCTGTCCGTGCTGGTGTGGTCGCTGAAGCGTATCTTGAAGCCCACCGCCTTGCCCAAGGGTTGCTTCAACTCCTCGGCGATGCGGTTCGCCACACTGCGGGCGGCGATGCGGCGCGGTTGGGTATGGCCGATGTAACCGGCCACGCCCCGGCCCGCCTCCAGGCAAATCTTCGGCAATTGCGTGGTCTTGCCCGAACCGGTCTCGCCACAGACGATCACCACTTGGTTTTCCAGGATCGCCTTCAATATATCATCTTTGCGCTCCGAAACCGGCAAGTCAGCGGGGTATTCCAATTCCGGGATGTTGGCCACCCTTGCCAGTCTGGCGGCGACCGATTCGGCCAGCCGGGTTTGCAACTCTTCCAGAGGTTTGGCAATATCCTTGCCAGCCATATGGTCACCCCTGAGTTTGTCCAAGCCGCGCCTGATGCGGTGTTGGTCTTTGCGCAACGATAGAGGGATTTGGCGTTCTAGGGTTTTGAAATCGGTCGTCATTCGAAAAGCTTGAGGCGTAAGGGTTGGTTCGATGGCTGAATTTTCCATTATCGCTGATTTCAACTGGATGTTGTGCTATTGCTTTGCTACAAAATAGCGGCGGTTTGTGCCGGGAATGATCGCGGTGCGGCCTTTATCCCGGCCTACTTCCTTGGTAAGCGCTCTCCCCCCTAGTAGCGCGGGCATCTCGCCCGCTAAAATGATGGCCAAGATGATGGCCGCGCTCCCAGGAAAAGGCAGGGGCGTGAACGCTTACCTTCCTTGCAGTCACCTATTTATATTTTTTTTCATTGGTTGATTTTAGCCGTCTATTCAAGAACAATAGCGATGGTCGAAGTATTGGGATAGGCATGGTGGTGGTTTTGGGTATTTGTCAGCACATCCTAGGCCAAGCCCCAAAAAACCCAATATTCACTAGGTTTAAATTAACAATTCTGCTGCAATCAGTTTACTTACAAACTATAGGGGAGCTTAAGCTATGGCTAAAAACATCGTTGTCTGTTGCGATGGAACAGGAAACGAGTACGGTAGCAATAATACCAATATTGTTGACATGTACGAACCTATCGTCCGCGATCAGGATCAAATTGCCTATTATGACCCTGGAATTGGTACTTTCAGCATCTTTGGCCGTGAGTTTGGAAAGTCAATCGGCATCCTCTTAGGCCAAGCGTTTGGCTACGGCCTGACGGAAAACATCGAAGATGCTTATGTATATCTGATGGATCGATATGAACCGGGAGACCGGGTATTTTTGTTTGGTTTTAGCCGGGGTGCGTTCACCGTCAGGGCTTTGGCCGGCATGCTCCACAAAGTTGGTTTATTACAAAAAGGCAGTAATAACCTAATCCCTTATGCAAGTAGTGTCTATAATACCCGTGGCAACGGTCCCATCGCAGAGGGTTTCAAAAAAACCTACTGTCATGAATGCAAGCCCTATTTCATAGGAGTTTGGGATACCGTGGCTTCCCTCGGCTTGTGGCTGGGCAAGGAGTTTTTTGACGACCGATTGAACCGGGATGTCACCAATGCCTACCACGCCATTGCCATTGACGAAAAACGTAAAAAATTCCCCGTCAGCCTCTGGGACGAAACCGAACTGGCTCCCGGACAGAATGTGCAGCAAGTCTGGTTTGCAGGGGTACATTCGGATGTGGGCGGATGGTATGATGAACGCGAGTTGTCTAATATTACACTGATATGGATGTTGGAAAATGCCGAGAAGCATGGCCTGCGGTTGAAGCAGGGTTGGCGTGATAGGCTCCACGGCGACCCTCTAGGAGCCATACACGAATCACGTACGGGAATGTGGCGCATCTGGCCGTCCGTCACGCGCAAAATCCCTGAAGGCGCTAAAATCCACAAGAGTGTGTTAATCAGAACACAGGGTATGCCTGATTATACGCCTCAGTTGCCGACTCAGTATATAGAGGTGGAATGACATAGCGTAATGGCCAGTGCTGCGTTACGATGGACGGCGGGGCTTTGGAAATCCATGATATCTGGATTCAGGCGGTCCATGCCGAAATCGGAATAGCTGAGGAATACTCCTAATCAGGTACATTTATGAAACGGCATGAGAAGCATGGATATATATTATGTACAGCGTTTTCATTTTAAATATATACCTAAAACAGACATTCAGTTAAACCTTCAGGTTAACCGAATAACCTGCGCTATCATACCCACTACCAAGTAACTCTTTGATGTTGAAACGCTGTAAGGGAGGTGATTGCACTCTATAGACATAACAATACCCGATGGCTATTTCATAACGAATAACAACAAAGCTTCACTCAAAACGACTGTTTTAGGAGACATCTAATGAATCTAAAGCAAAAAAGATGGCTACATGGCATAACGGTTCTGCTGCTGGGAACTTCCGCGTATTCCCAGGCTTATGAATACGGCAAGGAGTCTGCCCCCAGTAATACAGGATACCAATCCACTTCACCAACAAGTTCCTATGCGGCCAAAGTCCCCGCTGATTTGGATCAAGGCTTCAGTCATGAACTTCGCTTGGAATGGTGGTACACCAGCCAAGGCTCCCGCATCATCCCTTATAATTGGTTTCTAGCCTTGGAACGGGCCGATAGCGAAGAACTGTTTCACTCCAACGAAAACTTGGAGCAGCGCTTACGCTATATCGCCTGGCCGGCGCATCCGCGATGGAATCCCGATGGCCTACCCATTGGTTTCGTAGCGGACACAGATGCCAAGACTGGCAAAACCTATATCGGTGTCACCTGCGCCGCCTGCCACACCGGCAAAGTGGAGTTTGACGGGAAATCCGTACTGATCGAAGGCGGACCCGCACACGCCGACTTTGACCGCTTGATATCCGAACTTACCCAGTCTTTGCAGGCCACATTGGGCGATGACAAAAAGTTTTCGCGCTTTGCCAACCGTGTATTGGGTGCAAAGTTCGACCCTTCAAGCATCTCCGCGTTGAAAGATGAAGTCAAACAAGCCACAGCCCCCTTGGCAGAGCGCAGCAAAATCCAACACCCGCCCCATCCCAACGGCTACGCCCGGCTGGATGCCTTTGGCAATATTTTTAACGAAGTCGCGGTTTTCGCCATCAATGAGCCAGGCAACGCCAAGATAGTCAACGCGCCAGTATCCTACCCAGTGGTCTGGGACGCTCCACACCATGACGTAGTCCAGTGGAACGGATCGGCGGTCAACGCCGGCCTCGGTGCCTATGCCCGCAACGCAGGTGAGGTCGTTGGCGTATTCGGCGATCTGCACATTAAGAAAGTAGATGTGATCGACAAGGAGAAACTGCGCTACGAACACCACATCAACGTCAAAGCGTTGGAGCGCTTGGAGGCACTTCTAACCAAGCTTGAGTCCCCAGTTTGGCCGGAAAACATCCTGCCGGCCATTGATAAGCAAAAAGCCGAACTTGGCAAGCAGGTTTATGAAAAGAACTGCGTATCGTGCCACCAGCCGATCAACCGCGCCGACCCCAACCGCCATATCACTGCGCAGTTGATACCTGTCACAGCAGTTGGCACCGACCCGACCGTGGCGATGAACATCGCGACCAGCATCTCCAAAACCGGCATGTTGGAGGGACAGCCGACGATCCCGCTCACCAAGTTCTTGCCTAACCCTGGCATTATCGACCTATTCGGCCCGCAAGCACTCACTCCGAATGTAGTCGGCAACGGTGTCCTCGGTGTGCTGCGCGATGAGTTGGGATTTGTTGACTTCACCCGGCTATTACCCGAATTTGTCGCCGCATCAATGAAAAATGTCTTAGTCGATAACTGCGACCCAAGGCAGCAAGGCCCCATATGCTTCAAGCCTCCGCGCTACAAGGCCCGTCCGCTGAACGGGATTTGGGCCTCGGCACCCTTCCTGCACAACGGATCAATTCCCAACCTCAGCGAACTGTTGAAGAAACCCGACCAGCGCGTGTCCAAATTCAATGTCGGAAGCTGGGAGTTCGACCCGGTCAACGTCGGTTTCTCCACCGTATCAGGACCATCCACCAGCGAGTTGGACACCTCACTGACCAACGACTCCAATCGCGGGCATGATTACGGCACAGGCCTCAGCGAGAGCGAAAAAGCGGAATTGATCGAATACATCAAAACTCTGTGATAGATTAGCACTAGTAGGACTTACGCAAAAACGTCTGCTAACACCGTTCGCCTGAGTCCTGAGCTTGTCGAAGGGTCGAAGGGTGAACCGCACTTGTGCAAAGCCCCTATCACGCTTCGACAGGCTCAGCACGAACGGGGCTTAGCGTTAGCCCTATCTAGCCTATCAATGCTCAAGGCATGAAAAGGCTTGCATTTTGTTCCCCCTCCCGACCAGAGGGGGAACGCTTTTCCGTGGTGTTTCCCAACTAGAGCAGTCAGTTCATGAGTGCTTACGGGACACCCATGCGAAAACACACGGCTGTGCCAAGGCAACTATGAGGAGAAAAATACATGAATAGCGATAAAAGCCCCTGGGATGTGCTTCCTGATTCCCCTAAGATTTCGCCAACCCCGATCATCATCGGCTTTATTGCCCTGATAGCCGCTTGGACCTCCTATTATACGATACCCGCCGAGTCGGAAGGGGTGCTGCTGCGATTTGGCAAGTACATCGACAAGGTTCCGCCCGGCCTGCATTTTAAGCTGCCGTTCGGCGTTGACAGCGTCATCGCCATACCGACCCAACGCCAACAGAAACTTGAATTTGGCTTCACCACGCCGAACTACACCAATCAGGACCAAGCAAGTGCGGACCCGCAAAAAGAAAAATCCATGGTCACCGGCGACCTGAATTCGGCCTTGGTCGAATGGATAGTCCAATATCGCATCACCGATCCTAAGAATTACTTGTTCGATGTGCGCGATCCGGGGGAAACCTTGCGGGATATATCCGAATCCGTGATGCGTGAGGTCGTCGGCGACCGTACGGTTGACGAAATCATCACCATCGGCCGGCAAGAGATAGAGGAAAACGTGCTTATACGCTTGAGCGCTCTGGCTAAGCGCTATCAACTCGGCGTGACAATTAACCAGGTGCAATTAAAGAATGTGAACCCGCCGTTACCGGTCCAACCCTCATTCAATGAGGTAAATCGGGCGCAGCAAGACCGCGAGAATTTGATCAACTTGGCCAATGGCGAATACAACAAGGCGGTGCCCCGCGTCCGTGGCGAGGCCGACCAAAAAGTGCGCGCCGCCGAGGGTTATCGTTTCAAGCGGGTCAACGAGGCGGATGGCGATGCGGCGGCTTTCAGCGCGGTATTGGAACAATATGTCAAGGCACCGGATGTCACCCGCGCCCGCATATACTTGGAAACCCTGGGGAACGTACTGCCCAAGGCAAGGCAAACCATCATCGTGGACGACACTGTACAGCAAATACTGCCCATGCTGCCCTTCCCGGCCCAACCCCAATCACCAAACCTACCACAGCAACCCGTGGAGGAACAAAAATGAAATTGCCACCCCTCGCAACCCTTGCCTTTGCTATCGTAGGCATCATCGTCTTGCTGTCCGCCTTTACCGTCGACCAGACCGAGCAGGTGATCATTACCCAGTTCGGCAGGCCGATCGGCGAACCGATTACCACCCCCGGCTTGCATTTCAAAATGCCATTTGTCCAGCATGTTAACCGCTTCGACAAACGCTATATGGCTTGGGACGGGCCTATGGTTGAGATGTCGACGAAAGATAAAACCTATGTGCAAGTGGACACCTTCGCACGCTGGCGCATCGCCAAGCCCATGCAGTATTACCTTAGACTGCGGGACGAACGCAGCGCACAATCCCGCTTGGAAGATATTTTAGGCAGTGAAACCCGCACCGCCATTGCCCGCCATGAGTTGATCGAAGTCGTGCGCACCGAGAAAGACCGCTTGCCGAAAGTCGACGAAAGCTTGGCTGCCGCCAGCGAGGGGACGATTGGCTCGTTGCGCCCCATCCACTATGGGCGGGTGGAAATCGAAAAAGGCATTTTTGATGCCGCCGCTCCAAAATTGGCCGAATTTGGCATTGAATTGCTGGATGTGCGTTTCAAGCGGATCAATTACAACCCGGAGGTACTGGAACGTATTTACCAACGGATGATCAGCGAAAGGCTACAGATTGCGCAACGTTTCCGCTCCGAGGGGGAAGGCGAGGCCGCACGCATCAACGGCAACAAAGAGCGCGACATCAACGAGATTGAGTCTACCGCCTACAAGCAAGTGCAAGAAATCCGTGGCGAGGCGGATGCCAAAGCGACGGCCATTTATGCCCAAGCTTACACGCAAAACCCCCTGGCAGCAGAGTTTTATCGGTTTTTGAAAAGCATGGAAACCTATGGCAAGGTCATCAACGGTAGTTCTACCATCGTATTGTCAACCAACAGCGACCTGTTCTCCTTGCTTAAGCGCGTTGACGGAAAGTCTCATCCGTAAACCCCAATTTGGCTATAAATTAGGCACAGTGTCTTGAGAAGGGGCAATGCTAGTAATTCGCCAAGACCAGATGGAGATGTTCCGCAAGGAGGCGCAGCGCAACTTTGAGAAAGCGATGCTGGCCCATCTTGGCAATTTTTCGCCCCTGCTATTCAATACGCTCGGGTTTCAACTACGGATTTACGAGGAATTGAAGCAGATGCTGTGGGAAAACCTGGCTATCGCGGTTATTTGGGGACTCCTAGCGGTACTTTTATCCAATACGACCCCAATACTCGCACAGTCTCAAACTTATAAGAAAATCATGGCACGGCAGGAAGATAAAAATATGACTACTGAAGAAAAGGCTCCCCAACCCGTTGACAACATCGCTACAGAGGCACTCAGCGCATTTATGGGGGAAATGGCAAAACGTGCGGTAGACCTATCAAAGTACGATTTGCATTTTTACCAAACGGAGGAATTATATATTGTCGCCACCTCAAATAAACTAAAAACTGCATGGCTACCCGGCAGAGTGGCTGGAGTTCCCGATTATGAGGTCCAGATACTACGCAAGGACAACAGTATCAAATCAACTTCTATAGCGCGATGATCACTTACAGCGTTTTCATGTTTATAAACTAACTAAAAATGAATATTCAAACAAACTCTGATTGAAAAAATATCTAGCACAGCCATAAGCCTTATCAAGTAACCAATTGATGTTGAAAACGCTGTATGTGGACATTGATTTCCAGAAAAAGGCATGGTTCCGTCAGGCTTTTCGCGGGCCTAGTCATTATTGTGGGCCTCTATGCTTTGGCGGGCTTTTATCTTGTGCCTCATCTCATCCAAACCAGGGTTTGGCCGATGTTGTCGGAACAGACGGGCGGTCATTTCCAGTCAGAGCGGACGGATTTCAACCCCTTCGACCTATCTTTGGCGATAAACGGGTTTTCCTTACAAGGGCCGGACCATGCCGAAGTAGCCAGCTTTGGCGAGTTCAGCCTTGACGTCGATGTGGGAGCCTCAGTCAAATCCAACGCCTTGGTCGTTAAGGGCAAGATTACCCGGCCTTCCATCAATATTCTTATAGACCAGCAAGGAAAACCGAATTTCGCTTTCCTGTTGCCCACGCAGGCCACGCCCAAGGAACCGACTAAGCCCTTGGTTTTTCCCTTCCTGTTGACCCAGTTTGGCATCGAACACGGCCGATTGGCATTCGAAGACCGCTCACGGGGCGCAGGCTTCAAGACGGTGATAGCACCGTTGGATGCCAGCATGGAAAATTTTGGGACCAGTGCGAACACGGAGGCACGCTTTAAGTTATTCGCAAAAGAGGATGGCAAAGAACTGATTTCCAGCGATGGCGATTTGCATCTGGTGCAATCATCTGTCACCGGAGACTTACAGTTACAAGACATTAAACTGGCCCCGCTGGCGGCTTGGCTAGTTTCCCAAGAGGGCTACGTTGTGAGCGGAGGATTGCTGTCTGTCAAGCTCAAATATAGCTATGACACGAATGGCAATTTGCAGATTCCATCGTTGCAAGCCGTTGTCAAAGAATTAAGCCTAGACAAAGACAGCCAGCCGTTTTTGACAGTAGGCTCGGCCACTGCCACTGAACTCAGCTACCAGTTGCAAACTAATCAACTGCAACTGAAATCCTTAGGGCTAGAGAACCTTTCGCTAAAAGGGCCGGTAGCCTTTGCTATTGGCTCGGTCAAAACGCTGGGGCTAGGCTTCGATATGAAGTCCAACCGACTGAGGCTGGAATCCATCGCCATGGACAAGATCGGGCTTGAGGCACCCTTCCGGGTTGCTATCGGCTCGGTCAAGACGCAGGGCTTAGGCTTCGATATGCAGGCCAATCAACTAAAGCTGGAATCCATCGCAGTGGAAATGATCGGGCTTGAGGGGACAACCCCGGTTGCTGTCGGTTCGATCAAGACACAGGGGTTGGGCTTCGATATGCAGGCCAATCAACTGAGGCTGGAATCCATCGCCGTGGAGAAAATGGCGATCAATGGTCCGGCTACGCTTGATGTTGGCTCGGTAAACCTCCAAAGGTTGGGCTTTGATATAAAAACCGACCAACTCAATTTAGACTCCATCGGTTTGGCAAACATAAACTTTAAGGAACCCGCTCCGGTGGATGTCACATCCATCAGCGCAGTAGGGCTGGGTTTTAGTGTGCAGGCCAAGCAACTGCAATTGAAATCGTTGGCCGTGGAAAAGATTGAATTGCAGACACCAACCCCGGTTCGTGAAGAAAACGGCAAAAAACGCTTGGTCAGCGTCGGCTCGCTGAAATTGGATGAAATAGGCATGAGCCTTGCGGAACAGTCCCTGCATATTGGAAAAGCGGCTACCCAAAACGCCATTTTGGCCGCTTGGTTGAAACGTGACGGCACCCTAGGAATTCCTGGTTTGCCCCCTGCCAATACTTCTGTTTCGCCTAAACCGGCGGAAGGCGGCAACGAATCCCCATCCAGCAAACCGTGGACGTTTGCCGTGGATGTGATGGAACTCAATAAAAATGACCTTGCTTTGCGCGACTTTAACTATGACCCCCCTATCACGCAACGCCTGTCGCCGTTGAACCTATTGGTAAAAGGTTTCAGCTCAGAAAGCGGCAAGCCTTTTTGGCTAGGCATGAACACGGGCTTGAGCATGAATGGGCGCATCGCCTTGGAAGGCAAAGTAAAACTTTCACCGCCAACAGCCAGTTTCAAGGTTTATGTCGATGACTTGAGCTTGCCAGCTTTCCAGGCCTACTTGGATAAATCCGTAGGTTTCCGCTTGGTTAAAGGCACTTTAAACCTGAATGCAGACATCGACTATGAAAACCAAGGACAGCAACATTTGCGCTTTGGTGGCGACGCGGCTGTGGCCAATTTCGTCTCGGATGACCTGAACCAAGGCAAAGACTTCATCAATTTCGACAATCTCCGCATCAACGGAATTATTTATGAAAACACCCCCCAACGCTTAAGCATACGGGAAGTCACCGCCACCGAGCCATACATTAGGGCAATCATCTACCCGAACCGCAAATTTAACATCGCTGAAAACCTGAATCCCCCTCCCCCCCCTAAATCCGAAGAAAAAAACACCGGACAGGCAGAGAGCACATCCAATCGCGGACAGTCAGTTGAACCAATGAACGTGGTGATAGGTGTTGTGCATATCAACCAAGCCGATGCGGACTTTACTGACATGAGCATCAAACCGACCAATTTCTCGATCAGCATCCATGACTTAAGTGGCGATATCCGCAGCCTGTCCTCCAACCTTGATTCCAAGTCTGATGTTAACCTAGTGGGCAAGCTGGACGAAGGCTCCCCGGCGAAAATCTTCGGTCAAGTCAACCTCTTCAGTGTCAAGCTGTTTACCGACATCGTGATGAACTTTAACGATGTCAACCTGACCACGCTATCACCCTATTCCAGCAAATTTGCCGGCTATCGAATTGAAAAGGGCAAGATATCCATGGACCTCCATTACAAGCTGGAGAACGGGCAATTAACGGCAAAAAATAAATTCGTGCTTAACCAACTGACGCTGGGCGAGCGGGTGGAGAGTCCTGAGGCGACCTCCTTGCCGGTAAGCCTGGCCATTTCTTTGTTGAAGGATGCTAATGGGCAAATCGACATTGATCTGCCAATCAGCGGCGATTTGAGCAACCCGCACGTTGATATTTGGGGGCTGTTGGGCGACGCGGCCACGACCTTGATCAGCAAACTAATCGCCGCACCATTTAACCTGCTGGCCAATCTGTTTGGTGGCAGTTCCGAGGAAGACTTGGGCACGGTTAAGTTCTCGCCGGGCCAGGCGGAATTGAGCAGGCAGGAAAAAGACGATCTGGACAAACTTGCCAAAGGCTTGCAAGATCGCCCCGCGTTAAATTTGGAGATCAAAGGCACTGCCCATCCGGCATTGGATAGCCCGGCCTTGGCTGAACAGGGGCTGGACCGGCAATTAAAGAACACCAAACTGATAGAGTTGGGCAAGACGAAGGGAAAGGAATCCGAGTGGGACGTAGTGGCACTCAGCAATGAAGATTATGCCCGATTGCTGACTAATTTATACCGTTCAAAATATCCCGATGCGCCTGAATTGCAAGGCGTGAAAATTAACCAAGGCTTGCAGGGAGACCCACTGCAAAACGCCAAACGCAAGCTATTGGAAAAATGGATAGTCAGCGAGGTGGATTTGCGCCTTCTCGCCCAAGCACGGGGCAAGTCCATTCGCAACTATATGACACAAGCAGGGGGGCTTCCCGACCAGCGCATTTACCTACTGGATGTCAAACTCCTAGCCCCGGAAGAAAAGGAAATCAAGTCACTGCTTTCTTTGAGCAGCAACTAGTCGGGATTTGGGCAGTTGGTTCGATTGTACATGAATGCAATTTTTTAGTGATTAGAGAGTAGCTTTCGGTATTACAGCGTTTTCATGTTTAAAAACCAGCTAAAATAGAATATTCAAACAACCTTTGATTGAAAAAAATATCTAGCAACAACCATAAGCCTTATCAAGTAACCGATTGATGTTGAAAACGCTGTATAGAATGACAGCTCACTCTACGCTTCCGATAATTGCAGGGCCGGGCGGGTTTCGCCCTTGCCGATGGTCATCAGATCCCAGATCAACAAGACCAAGCCAGCAATGGTGATTAAGCCGAACAGCAGCCGCCAATGCATGGCCTGCTGGAACCAAGGATGGTTCTGGGCGCTGAAATAACCGCTCCAAGTCGAACCCTCCACGGCGCGTTCGATGAAGGATTGCTCGTATCCTGCGATCAGCAAGGCAACGGTCATGCCCAATACGCCAATATTCAACAGCGCCATGGCCCATTTCCACTTCCAGCCGTTACCGGGCAGTTCGCCACCCATCCAGACATTGCCGCGCCATTTCTGCACCGCCATGTAGAAGAATGCAATATTGATGGTGGCGTAGGCGCCAAAGAAAGCGAGGTGGCCGTGGGATGCCGACCATTGGGTGCCGTGCGTGTAAAGATTGATCTGCGGCAGGGTGTGCATGAACCCCCACACGCCGGCCCCTAAGAAATTGCCGAAGGTGTGGGCGATGATCCAGGCCAAAGCCGGGTGGTTGCGACTTTTGAATTGATGCACACCCGCGTCATAGACCGAATGCACCACCATTGCCACCAGTGGGATGGGTTCCAAGGCGGAGAAAAAACCGCCGATGGAGAACCAGTAGTCCGGGGTTCCGATCCAGAAATAATGATGGCCCAACCCTAAAATGCCGGACCCGAACATCAAGGCCACCTCAATGTAAAGCCAAGTTTGCACAATCTTGCGGCGCGCACCGATCAGATGCATCAGCGACCACGCCATGATGCAGCCCACCAGCACCTCCCAAGTGGCCTCGACCCACAAATGGATGACCCACCACCACCAGAATTGGTCGGCGGTGATGTTGGTCAGGTAAAACATGCCCGCGCAATACAGGCCGGCCAAGGCTATCAGATCCAGGGTCAAAACCCCCGAGATTCCCGACCAGCGGCCTTTCATGAAGGTGCCGGCGACGTTATAGAAAAACACCAGCATCACCGCAACAATGCCGAAGTCGGCCCAGCGCGGGGCTTCGATGTATTCGCGGCCCTCGTTGATGAACCAGATGGTGGAGTCTTTGCCCGGACCGGTCTGGATTAGCAGATAGACCAAAACCACAATAGTCACCGCGCCAGTCAGCACATAGAAAGCAATGTTGCCCAGCTTTAGACCGGCAATTTCGGTTCCGCTTTCCTCTTCCAAGAACCAGTACACCGAGCCTATGAAACCATAGAGCAACCATACCACCATGGCGTTGATGTGGACCATGCGGTTGACGCTGAAATCCAGCCAGCCGAACAGGAAGCCCGGCGCGACAAATTGGATGGCTGCGAGCAGGCCGAATAGCAATTGCGCAAAGAACAGCACCGTCGCCACGGAGAAATATTTCACCGCGAGTTGCTGGCCACCGTTGAGATAAGGACTGTCGAGCCTGGTAAAGACAGAGGCAATTTTGCCGGGTAGGGCGGTGACAATAGAGTTCATGGGCTACTCCTTGGTGTTGAGTGTTTTGAAGTTATTGGGGAAACCGTTGGTGTCGATGGCCGACATCCATTTCAAGAAAGCGACGACGCCATGCGCCTCCTCGTCGGTTATCCCCAAATTGGGCATGCGCCGACCCGAGCCGAAGCTGCGGGCATTGCCCGCAGGGTCTTTGAGGAAGGCCAGCATCAGGTTCTCCCGGTTGGCCGCGTCGATCCAGCCGGGGTCCAGCCAGGCCTTGGTCAAATCTGGTGCATAGTAGGCACCGTTGCCCAGCAGGGTGTGGCAGTTCATGCAGTTTTTGGCCTGAGTGGTCTTCTTCCCCAGCATCACCAATTTTTCCGCCTCCTCTTCGCTCAATGCCTGTCCAAACAGTGGCGCGTCCTTGCCGATGACCGGTGCAAACCGCTTCTGCTTCTCGTCGTAGCGGTAGTCGATTTCTTTATTGATGACGCTGTAGGCGCGCACTCGTTCGCCGCCGACTGAAACCTTCGACAAGGTGTCGAAAGTCAGGAAGACCAGCAGGACAAAACTTCCTGCGGTCACCCAGATGGCGATTTTTTTCCACCGGGCCTCGGAAGCCCATGCTGGTGTTGTCTGACCCATGTTTTTACCTCGTGTGGTTTGTGTTAAAGGGGTGAATCAGGTTTTAAGTCTGTCTTGCCCGCCTTGGCGAAAAGTGGGCAGGGGGGTTCATTTGTCCTCTTTTACAAAAAGGGGGATGGGGGATTTTCATCGCCATGGCTGGCGACGCACAGTTTCCAAATACCCAGCGGCACCAGCAAGTAGCCGGTCAACATCAAGCCCACCAGCACCTGCCACTGGCCGTTCAAATGGGTGGCCCGCGCCAGCAGGAATGTCGCGCCTGCGAGTACGGCGTAGCAGGCATAGGCCCACAGCAACAACCTTGGGTTGCCGCGCAGCTTGGCCCAGGCATAAAGACCCGCATAGCCTGCCCCGCTCAAAATGATCAATGCAGCGGAGAAGAAGGTGATAAAGAAATCTTGCAATGCTACGGGTTCAATCATGTGGGTTTGCTTATGGTGTTTCGTGTTTGTCCGTTGCGCCAGTCATGCTCCGGTATAGGGCTGCGATGAGATCGGTTTGGGTGATTAAGCCCACCAATTTATTGCGCCCGTCAACCACAGGCAACTGATGAATACCCCGTTCGGTCAACAACCTCGCGAGTTCGGCCAAAGGCTGGGAATGCCCGGCGGTGAGTGCCAGAGATGCCATGATTTGGCCTGCCACTTCCGGTTTTGCGAAGTAACGGTGGGGCTGGCCTTGAGTAGCTCCCTCAACTTTCCTCCCAGGCCGTTGAATTCCTTGGCGCGGGCATGGCGGAAAAAATCGCTCTGGGTGACGATGCCGATGACATGGCGGCCCCGGTCAATGACCGGTAAAACCTTGATGCTGTGTTTTTGCACCAGCGCCCAAGCCTGCTCCAATTCCGTGCCAAACTCAACCGTCAAGGGATTGGGTGTCATCACCTCGGCGGCGGTGGTGGGTTCACCGAAATGACGGTGGAAGGCGTGGGCGGTGGCTAGTTTATAAATTTCATTCAATTCACGCTCGCCCACGTCTATGAATTCATGCATGTCGGCCAAGGCGGCCCGCAGATCATCGGCCTGTAGACCTAAACGTTCTGCCGGCCCTCCACCGGACGGTCGCGGGGCTAGAGCGATGGGTTGGGTCAGCAAGAAGCGCTGGTAAGCCAACGCGCTCATGGATGCCAGGAGGGTCTTCAAGCCACCGCCGTCAATCGTAAGTCTGGCTAGCCATCCGGTGAGGAAAATCGCCACGCTTGCGATCAAGGCGGTGCGTATCTTTTCACTATGGCTGAGGGGGGAAGCTTGGGGTAGCGTGAACAAGGGCTGCCTACCGGTTTTTAGTCTAGCATCAATCATAATGAATGTTTAAGCATGGCTGACGTTGAAGGCATCGGCGTGGATGTCTCGCAGGGCAGCTCCGGCCAAGTACGCACTCTTCCTAGTTTGCTTGACCATTTCAGGATGGCCGCACAGGAAGACCCGCCAGCCCTTGAGTTCATGTGTTTCGCGTAACGCGGCTTCATGCACACGGCCGGCAACGAAGCCTGCGGGAACATGGGAAGCAGAAACGCAAGGGAAATAGGAGAAATTGGGAAAGCGTCTTTCCATTTTCCGCAGTTCGTCCATCAAATAAAGGCCATGAAAATCCCTGCTACCATGGAACAATCGGACCGGACCTTGGTGGCCTTGATCCAGCGCGTCCCGCAGGATGCCGTAAAGCGGCGCAAGCCCTGAGCCAGTGCCAATCAGTAGCAAGGCTTGCTCTGGCTTGCCGGGTAGGTAAATGCAATCCCCACTCGGGCCGCGTATCTCAACGCGCTGGCCGATGCTTAGCTCCTCATGAATCCAGCCGCTGACCCTGCCCTTTGGCAGGCGGCGCACATGCAAATGGATGTGCTTGTCAAGACGGGGCACACTGGCGAGGGAGTAGCTGCGCACATGGCTGCTGTCACGCACTAAGTTAATGAATTGCCCTGCTCGATATTCAAAGGGGCTTAAGGCTTCCAAATCCACCCGCATGATGTCATGGTTCAATAACTCCAAGCCGCTGACCAAGGCATGTGTAGATGGCAGGGCATCGTCTGGCAGGGCCACATCCAAATTTTCCGTCGGTCGGCATGCGCAAGCCAGAAAATGACTGGAAAGCCTCAGACTGTCTTTCAAACCAATTTGGGAGGCGGCAGGCGGGGTGCCATCCGTGGCACGCATCAGGCAGTTTTGACAGACACCTGTGCGGCAGGCATAGGGGATGGGTATCCCATGCCCGTTCAAGCAATCCAGCACAGATTGGTTTTCAGCCAGTTCTAGGCTCTTGTTGCCGTAACGGATTGTTGTCATGGGGTGTACCGCAGTCTGCCCTTGGGGTTAACGTCCCAGCACGTCGTCGCGGGTGGACTCAGCGATGGCGGCGACTTGGCCGATCAGATTGTCAGCAACCCCCAATTCTTTCAATGTGCCGGCGAGGTTTTCCATCACAGCGTCAAAGTGGCTGTCGTTCAGGCCTTGTGTAACCAAGTGGGCGTGCCCTTTGCGCATGTCCAAGCCGGTGTAGTTGTGTGGTCCGCCAAAGGCCATGGTCAGGAAAGCTTTTTGTTTGGCGGCCTGCTTGTCCATGTCCACTCCTTCAAAAAAGTGGTTGATGCGTTTGTCGTTCAACACCTTGCGGTAGAAAATATCAACGGCGGCATCGACTGCCCCGCTGCCGCCCAATTGCTCAAACAGCGGGGGGTTGTGCATCTTGCCATATTTTTCATCGTACCAGTCTGCCAAGTTTTGTTTTTCAGCCATGTGGTTCTCCCGAAATATTGTTTTGTTTGTATTGCTTTATATAGATGACTGCGGCAGTAAAGCTACATTTGATTTGCCCTCCCCCGGAGGGAGAGGGAGCTTAATGTTGCTTTACTACCGCAGCACCCTATATGCCGCTAACCCGAGTCTTTAGTTCTTGGTTTTTAAAGAAGCATATTACATACAACTTAAGACCTGCCAAGAATTAAGTCAAGGTTATTTTTATCCATCCTTTGAAGATGCCATGCCCGGCACGATTTAAACTTTATTTTATTCCGGTTGCAGCCCTTAGAAGAAAATGAATTCATTGCGGCTTGTCATCAACCGGCATGGTTTGCTGTTATCATGTAAGACCGTCGCACAATTTTTGAGAATTTTAAAAGTACGCGGGAAAACCAAGTCACTCGCGGCAGTCGTGGAATGATTTAACTAATGCAACTGACCCAATTCACAGATTATTCTTGCAGAGTATTGATTTACCTTGCCAGACTGCCAGAACCGGGTTCTGCGACGATCAGCGAAATTGCCGCATATTACAAAATTTCCCGCAACCATCTAATCAAAGTGGTCAACAATTTGGCCAGCCATGGTTTTGTCGAGACGACCAGGGGCAAGGGCGGGGGGCTTAGACTAGCCCGGGCATCGCACATGATCGGCGTGGGCGAGATTGTCAGGTTGACCGAAACGAACATGAATCTAGTTGAGTGCTTCGATTTGAAATCCAATCAATGCTGCATAATCCGTGGCTGCGGTCTCAAGTCTGCCCTGCATGAGGCGAGGCGTGCTTTCATGGCGGTTTTGGATCAGTTCACCCTAGCCGATGTTGCGGCAAACGCCAGGCCCTATACCCCTCCGCCGCATGAGTTGTCCGAATCAGACTCATAATTTCTATTTCTTGTCCCATTGTTGCAGAAACAATAGAATATGACTTGTAATTAACCGTCCCCATGCGATAATTAGGAATGGTTATCATTTGGAATTACTCTCATGTCAGAACCCAGACTCAGTTCACTCCATCCCGGTGACACCGCCATCATCAGGTCCATTTCCGCCGAAGAGAGCCTGCATCACCGGCTATTGGCACTAGGCTTTCGCATTGGCAAAGAAATCCACCTAATTCGCCGCGCTTGGTTCCGGGGGCCTTTGCAAGTACGCATCGGCACCACCGAAATCATCATGCGCCGCAGCGATGCGGACAAAATACGCATCAGCCCCCACCCAGCGCGATGAAATGCATTGCCTTGTTGGGGATGCCGAACACTGGCAAATCCACCTTTTTCAACCGCTTCACCGGCGCATCCGCACGGGTCGGCAACTGGCCGGGCATCACCATTGATTTGATGGCTGCAAAAATCCCCTTGGGCGGGCAAGTCGTCCGGGTGGTGGACCTGCCGGGAATCTATGATTTTCATGGGTTTTCCGAGGACGAAAAGGTAGTCCGTGATTTTTTGGAAAACAACCGCGTGGATTTGCTGCTGATCATCCTCAACGGTGTGCAATTGGACCGCCAACTAAGCCTAGTGTTACAGGCGCAGCAATTGGACCTACCCACAGTACTGCTGCTCAACATGTCGGACGAAGCGAAGCGGGCAGGGATTACCGTTGACCTCGAAAAAATGGCATCCCGCCTTAAAATACCCGTGGCTTGGGTGAGCGCAAAATATGGCGAAGGCTTCAACTCGGCCAGTTCGGTGATTGCCAAGGCCTTGGAGGAGAACCACCCGACGGACCCGTCCAAACTGCGAGAAAATCTCAGGGCCGACGATGAGATCGAGGCGGCCATGGAAAAAATCATGGACGAAGCGGTGCATGTGCCAAAAACCATGCCCAAGGGCATGACCGACAAGCTGGACCGCATCCTGCTGCATCCGCTATTTGGCTTGCCGCTGTTCTTCTTGATCATGTTTGTGCTGTTCCAGTTCATCTTTACCCTAGGCAAACCCATGCAAGACGGCATGGCTTGGTTGCTGTCGCAAGCCCGGACCTTAGGCCTGGAACCCCTGCTTGCCAGCCTGCCAGCATGGATGCAAGGCTTGTTACTGGACGGCATTTATAACGGCGTGGGCACTGTGGCCGCATTTGTGCCGGTCATCATTCTTTTCTTCCTCGTGATGACGGTGGTGGAAGACAGCGGCTATTTGTCGCGCGCCGCATTTTTAATGGATGCCTTGATGGCCAAGCTGGGGCTGGACGGGCGCAGCTTTGTGATGTTGTTAATGGGCTTTGGCTGCAATGTGCCGGCCTTGATGGGTACGCGCATCATGCGCTCGCATTCCTTGCGCCTGCTGACGATGCTGGTGATTCCGTTTTCCCTGTGTTCGGCGCGTTTGCAAGTCTTTCTGTTTCTAATCACCGCCATTTTTACCGCCCAGGCCGCGCCTTTCGTGCTGTTCAGCCTGTATCTATTGAGTTTCGCCACCGCGCTGCTGACCGCCGTGGTGTTCAAGCACCGCTTTCCCAGCACCGAGCCGTTCATTATTGAATTGCCTCCGTACCGGTTGCCGACCACCCGCCAGATCATCCTGCGGGCCTGGCATGAAGTCCGCCATTTCCTGAAACGGGCATCCAAGTTCATCACCTTTGGCGTGGTCGCAGTGTGGATACTGACCCATGTGCCCACCGACGTGCCACCCGCCAGCGCCAGCACCTTGGCCGGCCATATCAGCACCCTGCTGGCCCCGCTTTTGTCGCCTATAGGCATAGACGCGCAGCTGTCCGTCGTATTGATCTTCGGCTTTGTCGCCAAGGAAATTGTCATCGGCTCCCTAGCCGCGATATATGGCTTGGAAGGCAGTTCCCTGATGGGATTAATGGCGCAGAAGCTGGATTGGGTGCAGGCTTATAGTTTTATGCTATTCACACTAATTTACACCCCCTGCCTGTCTGCCGTGGCGACCTTGCGCAATGAATCAAAAAGCTATGCCTTCATGTGGGTGTCCATCGTCTGGTCGCTGGTATTGGCTTGGGTGGTCAGTTTTGTGTTTTACCAGGGGGCGAGGGGGCTGGGGTTTTAACAGGAATGCTCATTTTGGGTAAAATAACCAAAACCTGACAAAATCAACATCTTCCATAAAATAACGATTGCATTCGCAGATGTCATTTGGGTAATATTTGACCGTGACGGCCTACTTGCCAATTCGGAGCATGCCGCTTAAGGAAGCGCCACTTGACGGATTGGATTTCAAAGTTGACGCAAAACAAAACGTCAAATAAATTTTTTTTCGGTATAGGCTTTGTTTTTAAGGCCGAATACAAAGTTGGGCGTCATGTTTGATTCCGACTTGGTGTTAGACGGTTGCTAAACTGATTATCATTGAATCATGTAATAAGTATCCTGTATCATCATCTGTATATAATAGCATAGGTCCACTCTTTGACGGCTTTCCATTCTTTAATATTTTTGTTGCATATATGGCAATGCCAAAGCCTCTCCATATGGGGTCGTTATATCTCACTATGAAAATTTGTGCTATTTCTCCGCTTATATCCGCAAGCAAAAATGATATTCTGCAGTTTATTAGCATCTGCAAGCACGATCTTGTTGTCTTACCCGGAAACGCTACTAACCACCCTAGCTATCAGAGCGTTGCAAACGTATTGAAACCTGGAGTGTTCGCATTTGTGGAAACGGGTTTGGGTAAAGGTGAGTCCGTCCCTTGGTTGGTTTCATCGACACAGAAAGTCGAAATGCCTAGCCAGATTTTTGCGAGAAAACCAACCACTCGCGAGTTAGATCAACTGCAAGATATATGGCCTAAGCGAACACACAAAATCAAAGAGCGAGTGGTTTCATTCGCCATCTGTGGCGAAATTGATGCTTTTGCAAAGGATGGTTCAGTCAAAGCTGGCCGCAATCTTCCTTATGATGTACTCGTGAATCCGACCCATACTACGAGGGGCCGATGGAATCATCTTGGTGTGAAACTGAATAATCTATCGACCAATACCGCCGTAGTGCATGTCGCAAACAATGATTATGATCACCACGGAATAACTACCAATGTCCGCATTTATGTGAATGGTGAAGTTATGAATCGGCAGGTTTCTGGTAAGGTCACATGGTCAGAGTGTGAAATATAACCTTACATTCGAGAGGGCCGTAGGATGCGGTGAGGAACGAACCGCATCGTTCGCGTGACCTCGCTTGGAACCATTAGCCATGACAGATTACCGACGCATTTATATTCCCGGCGCGACGTGGTTTTTTACCGTCAATCTTGTCGAACGCAAGAACAATCGGCTATTGGTAGACCACATTGATGTATTGCGGCAAGCCTTTGTCAATATTCAAGCTTTCAGCGTTTTGTCATGCGCGGCCTATATCCGCTTAACTGGGGTAGCCAAGGCACTTTTTTAAATAATGTTGCGGGAGAAGAACGCGAATGATGCGGTTCGTTCCTCACCGCATCCTACGGGCTCGGTTTTTCACCGAACGTGGACCAAGGCCGGTATTTCTTTATGTACAGCGTTTTTTCTTAACAAAGAAAAATAATAAAGGACACTCAATCAAACCATCCTGTGTGTGAACTGCTTTGCAAAATGATATAACCCAACAAGTAACTCTTCGATATTAAAAACGCTGTAAGTGGACGGAAGATTACGTCAAAAGCCGAGCGAATAACCCGAAATTTAAGTTCAGTTGGCGAGACCATGCCTGTTATCAAGCCATACAAAGCGCACTCACCCACATGACTCCAGAGCGTTGTGCGTTTTGTGATGGCCCAATCGGTTCGGAAAGCAGGGAGACAGTCGAGCATTTCAAACCGAAAAGCCGATTTCCCGAATTGGCCTACGCTTGGGATAACCTTTTTCCTTGTTGCGATCTATGCCAGTCCATCAAACGGGAACAGTTCGACGAAGCACTATTAAAACCCGATGCACTGGACTATATTTTTCACCATTATTTCACTGTGAATTACCACACAGGAGAAATCGAACCTTCTCCCCAAGTGGATGAAAATGCGCAGCATCGGGCCAAAATTACCTTGACGCTGTATGGCTTGAACACACCTAAGCGAAAAGCGATGCGCCAGCGGGAGTGGAGGTCTTATTCAAACGACCCAAACCCACATATTGATGATTTTAATTACCGCTATTTTTTAGAATAGCCGGGGTTTGGTCACAGTTCAGCCCATAGGCACCGTCCGAGTCTGGAGTGCGGCGACTCGTCGCTGCATGGCTTGGAAAACGGCGACGAGTCGCCGTACTCCACAAACGCCTGAGTCTTAGAGAGTTTACAGCGTTTTGTCTTGTCAAAGAAAAATAATAAAGGATACCCAATCAAGCCACCACTTGTTTGAATTGCCTTGCAAAATCAATACCTTCGCCAATCGGCATGAGTGGTTTTGGGTTTGGTCATCATCCGGCAAGGCATGCTATGGCATCAGGGGGATTCAACGATGCCTGTGGGCCGAACGATGGCAAAGGCGTAATTGTTATACAAGGATGGATGG
>CAIZPP010000105.1 GCA_903934875.1 uncultured Methylococcaceae bacterium
GCAATAAATAATTGACGTTACGCACAGGCCCCTGCGCTGTTATCGGCAAAGGATTGCCGGCTTACGGCGATTCGTTTTGGACTGTCAAGGCCCGCCTTGACAGGCAAAGCGAGCTTTGCCACTCCATGCGTAACATCAGTGAGATAACATAAAAGTAACTCTTTGATGTTGAGGATGCTGTAACCCTTCAGGTTAACCGAATAACCTGCGCTATCATACTCGCTACCAAGTAACTCTTTGATGTTGAAAACGCTATAAAGATTGGCTCACCGCCACCAATTCCTCAAACTTTTTCCTCCCCGCCCCACTTGCCAAAACCTCTCGTGCCTTTGCCACCCCGGCATCCAAGCTACCCGTTAAATTCGCCGCATAAATCGCCGCCCCGGCATTTAGCGCGACGATGTCCGAGGCTGGCCCCGGTATGCCTTCCAGCACGGACAAGATGATTTTAAGGCTTTCTTGCGCCGTAGACACGCCCAAGCTATCCAAGGGCGCGGGCGGTAAGCCGAATTGCTCAGGCGTAATCGTATACGTGGATATCTCGCCGTTTTTAAGTTCGGCCACGAAAGTCGGTGTGGCAATGCTGATCTCATCCAAGCCGTCCCCGGCGTGTACCACTAACACATGCCGACTGCCCAGCATTCGCAGCACCTGCGCCATAGGCTCCACCCAGCGCATGGCGTAAACGCCAAGCAACTGATTGGGCGAGTTGGCCGGGTTGCTGAGTGGTCCTAGCAGGTTGAACAGGGTGCGGATGCCGATTTCCTTGCGCGGCCCCGCCGCATGTTTCATCGCACCGTGGTGGCGTTGGGCAAACAGGAAGCCAATACCGGTTTGCGCGATGCAAACCTGGACTTGCTCGGGCGATAGGGCGAGATTGACTCCCGCCGCTTCCAACACATCGGCACTGCCGCAAGAACTGGACACCGAACGGCTACCATGCTTGGCGACCTGCCCGCCAGCCGCCGCGACGACGAAAGCGGCGGCGGTGGAAATGTTGAAGGTGTGCGTCCCGTCCCCGCCCGTGCCGCAGGTGTCAATGACATGGGCACCGCTAACGTCGATCTTGGTCGCCATTTCGCGCAACACTAAGGCGGCGGCGGCAACTTCTTCCACGGTTTCGCCTTTGGCTCGCAAGGCGGCCAGAAATGCGCCTATCTGGGCTGGTGTTGCCGCCCCGGTCATGATAGTGCGCATAATGTCGCGCATGTCATTTGCGGCAAGGTTCTGGCCTGCGAGTAGGGTTTCCAAGGCTAGGGGTAGGTTTATCATAGTTCTTCTATTGGTGAATAAAGAAGGTCATCCAAGCCCCAGCGCATTGGGAGAGGTAGGGGGTGATGGTTTCCGTCAATTCTCATTTTTAGCCAATGTGTGAGAAACAGCCCGTCATTCCGGTCATGGATGCCGGACAAATCGGCTATCCTGCCGATTTGTCCTGCATCCCTGCTGGAATGACGGCACTTTACCCAAAATGAGAATTGCTGGATGGTTTCCAGATATCTGGCATTATACTTTTTTGCGCCTTAAATGCGGCATTTCACTCAATAACGTGCAGAGTTGGTTTTCATCAAATTTGCATGTTGATGATTTATTGTGGCTGATGACATTGGCATTGATCCTGCTGTCAATCCGGTGTCAATCAAACCTCACTCAAAGGATATGCCAAAATGTTAGCGAAGAATATCACTCCCATCCATTCCCCGGAATTTGTTGGTTTGCACACACTGTTCCATAGCTTGGAACGCCCCTACGACTTGGACGATATCATCAAGTTCAACCGCACCTACCAGCCAATCTATGGGCGCTTGGGGCCGGAAGAAAAACGCCGGGCCGAGGAATTTGTCGATAGCTTGGTGGCCGGGGTCGAGAACCGGGGCTTGGTGTCGAAGATTTTCGGTATGGTTTAGGGGCGTGTCGGCTCCACTTAGGATATGGCCGAAAATAACTTTCTTGCACCGTAGGTTGGAATAAGCCCGATCACGGGCGTTTCCGGCATACCCCGGCAAGTGCGGCGCGGCTGAATTTGCCGGAAACATCTGCCGGAGCGGGTTTGTTCCGGGCTACTTCAAGCCGTAGTTACTTTTTCCCATTTTGACGAACTCTTCCAACGGCCTGAAGGATGGGCAGCGTTTGGACACTGTTGCCAATGCTTTAACGAAAGTCATCGCAAATGCACAAGATTAAACAAGTAACCATTTGAT
This sequence comes from uncultured Methylococcaceae bacterium, assembly GCA_903934875.1. Lineage (GTDB taxonomy): Bacteria > Pseudomonadota > Gammaproteobacteria > Methylococcales > Methylococcaceae > Methylumidiphilus. The sequence continues at coordinate 2,202 of CAIZPP010000105.1, forward strand.
GTTAAAAACGCTGTAGATGGGAAAAACGCTGTTTAGACATTAAATCTAAAATGCACCACATCGCCGTCCTTCATGACATACTCCTTGCCTTCCAGCCTCCATTTGCCGACATCCTTGGCACCTTGTTCACCCTTGTAGGCGATGAAGTCCTCATAGGCAATGACTTCGGCGCGGATGAAGCCTTTCTCAAAATCGGTGTGGATGACACCGGCGGCCTGCGGGGCGGTTGCGCCGATGGGAATTGTCCAGGCGCGGACTTCTTTAACGCCTGCGGTGAAATAGGTGTATAAGTTCAGCAACTGGTAGCCCGCCCGCACGACGCGGTTCAGGCCCGGCTCATCCTGCCCCAAATCGGCAAGAAACTCGGCTTTGTCGGCTTCTTCGAGTTGGGCTATTTCCGCCTCCAAAGCCGCGCAAACCGGCACCACCATAGCGCCCTCATCAGCCGCAATGGCGTGGACGCGGTCGAGCAGGGGATTGTCATGGAAACCGTCTTCCTGCACGTTGGCGATGTACATGGTCGGTTTCATCGTGAGCAGGAACAGGTCGCGGATGAGTTCTTTCTCGTCTGCATCCAGCCCCAGTGACCGGGCCGGTTTGCCGGCATCCAGATGCACGGTTAGCCGTTGCAGCACTTCTTTTTTGTGAAGATCATCTTTGTTGCCGGATTTGGCGCTTTTCAGCACCCGTTGCAAGGCTTTTTCCACCGAGGCCATGTCGGCTAGGTTGAGTTCGGTGTGGATCACGTCGATATCCGAACCGGGGTCGATCTTACCCGCCACATGCACCACGTCGTCGTTTTCGAAGCAACGCACGACGTGGGCGATGGCATCGGTTTCACGGATGTGGGCCAGGAATTGGTTGCCCAAACCTTCTCCTTTTGAGGCGCCTGCCACCAATCCGGCTATATCGACGAATTCGATGGCGGTGGGCACCACCCGTTGCGGTTTGACGATTACAGACAGCGCTTCGAGTCGCGGGTCGGGCACTGGCACCACCCCGACATTGGGGTCGATGGTGCAGAAGGGATAATTCTCGGCGGCGATGGCCGCTTTTGTCAATGCATTAAACAAGGTCGATTTACCGACATTGGGCAGGCCGACGATGCCACAGTGTAGCGCCATTTTGGTGGTTCCTAATAATTTAAGAGATTGTTTGTGATTTTATAAGCCTAGACCGACTCGGTTTTAAACCTTAGTCGGTCTGTGCTGGCCAGCAGGCCGGCCAAAGCCTCGTCGACCCTTCCCAAAGCCCCCCGACCGGCTTCGACAAAAAGCCTGCCGCACTCGCCCATGTGCGCCCGCCTGCCAGGTTCTTGCAATAACTCGCCGACCCGCTTTGCCAGTTCATTTGCATCGCCCACCTCCGTCGCACCGCCTGCCCCGATTAAGCGCCTTGCGGCTTCCTCGAAATTGAACATGTGTGTTCCAAAAACCACCGGCAGCCCGGCCAGGGCAGGCTCCAGCACATTATGCCCGCCCACGGGAACCAGGCTGCCGCCAACGAAAGCAATATCGGAGGCAGCATAGAACAGGCGCAGTTCCCCTAGGGTATCCAGCAGAAAAACGTCGGCGTTGACGGCATTCTCACCCAAGCTGCGACGGCTTAACTTAAGCCCCTCGGCCAGGCACAAGTCCGCCACTTTGTCAAAGCGGGGGGGATGGCGCGGCACCAGCACCAGCAGTAATTCCGGGTGCTGTGCGCGTAGCGTGGCAAACCCGCGCAACACCAGTGCCTCTTCGCCTTCATGGGTGCTGGCGGCAATCCAAACTGGACGCTTGCCGAACAAGGTCTCCCGCAAAACTAATGCCTGTTGGAAGTAGCCTTTCGGCAATTCAAGATCGTACTTGATGTTGCCTGTCACCGTCACCGCCTCCCTTTTAGCGCCCAAGCCCAAGAAACGGTTTGCATCCGCCTCGGTCTGCGCGGCGACCAGGCCGACTGCGGACAGAGTTTCACGGGTAAAGCCGCCGATCCGTGCGTAAGCTTTCGCGGAGCGTTCCGACAGCCGGGCGTTGACTATGCTGACCGGAATGCCGCGGACGGCACAGGCATGGAACAAGTTTGGCCAGATTTCAGTTTCCATCACTACTGCCAAGCGCGGGTGGAAATGGTCCAGGAAGCGCGCCACCGCATCGGGCAGATCATAGGGAAGATAGACATGCGCCACATTATCTGCCAGTACTGCCTTAACCCGTGCCGAACCGGTGGGCGTGGTGGTAGTGACCAAGATAGGCACTTCTGGAAAGCGCTTTGACACGGCGCGAATCAGCGGAAACGCGGCCTCGGACTCGCCGACGGAAACGGCATGGAACCAAATCACGTTTTGCCTAGTATCGGTGTCCCGATAATAGGCAAAGCGCTCCCACCATCGTTGGCTGTAGCCAGACTCACGCCTTCCCCGCCAAGCCATGCGGGCCAAAACCAGCGGCGTTAGCGTGTAAAACAGGAGGCTATAAATAAACCGCACAGGCCGTTCTGCAGAGAGGGATAACATAACTTCAGCGGTGATGCTACCCCTACGCTAATGAGAATAGTTATTCCCTGACCACTTTGATGGCGACAATGGCATCCAAGTCGGCGTGGATATGCAGCTTGATTTCATAATCGCCAGTATGGCGGATGGGGCCTGTCGGCAAGCGCACTTCTTGTTTGCGCAGCTCCACCCCGGCGGCGGTTACCGCATCGGCAATGTCTTTGGCCCCCACGGAACCGTAGAGCCGCCCTTCCTCGCCCGCTTTTTGGGTAAGCGTCACGCTCAATTGGGCCAAAGCCTCTGCGCGTGCCTGGGCTGCGGCGAATTCGGCGCTAGCCTTTTGCTCCAACTCCGCACGGCGCTGCTCAAACGCGGCCAGTTTTTCCGCGGATGCCCGCACCGCTTTGCCTTGCGGGATCAAAAAGTTGCGTCCGTAGCCGGGTTTAACAGTCACTTTATCGCCTAAGTTGCCAAGTTTGGCGATTTTTTCGAGAAGAATAATTTCCATTGTCTGCAATGCCTCACATTCACTTCATTTGTTTATTTCAGTAACCCATACTTCTTAGGGTTGGGATTTAACATTTAGGATCGTTTCGCAACTTTGCGCC
>CAIZPP010000106.1 GCA_903934875.1 uncultured Methylococcaceae bacterium
GGCGGCCTTCAGGCCGCTTCGACCAGCCTAATTCCAACGAACTTAGTTTAGCGGCCTGAAGGCCGCCCTACAACGGCCAACAAACGGCACTGCGTAACATCAGTTATTAACGTGCAATCCGGTGGTTTCGCTGGCGCTCAACCACCGGCGTGAGCTTGAACCCCTTCGGGGTGCAAGTTGCCCACGCAACGACTTGTGTATAACGATGAGCGGAGACCGTGGGAACGATAATAACAGCCTTAGCGGCTAGTACTACTGCGACATGTAATTGCCCGAAATGCAAAATCTTCGCAAATCTTGGTTTCAACAGCCTTAGCGGCTAGTACTACTGCGACAAAAACACAACTGAAAAAACTGCCTAAAAGCAGCGTTTCAACAGCCTTAGCGGCTAGTACTACTGCGACTCCATATCCGGCTACCTTTGCTAAAAAGTTGATTCAGTTTCAACAGCCTTAGCGGCTAGTACTACTGCGACGCCTCTCTGCAACATCCGCTGCCCACGTGGCTCAGGAGTGTTTCAACAGCCTTAGCGGCTAGTACTACTGCGACAGACTGTTCTTAAACGAGGTAATTGAATATGTTAGTTTCAACAGCCTTAGCGGCTAGTACTACTGCGACGACCATAACCAAGAACAACATTGGCTGTGGCACCTCTGTTTCAACAGCCTTAGCGGCTAGTACTACTGCGACAATTTCGCGGGCAAACGGTGATATAAGTCAGTGGATAAGTTTCAACAGCCTTAGCGGCTAGTACTACTGCGACCGCAGGACCTGGCCAACTTGTTCCTAATGTACGACGCATGTTTCAACAGCCTTAGCGGCTAGTACTACTGCGACGCCGATTACCACGGCGGAGAGCGTGGTTTATTTTATGGTTTCAACAGCCTTAGCGGCTAGTACTACTGCGACTTTTAACGGAAGTTAAGTCTGATGGTTCTATTGAGTTTCAACAGCCTTAGCGGCTAGTACTACTGCGACGTTCTCAGCTCCGAGGCTTCCTCTCTGATCGAAAGTTTCAACAGCCTTAGCGGCTAGTACTACTGCGACTCTTGGCCCTAAAGCCCGCGCAGTGTGTGGCCTAGAGTGGCCTGTTTGGTGAACCTCGGTCGATGCCGCAGCAGTGAGGGCATTCTAAGCCAGATTTTCTTCATTTGCAAGCATTAAACCGTTGATTCCATTGGCTTGGTGGACTTAACCCTTGAAAAAACCATAGAATTATTTTTAACCGCTTGTTTTACCTAAGAAAATCTGTAAAATAGATAGCTTGCACTGATAAGGTGCGGAGGTTCACCAAATTCCAATACCGCCGCCCTTGAACCGGTCTTTTGCAGTCGTTGCGATTAAAAGCGATGCGCCGGGGATGAGTTCGAACACGCTGGGAGTGCAAGGCTTGCCTTGCCTTTTTAGGTACCCTCGCAAGGCAGGTCTTGCACTCCCGCAACACTTTTATAGATGGCTGCGGTAGTAAAGCTACATTCGATTTGCCCTCACCCCAACCCTCTCCCGGAGGGAGAGGGAGTTTAATGTTGCTTTACTACCGCAGCGCCCTATAATTGCATCCCCCGCCATCGTAAAGCGGCGGTGCGTCAATTTGCCGCATTGCCAGTGTAAGCAGACAGGAGTAGCCTGCAACCCGGTCAAGAAGCACTGCAAACCGAATGCGCGTGAACAGAACCAAACCTTAAGGAAAGCCACGATGGCGCGAACTATCACAACCGACTGCCCTCCCGTTCCCAAGCGCAAACCCGACGAACCTAAGCGCTATACTATCGAAGTCATCACCCCCCTATTCGGCGGCGGGGTGGAGTCTGGCGTCAACGATCCCATCACCCTCATCCGCCCCTCGTCCATACGCGGGCATCTGCGCTTTTGGTGGCGGGCGACACGCGGCGCGGCATTTGCCACCGTCAAGGAAATGCGCCAGCGCGAGGCGGAGATTTGGGGTTCGACCAAGAACCCCAGTCCGGTGAGGATTGAGGTATCGGTCAACCGTTCGGCTATGCCAAGAAAATGTGCGGCACCGAATGGACAATGGGATGCCCTGTTTGATCATACACGTTTACCGTATGCGCTGTTCCCTTTTCAAGGTGATACAGAGAAAAGCCCTGATAAGTTTATCGAATCAGTCGAATTTGAATTAAGGGTTTGGATTCCCCCCGTTACTACAATGGCTAGTTTGCGTGAAGGGTTTAACCAACAACGCAACGCACTAAAAATACCTGAGATTGCCAATCGAGAAAACGGGTTGCAAGACGATGTCGGCTTAGATGTGCAAGCGGCCATTTGGGCTTGGGTAAACTTTGGCGGTGTCGGTGCGAGGACGCGCCGGGGGTGCGGGGCTATGTATTGCAAGGATTTGGCCCCCCATTCACCCAAGCAAATTTCTGCTTGGTTTGAAAAGGCCAAACAAGACTATAAGCTGTCGAACCATTCGACTGGGCTTTGGCCTGTTTTGGCCGCCGCGCCTCTTATACACGGGCTGTCAAAACCACCATTGGCCGCTTGGAACGAGTCGATTAAACTGATGTACGATTTTCGGCAGGGCAGCGTAGGCAGGAATGGCTTTCACCGTTCTTATTGGCCGGAAGCGGATTCTCTACGCGCATTGACAGGACTAGGGGATGCCAGCCACAAACGAAGCAATACCTTGGTGCATCCCATTATCAAAGAAGATGTCGCTTTTCCCCGCGCACAATTTGGCCTGCCGATTGTTTTCCACTTTAAAGATGGCTCCCGCGACAATGTCAATAATTGCGAACTTTACCCCCTAGACTGTAACCGCATGGCAAGCCCGTTGATCCTGCGCCCTTTAGCGATGGGTAAAACAACGGCTGTGCCTATGGTGTTGCAATTAAACACCCCTGAGCCGGAAAATCTGGAGTTAAAACACCTAGCGCCGATAGCCATATCGCCAGCACTGGGCAGAACCAACATAGCCCGCCCCGATTTAGCCACTTACCCCAACTCCCCGATGGCTGGGCGTACTAACACTGGCTCTGCCTTGGAAGCTTTCATGGCTTATGCTAAACAAAATGGCTTCTTATAGCCATGTCTAAATTCCTACTCACCATCGCCCTAGGCCCGGTCCAAGATTTCATCGCCGCCGCCCGCCGCACACGGGATTTGTGGTTTGGCTCGTTCCTGCTGTCTGAAATCAGCAAGGCCACGGCTTTGGCAGTGAAAAGCCAAGGCGGCGAGTTGATCTTCCCCAATCCCGTCAAACCCAGTGATCTCGACCCTGTCAGCCCAATAGAATCCCTACAGGGGGGTAACTTCAACGTCGCCAACATTATTTTGGCAGAATTGCCGGCAGGCTGGTCGCAGGCAGACATCCAGAGGATAGTCAACGCCGCAGAGAAAGCCGCCATAGAGCGTTGGAAAATCTGGGCCGGTGAAGCCGGGCACACAGCGGGAGCCATCCTTGAGCAAACGCTGTGGGGAGAACAGATCGACGATGTGCTGGAATTTTATGCCGCGTGGATGCCGCTGGACCCTGTATTAGGTTACGCGAAAACCCGCGAAAAACTGATGTTGTTACAGGCGGGACGCAAGGCATTGCGCAACTTCAAACCCCATGCGGGCCACGCCATCCCAAAATCCTCGCTGGACGGGGCGCGGGAAAGTGTGTTGTGTAAAGACCGGCAAAAAATTCTAGAGAAGAACAGGGACCTTGCCCAGCGTTTGCGGCTGTTGCCGGGCGAGGAGTTGGACATTCTTGGCGTGACCAAACGCTGTGCCACCAAGGCGGCGTTTGCCTCGGTGGTGCGCGTTGCCGCCGACGCCTGGATACGCGGCATTGAATGTAGCGGCGGCGATGCGCTAGCCGCCCTGCAAGACATCGCGCAGGAATGCGAGAAGGTTTCTTTTTACAAAGACGACAAGACCGCCTACACCACAGGCAGCGGCCCGACATATAAGAATTCCGCGTTTCCTTATGATGGCTCGGTGTTGTTCCCTTCGCGGTTGACAAGCCTGTTACGCCCCCCAAAAGACGGCGAAATTGATCTATTGAGTGACACAGAACGAGGGGCTTTGAAAAAAATTCAACGTGAGTTATTGCCTCTTCTGCAAAAGGAATTAGGCTATGGAGAGCCGGAGCCTTACTTGGCAATCTTGGCCGCAGACGGCGACCGGATGGGCAAAACGCTGTCCCATCTCAAAAAAATGCAAGAGCATCAAGCGTTTTCCAAGCAATTGGCACAATTTGCCGTTGCCACCCGTAGCGTTGTTCAAGACCATCAAGGTTGCTTGGTTTATGCGGGTGGCGATGATGTGCTCGCTTTTGTGCCGGTTGACCAGTGTGTAAAATGCGCTCGGCAACTGCATGACAGCTTCGCCGATTTGCTCAAATGCTTCGAGGACGAGCAAGGCAATCCGCCGACTCTATCCGTCGGCATTGCCATCGTCCATTGCACCGAACCCTTGGAAGACTTGTTAAACTACGGACGGGACGCGGAAAAAAACGCCAAACATCCCGACCGTGATGGCTTGGCGGTCGGCCTGCATAGCCGTGGCGGTGCGCCCGTGCATATCCGCGCAGCGTGGAAAGAGGGTTTGGATCAACGCTTGCTGAAATGGGCCGCTATGCACAGGGAAGACACGCTTTCCGACCAAGCTGTGTATGGCTTGCGGCAACTCGCCCTGGATTATGCCAACTGGCCGAAAAACCAACAGACCGACGAAGTGATCGAAAAGGACATTGCCCGTTTGTTCAAACGCAAGAAGGCCGACGGGAAGTCTTTGGACACCGATTTTTTCCAGGGTGAGTTAGACGCCTGTTTCCACGCCGCCGAACACGACCCCGTAGAAGTCCATCAAGGCCATCATGCCGGCATCCTGCGGCTGGCCAATGAGTGGATCATCGCCCGCAAAATCGCCGCCGTGATGAAGCAAGCGCAAGACAAGAAGGCCGTAAGCCTATGAGCATCTACCTGACCCTCACCCCACGCGACCCGCTAATTGCCCGCGACGGGCGGCCTTTCGGCTCGGGCCAGCGGATGAAATCGCTAGATTGGCCTTACCCCTCGGTACTGGCCGGGTCGTTGCGCAGTTTGTTGGGCAAGGCCAATGGCGGGGTGTTTGATGACAAGACCGTAGCAGCGCTTAAGCAGATCAACATTGAAGGGCCGCTGCCATTGTTCAACGGCGAGTTGTATTTCCCCGCACCTAGGGATTTGCTGGTGTATGCAGACGAGGGCAAGAACCAGCGGCGCAGTTTGATGAAGCTGCGCCCTTTGGAGATGCCCGCAGGCTCTGGTTGTAATCTGCCTTTTGCCAGCTTGCGCCCGGTGGGGGTGAGCAAGGAAGCCAAACCCGCTAAAGCCCCGGCGTTTTGGTCATTGACTCACATGGCCCATTGGCTGGCGGGGAAAGAATTGGAGAAATTCATCCCACCAGAAAAAGCCGAAGCAGGGTCCGGGTTTCTGGATACGCTGGCCAAGGACGAGCGCATGCATGTCAGCATTAAGCCCGAGACTTACGCGGCGGAAGAAGGGCTATTGTTCAAGACGGTGGGCTTGGACATGGGTTTGGCCGGGCAGGCTGCGCCGCTGCAATTGGCCGTCAGGGTGGCGGCGGAAGGCATTTGGCACGAAAAGCTGAAACATCTTAAATGCTTGCACCCACTCGGCGGCGAGCGGCGGCTGGCACATTGGCAAGCCGAACGTTCCTGCACCGCTTGGCATTGCCCGGCAGCATTGCACACGGCGTTAAAACCGGCCAAGCGGGTGCGCTTGGTGTTGGCGACGCCGGGGATTTTTAAGCATGGTTGGCTGCCGGGTTGGCTGGATGAAACGAGCTTGCAGGGCACACTGCCGGGTACTTCGGTCCAATTGCGCTTGCTCGGTGCCTGTATTGACCGCTGGAAGCCCATTTCCGGCTGGGGTTTGGAAAATGGCAATATTGGCCCCAAACCCATCCGCCGCTTAGTGCCGGCCGGCAGTGTGTATTTTTTCGAAGTGCCGGAAGCTTGCAAAGGCTCAGCCGCTGAATTGACGGATAACTATTGGTTGCACTCGGTTGCGGATGAAGCCCAAGACCGGCGCGATGGGTTGGGTTTGGCATTGTGGGGATTGTGGTAATCACAAAAGGGGACTATGACGGTGGCACACACACGCATCTATTGGCTACACGCGCTCACGCCGCTGCATGTCGGCACCGGGCAAGGCACGGGGTTTATCGACCTGCCCATCATGCGGGAAAAAACCACCCGCTGGCCGCTGGTGCCGGGTTCGTCGGTGAAGGGGGTGCTGGCGGACAGTTATCAGGCAAGTACTGAAAATCGAGGGACAGACCACTGGCTCGCTGCCGCTTTTGGCCGCAGTGACAATGGGGACAAGGACAAAGACAACGCCGGTTCTTTAGTGTTCACCGATGCGCGGATGGTGTGCCTCTCGGTGCGCAGCTTGTTTGGCACTTTCGCCTGGGTGGCTTCCCCGCTGGCTTTGGAGCGTTTCCGCCGCGACTTGACGGCGGCGGGAATCACTGTCTCGCCTCAATATTGCCCCATCCAATCAGGCAACATCCATCTGCCTAATGAAACCATGTCTTCGTTGAATGCCGATGGCAAGGCGTATCTGGAAGATTTGGATTTTGCCGTAGTTAACTGTGATTGCGCCCGGCAGTGGGCAGGCAAATTGGCCGAGTGGGTTTTCCCCGGTGATTTAATTTGGCAAGGCTTGTTCAAACAGCGCTTTGCCATTTTGCCGGACAGTTCTTTCGATTATCTGTGCGAAATGGGCACGGAGGTCAATGCCCGCATCCGTATTGATGACAAGAAGAAAATCGTCGAACAGGGGGCTTTGTGGTATGAGGAATCCTTGCCCGCCGAGTCCATCCTCGCCGGGTTGGTGTGGTGTGACCGGGTGTTTTCCAGTGACAAAGACATTACCGAGAAGAAATTGCTAGATAAGTATTGTTCCGGAAAACGCGACGACTTGCAAATCGGTGGCAAGGCCACTGTCGGCAAAGGCCGGGTGCGCTGCCTGTTCACACCGGAGGTTTAGCCCATGCCCACCCGTGAGCAAGTTCGGGCGCAATGCGCTTATTCCCGCGTATCTATCCATAAAGGCCAAGCGTACGAAGCCAAATATCAAGGCTTTGCCAAGCGTTTCCCCGCCTTGCTGCAAACCTGCGGGCTAGCGCAAGCCTTGGCCTTTGCCGAGGCAAAGAAACAGACCGCTTATCTGGAGGATTTGGCAACTGTGATAGGGACTTGCAATACCGCAAGCTTGACCGAAAATGCACGGCAAAATGAGTTATCCAGCTATCAAAAATTAAGCCGCGATGCCATGTCCGCCGCGACATGGTTGAAGCGCTATGCCGAGGCATTGTTGGAAGGGGACGGGCAATGAGTGTGCAGGCGTGCCGGGATGCCTTGTTGAACATTGCAAGGGTAAGCGGCGGTAATGCCAGCTTGCTACTGGCGAGTTATCTACAGGCACAAAAAACAGAGGGCGATGCCAATCAGGCTGATGAACATCTTGCGCTGCTGAAAGCGGCCATACAGGCTAGCCACAATGCAAAACCTTTCTATGAAAATGCCTACCGACGCCGGACAGCATACCTTGCCAAGCTATGCAATCCTGTCTGCGCTGAATTCAAGGTAAAGGGCCGCTTGATTGTGGGCTTGGGCGGTGAAAACGTGTTGGAAACCGGCATCACCCTGCAGCATACCTACGGAACACCGGTCATTCCCGGTTCTGCCTTGAAAGGGCTGGCCGCGCATTATTGCGACCAAGTTTGGGGTTTGGAGAATCCAGAATTTAAACGCAAGGTGGCGGTGGACAAAGACAAGCAGGTCCGGGAGGTTTTCCGGCAAGGGACATATCATCACATCCTGTTTGGCAATAATGAAGACTGCGGCCATATCACCTTTCACGACGCTTGGCTTGTTCCCGACTCGTTAGACAAGAAAAATGAGGGATTGGTGCTGGATGTGATGACACCGCACCACGGCGATTACTATATGGCTGAGGATGAAACCCCGCCCGCCGATTTTGACGACCCCACTCCCCTGCCCTTCCTCGCCGTCGCCGGGACTTTTCAGCTTGTCATTTCTACTGATGATGACAGCGAAAACGGCAAGCAATGGGTAGTACGGGCTATGGAATTGCTCTCTGCGGCGTTGGAAAACTGGGGGGTCGGGGGGAAGACGAATGCGGGGTATGGGAGGATGAAGCCAGTCGAAGAGCCTACGCCTGCGATACTTGAACAGATAGTGGCTAAAATAAAACAGGAAAACCATATACCGGATGAAAAAATCAATGATGTTTGGCGCGGTCAACCTTTGGCGAGATGGTGGAAGGAATTGCCTGAAGAAAATGAAAAATCCACCATCAAATCTGCCATTATCAAAGTTTGGATAAAAAACGGATGGTGGACCTCCCCCCAAGGCGGCGCAAAAAAAGCCAAAGCAATTTATGAAGGGACCACACTGTGAGCCGAATAACCACCAGTTTAAAATTCAATTGGGATTGGATCAAGCATGTTTAATATCAACGGAAATAAATGGCGACATGTTTTTGCTTGGCTGGTGGCAGGAGCGATTATATTGATTTCAGGTTGGGTAGGTGATGGCTTGGAAGGAAATACCATTTTCTACTCAGATAGAAACGAATATTTGCCCGTAAAATGGTGCGTCCTGGGTGGGCTGGTTATTGCTTGGATATTGCTCACTATGTTGCTTGATTGGTTACTTTTATATATTCTCCCTCTGCGTACACTTTCTCAGAAAAAACAAGCTGAGCCACACAGAATATTGATAACGCCAATATCAGGATCAAAGAAGCTTTTGGATACAATTGAACTGCGTTTGGATGGTTATTGGCTAGTCCATAAAGATAAAGATGCTGCGAGTCCTTGTGAAGCCAGATTTGCTGATGGCCTAGACAGCCTTTTTGCAATTTATGAGTCATCCAGTCATAGTGTAGTGCCATTGTTACGCAGTTTGAAATGTCATAGCCGTGAGAACACATTAAAGCAAGTCCATTTTTTAGCGTCATCGCAAAGTAAGGAATTTGCCGATGGATTAAAACTTGCGTTGGCAAATTGTATTACCAACGTGGAAATTCATGTTTATGAGCATGCTTTGGATTTCGAGGATATAGACAATGTCTATCATGCGCTTGACGAGATAATCAATCGCGTGACCAAAGACAAAGGTGTATTTACGGATAAAGATATTATTGTCGATTTCACGGGTGGGCAGAAACCCACTTCTGTCGCATTGGCCTTGTACACCTTGCATCGGAATATTGTTTGCCAGTATGTACAGACTGGCGGGGATAAGGAGGTACTGCAATATGATATGGCACTTCGATCAGCAACGGGGCATAGTTAACGGTTATGTAAGCGTTCAGTCCCCTCCTGCCTTTTCCTGGGAGCGAGGCCATCTTGGCCGCAATCCTGCCGGGTGGGATGCCCGCGCTCCGTAACAAATATCTATAGAAAATGCTTTACCTTCTCAACTCCCCCGTCCTGACCGCCTACGGCGATTTTCGCTTCGAAGGACCGTTGGAGATTGCCGAGGCGCGGCGACTACTGGCCGGGGGATTTGTGTCGGCGGTGGGCCATGCCGCCACCGCGCTATTCCTCAGCCGCTTGTTCGGCATTGAGGTTGCCGAAAACCGGGTGCAAATCCAGATGCAGCCCGGAGACCGCGCCGTGGTGATCCGCCTGCTGAAACGGTTGGAAGCGGGCCAGACCTTCGACAGCGTCGAGGAACTTGCCTCGCTCCCTTGCGAAATCGGCCTGCTGAGCCGGACTCGTTGAATATAAGCGATGCGGGTGCATCCGTTTTAATTGCAGCCATTGCAGGGGCTGACAGCAATTCTCATTTTGAGCCAAGGTGTGAGAAATAGTCCGTCATTCCGGTCATGGATGCCGGACAAATCGGCGGGATAGCCGATTTGCACGGCTTCGCCGCCCGAAGGGTACAGGACAAGGATGTCCTGTATGCATCCAGCGTCCAAGGATGGCAAGCTACGGGCTACGGCAAGCCTATCGTAAACTTGAGGCTTCACGTCCCTGTGACTGGATTCCTGCATCCCTGCTGGAATGACGGCGTTTTTGCCAAAATGAGAATTGCTGATGGGCTGAAATTTAACTTGAATCGGGTAACGATTTAGCGCATAATTCTCTTTCTTAAACGATGGCCGGTTTTAACTCCGGTTTACATTCGACTGGTTTCAATGGCGAGTCGTTTGGGTCCCCTCGCAATGATACGCTGCGAACCCCGCCAGGCCCGGAAGGGAGCAACGGTAGTAGATGTTTCATGTGCCGGGGTGTGGCTCTCTCGGCTTGCCACCCTAAACTTCCCCATTGAAAGTCAACACCTTCTTCAGCAAACGCAGCCCATGGCCTATCAGGCGCTAGCCCGCAAATGGCGGCCGCGTAACTTCAACGAAGTCGTCGGCCAAGAGCATGTCGTCAAGGCATTGACCCATGCCTTGGAATTTGACCGTCTGCATCACGCCTATCTGTTCACTGGCACCCGCGGTGTGGGTAAGACCACACTGGCGCGCATTCTGGCCAAGGCAATGAATTGCGAAGCACGGGTGGGTTTCAACCCTTGCGGCGAGTGTCTGCTCTGCCGGGAGGTGGACGAGGGGCGTTTGGTCGATTTGATAGAAGTGGATGCCGCGTCACGGACCAAAGTCGAAGATACCCGTGACTTGCTGGAAAATGTCCAGTACGCACCCAACCAAGGCCGTTTCAAAATCTATATCATTGACGAAGTGCATATGCTCTCGGGGCATAGCTTCAACGCTCTGCTGAAAACGCTGGAAGAGCCGCCCCCCCATGTCAAGTTTTTGCTGGCAACGACCGACCCGCAAAAAATTCCCGTCACGGTGCTCTCAAGATGTCTTCAGTTTAACCTGAAGCGGCTAAGCCCCGAGCAAATTCGTGCGCAGATGGAATCTATTTTGGCGAAAGAAGGCATTTCGTTCGAACAAAATGCCATCCGCTCCCTGTCCAGGGCCGCCGATGGCTCCATGCGGGACGGCCTCAGCCTGTTAGACCAGGCCATTGTGCACGGCGGCGGGAGTTTGGAGGACGGTCCGGTTAGCGCGATGCTCGGAACGGTGTCCCGCAGGCCGGTATTCGGCTTGCTGGATGCCTTGGCCAATAACGATGCCGCAGCGCTGTTGCAGCAAGTCGAGGAATTGGCCGTGCATGCTCCCAATTTTGCCGATGTCCTGCAACAGTTGCTGATTGTGTTGCACCACGCAGCCTTGGCGCAATGGGTGCCCGATGCGGTGCGCCACGATGATGATGCCGAGCGCATTTTGGAACTGGCCAAACGCTTGGGTGCAGAAGATTTGCAACTGTTTTACCAGATTGGCCTGCTCGGCCAGCGTGACTTGCCGCTGGCACCCGAACCGCAGGGCGGATTCGAAATGGTTTTGCTGCGCATGTTAGCCTTTCGCCCGGCCAGCCTAGGCGAACCGCAAAAAACCATGCCGCAAGCACATAAGCCGGTGCCGGGGCCAGCGGCAAACCGTCGCCATAGCGCAGAACCTGAGCGCTCGCCGCCCCCGAATACGGCTGCAACGAAGAGCAATTCCGCCGCTGTGGGAGATTCCGTTGTTGCAACGAGGAACCTTTCCCCGGAGATCGGGGTGAGTGTTAGTACGCCCGCCGCAACGGCTAGCCCGCCTCCACAAGAAGCTCAACAAGACTGGCCATCAATCATCAAACAGATGCGCCTAGGCGGCCTGACCCTGCAATTGGCCAACCATTGCATCCTGCTCGGCATTGAGGATAATCGGGTCAGGCTGGCGAAGGATCCAAAAACTTTCAGCACACCCCAAATAGTATCCAATCTGGAGAAAGCCTTGCAGGACTATTTCCATAGTCCGCTGAAACTCCAGATTGACAATGAAAAGCCCGCGCAAGAAACACCGGCGGAGCAAATTCAACGCGGCAAGCAAGAACGACAGAGAACCGCCGAATTGGAAATCGAGCAAGACCCCGTCGTTCTGGCTTTAAAAGAACGGCTAGACGCCCGGATCGTTCCAGGCTCTATCAAACCATTGGATTAACCAAAGCGGAGACATTAATGAAGAACCCACTGGCGAGTTTGATGCAACAGGCTCAACAAATGCAGGAAAACATCAAAAAGGCCCAGGAAGAACTGGAGGCCGAGGAAATCCACGGCGAATCCGGCGCTGGATTGGTCAAGATCGTCATGAACGGCAAGCGCGAGGCGCTCAAAGTCAGCATAGACGACAGTTTGCTAAAAGAAGATCGGGATATGCTGGAGGATTTAGTGGCATCCGCCATCAATGACACCGTGCGCAAGGTAGCCAAACTAAAGCAGGAAAAGATGTCAGGTTTGGCTGGCGGACTGGAACTGCCGGCCGGCTTGAAATTCCCCTTCTAGGCCAATGCTGCAATCGGGGCGTCTCGCCCAGTTAATCCAAGCCTTACGCGTGTTGCCTGGGGTGGGGCCAAAATCGGCCCAGCGCATGGCATTCCACCTGCTCCAACGTGACCGGCTAGGGGCCAGGGGCTTGGCCGAAGCCCTGCTGGAAGCGGTCGAGCACATCGGCCATTGCGGGGAATGCCGGACCCTCACCGAGGGCGAGTTGTGCGCAGTCTGCGCCAACCCAAACCGGGACGGGACGCAATTGTGCATCGTCGAAAGCCCCGCCGAAGTGTTCGCCATTGACCAGTCCACCGGTTTCAAAGGCCGCTTTTTCGTGCTCAACGGTAGGCTTTCGCCTTTGGATGGAATCGGGCCGGACGAGTTGCGGCTGGATTTGTTGGAACGACGCCTGCAAACCGGCGAAGTCAGGGAGATGATCCTAGCCACCAACACCACCGTCGAAGGCGAGGCCACCGCCCACTATCTCAGCGAAATGGCCCGGCATTTCGGCGTGCGCCCCACGCGCATTGCCTACGGGGTGCCGTTTGGCGGGGAAATTGAATTTGTCGATGGCACCACCTTGGCCCATGCCTTCAACGGCAGGCGGGAAGTTTGATTCGGCTCACGGTCAAGCGATCAGGGCAGCCTCCTTTGAGCGATAGTTGGAAAGTATCGTCCCGGAACGGGTGAGGTTGCAGGCCACCGCGAAATGCTAGATTGACCAGGCAATCGCGGCGGATTTTCTCAAAGCGATAGGGTTCAAGCAGGTCTTGCCAGTTCCGCAACGGGCCGGCGACGCGTAAATCCCGGCAGCCAAGCAGGTGCACCTTTAGCGCCTCGCTGCTAGGGATGGTGCAAACATAGAGGATTTCTGCCTGTGGGTCGACAAATTCGACAGCCGAGCGCTTTTCGCCAAAGCGGTCTGTCATTTGGTGCTTGATGGCTATTTTCTTACGGGGACAGCGTTTGCGCACACGCTCCAAAGCCTTCGCCACCTTGGCATCGTCCAAGGGCTTGAGCAAATAAAAGACGGGGTCGGCATCGAAGGCTTCCACGGCAAACTCCTGGTAAGCCGTGGTGAATACAATCCAAGGCGGTTGGGCCAGGGATTGGATGGCATGGGCCAAATCCATACCGGCGCGTTGGTTTTCCGTCTGGATGTTGATGTCGAGGAAAACGCCATCGACACCGCCTTTTTCAATCAAATCCCATCCTGCTTGAGTCGATTCCGCCTCGCCGACGACTTCCATGTCCCTATGCTTGCGCCGCAGAATGTCTTTCAATTCATCGCGGGCCAAGTATTCGTCTTCAATCAAAATGACGCGCTGTTTATTAATCATTCGATATTTCTCCTCATCTTGGGCAGGGTCAAGACTACTTCGGTGCCACTGCCAAGTTCGCTGACAAACGTCAGACTGGCTAGGCCGGGGAAAGCTAATTGCAAGCTACTGGCCAACTGGTGCAAAGCCGTGCCGTTACTATGGGTCGAATCCACCGGCTCTGTGCCCAGCTTCGCCAAGCGTTCCGGCTCAATGCCGCTGCCGTTGTCGGATAGCCGTAGCGTAAAGCTGTTGCCATTATCTTCTGCAACTAACCTGATTACAAAGCCTGTGGCGCAGTCCCTCATACCGTGGGCAAGTGCGTTTTCGGCCAAGGTTAGCAGGCTGTGGGGTGGCAGACAACAGTCTAACAGTTCATCGGAGATAGCGGAGGGCTGGTAAACGAACTTCTCGCCAAAGCGCAATTGCTGGAAATTCAGATAGCGCTCGAGTTGCTCCATTTCCTCGCCCAAGGGAATGGCAGTGGCGCTAGAGAAGCGACGGGTGGATTCAAAAAAGTCCGCCAACTTGACTACATACTCCCGCGCCCGTTCAGGGTCGATGCGTATCAGCGAGCGGATCGCGTTCAGCGTGTTGTTGAGAAAATGCGGCTCGACCTGCGCCCGCAAGACGCACAACTCCGCCTGTTGCTTGAGCAAGTGCGCTTCCTGTTCGCGGCATTGCGCCTCGCGCAACTCGGATTCCAGTTTGTCCCGGTCCAAATCCCGGATCACCCAAATAAACGACACGCAGCCTAGGCAATTCACCACCGCTACTGGTAGCGCGATGTCCAGGCTCAACAAGGTCGCCAGAGGGGTGGGGGTTGCAATAAAAATAAGAAACACGCGGTGCATAATAGTGCCGAACAGGGCCACAATGAAAGCGCCCACGGGTGTCGTTGCCCCATGCGGGCGGCGATATCGCGCCCAGCCGGCTAAAAGCCCTAAGCATAATGTGGATAAGCCACTAGCCTCTTTAACAAACCCTCCCAGACTATACCGTTCAAACCCGGCAAGCAAGCCAGCGCCTAGGCCCACCCATGGCCCGCCGATCAAGCCGCCTGCCATGACAAGTGTGTCGCGGAAACTGACCACGGCCTGGTGTTCGTTTAGCCGGACATCGACCGGCCCCTCTACTATCTTCACCGCGGCATTATCCACCTCGACCAAAATCCCGAAATGCGTGGCAAGGATGCCTAGGCCGCCAAAGGCAAACGCCATCAACAGGCGGGGTTTCCATGAGGCATCCAAGTCGCGCACGGCACGGCGGACCCAAGGCAGGCGGATGCAGGCAACTGCCGCCACCACCACCACACACAAGCGCGGCACCAATAGAACGGTGAAATCCAGAAAAAATTGAAACACTTGGACAAGGTTTAGCAGTTCCATAGATTGGCCTGGATAAGTTTGCTTGCGATGAGGTATTTTAGCAAAGCCAAGTGCGGCCCACGCTGCATTTGGACGGGCGAAAACTGCATTTCGCCGGCGATTTCCCGCGTCTTACCGCCGCATTAGCCAAAGGCTTGGGGTTTTCGGGGATGATGTTGACTAGCGTCTGTTGAAGATACTTTGGATGTTTCATCAAACCCAATTACTTAAGGAGTCAATCAATGACAGATTATTCGCCGATTTGGATTAAATTAGTGTTGGTTACATTAGTGTTGGCTTTTGGTGCTTTGCTTGATGTTAAGTCAATACGTAAGGCAAGGCGTGAAGCGTATATTGAAAAATATGCGTTTAGGCAGGAATTATTGGATAAACTCGGTCATCATTTCCCTCATCTGACAAAACCGCAAATTGAGCAAGTGATAAACGGCTTGCGCTACTATTTTATTTTGCGCTTGCAGCATGGAGACAATATCGCCATGCCGTCAAAGGTTGTGGATGCCCTTTGGCATGACTTTATTTTGTTTACTAAAGACTATCAGGTGTTTTGCGAAAAAGCTTTTGGAGGTTTTTTACATCATATGCCATACACCTCCATGACATCACCAGCGGATGCCCACTCATCTTTACTCAATGTTTGGCGTTACTGTTGCGAACAGGAAGGAGTAAACCCAATAATTCCACAACGTCTTCCGCTATTATTTAAGTTGGATAATGAACTTGGAATACCCGATAGTTTTGGTTATTCAGTCGAACAGTTTATTTATCCAAAACTTAATACCTACATCATCACACCGGATTCCTTGTGTCAAGGAATCAATGAAAAAATGCGAAAAGATGACAAAAGGCAAGCTTATATTGGATTGGCTCCTATCGTCAAGCCCTATTTGTTGGATGATAAGTATTGCAAAAGCCATGGCGGTACGGCACTCTCTCCGCTATTTGATGCTGTCCTAAGATATGAAAACTTGGCCGTCGCAATATTTGGTAGTATTGAATTAGCCCGCGAACGCCAACAACAAGCCAAAAATTTTCCTGACCCGGCGAGTTGTGGCTAACCGCAGCCGGACGGGATTTTTAATCCCGCCCGAAAGGTTTTGTAGTTTGGCAGGCATGGTTGCACACACAAAACGTAAGCGATGGGGTTGCAAACCCCATCGCGCTTCGGACGAATTTTCTTGACTGGCTGTAGTTTTGTATAACGACAAACGCTGGAGCTTGCGAACCAGCACAACAACTTAGAGGAATAAAATGAATAATTATCAATATGCCGGATTCTGGTTTAGGGTAATGGCTAATATAATTGATAGTATTATATCAGTCGTTATTGCATGCATTATTGCTTTTTTAGCAGGCATTACGCTATATCTTTCAATGTCTATTACATCTTCAAGCATGGAAGAAATAAAAATAGCTTCTAAATTCTTAGGTTATTTATCAGGAATACTGGGTCCATGGTTGTATTATACCCTTTTAGAATCATCAGCATGGCAAGCTACGCTTGGAAAGAAAATGTTGGGGATGAAAGTTATTGATATGGATGGCAATAGAATTAGCTTTGGCAAAGCAAATGCCCGGTATTGGTCAAAAATAATTTCTGCTGTAATTTTGTATATTGGCTTTATTATGGTTGCTTTTACGGAGAGAAAGCAAGGGCTTCACGACAAAATTGCGGGTACTTTAGTTGTTAATTGATTATTCCAACGAACACGGTAAGCCCACCGAACGGACGGAAAAGCATCTACAGGGCTGCCCTTGTCTCAATCAATTACGGATAATCTCATGCATATCGTTACCGTAGATAAATGCCAAAAACACCCTTTAAAAAAGGTTATTGGCAAGTGCCGAAAATGCAATCAGTTTATCTGTGATATCTGTGTGCCCTATGGAAAATCAAATTTGATTTGTGTTGAATGTAATCTTTTTACCAATAGAATTAAAGCCGCAGTGTTGATTGTGCTTCTTGCGGTCATAGGTGCATACCTTTATTTTGAACTGATTCCAAAGTATGGTTGGTTTAAATATGAATCATGTGATCGAGTAAAAGTCTTAAAACAATGTAATGATATGATTATCAGTGATAAATCAAGATCATGCCTAATCTTGAGTGATGAGTTTTTTGAAAAGTGTGGTGATTACGACCAGTTACATCGTTATCGTAATACTGCTGCAAGGAGATTGTCAGAATGGACTATCGCACTTGAGTCAGCAAATAAACTCATAGATGCATATCCCAATAATGCCGATCTGCGCTGGATGCGCGGAGGCACATATGAGGAGATGGGGGACTTACGTTTAGCTGTGAACGACTATGAGCAATCCCTGGCGTTGATGCCCCGTGCGATTCAAACCCCCTTTCAGCTTGCAAATCTTTATCAGCGTCTAGGAAAACCTTGCTCAGGGGTTTCGCCCCTTGAGCAATATTCCTATTACCATCCAGAACAATCCGAGAATGCTAACCGGTTACTTAATAAATTGTATGGTGATCCAAGATGCTCAATTATGCATGGCAGTGGCAAGGCAAAAATAAAAATCAGTCAGGACGGAAAACCTATTCTATCGCAGGCTTTAATAAATGGGGTGCATACTGGACGGTTTATGATCGATACAGGGGCTACCGCAGTTGTATTGTCAGCAACTTTTGCCGAAAAAATAGGCATTCACTATCAGGCATGGCCAACTTGCTTGATACAAACTGCCAATGGCATGGCTGTTGGACACTTCGGATATGTCGATCAAGTCGCGGTGCAGGGTGTCGAAGCTAGGCATATCCAAACCGTAGTGACCAAAAATCTTGCAGGGGTAGATGGTTTACTCGGACTCAGTTTTCTTAGTCGCTTCAAGATCAATATGGATGCTGAGCGAGGATATATTAGTCTGAGTCAAAAGAACTAGACTTGTCCACGCTGCATTTGGACGGGCGAAAACTGCATTTCAGCGGCGATTTCCCACGTTTCACCGCCGCCCCGGCCAAAGGTTTGGGATTATTATGGGATCATGTTGACCAGTCATCGCAGCCATCGTAGGGTGCGCAGTGCGCACCATACAAGGCTAGCGTCTATTGAAGATGTCCTAGATTTTCATCAAACACATTATTAAAAACCCTGTAAGGACTGAAAACCATGAAAAACCATTTGTTGTTGTCGCTATTCTTGGGGATATTCGCCCTGCTCCAATCCATCTCGCCGATTGCTTGGGCCGGAGTCAACCAGTGGACAAGCATCGGGCCGAATGGAACTACGAAAATCACAGATTTGCTTATCAACCCAAATAACACGGCTGTACTCTATGTGGGAACCTCTGACACCGGGGTGTACAAGAGCAGTGATGGCGGGGCAACTTGGACCCAATCCAATGGTGGTCCACTTTATATTTATGCCAACAAATTGGTCATTGACCCCTCTGCCCCGTCCACGATCTATGCGGGAAGTTACTTAGGTGTCTATAAGAGCACCGATGGCGGGTTGAGTTGGATTAATTCCAACACCGGCTTTACAGCCACATCTGAATCTATCAAGGTTCTGTCCATAGACCCAAAGAACACAGCCACACTCTATGCGGGTAGCTTATTAGGTGGAGTCTACAAAAGCAACAATGGCGGGTTAAGTTGGAGTCCAGCTAACTATGGCCTGCCAAGCTCAGGTCAATCAGGCATATTTGTCAATTCATTAGCTATCGACCCGTCCAATCCAGCCACACTCTATGTTGGATCGAGTGCTTTTGCTGTGTTCAAAAGCACTGACGGCGGTGCAAACTGGCAATCGGCCAACACTGGCTTGACCTATATAACTGTCAGCGGACCTTTGCTGATCGACCCATCCAACCCCGCCATTCTCTATGCGGGAACCTATTCCACAGGGGTGTACAAGAGCACGAATGGCGGAGGCTCTTGGTCACCGGCAAACACTGGCATAACCTCTGCCAATGTCACTGCCCTAGCCATAGACCCGTCCCAATCGGCCACGCTGTATGCGGGAACCAAGGGTAACGGGGTGTACAAGAGTGTTGATGGCGGTGGGAATTGGATTCCACTCAACAATGGCCTGACTAATACAACTGTGAATTCCCTGACTATTGACCCGTCCAGTCCGTCTACACTTTATGCGGGAACTGATGGCGGCGGGTTGTTCAAGTTCCAAAAAGTCACGCCTGACGCCAATGTTGAATGCCTGTTCAACTGGGCGGAAAGCAACTATCCAGCCCTTTTTGCCCCGTCAGGGTCTCCCTCTACAGTTTCTGGCATCTACACCTATCGCCAGTATTCCGCCACAAACTCCTACTTGGGTGTCTCCTCGTCTGACGGTCATGTCTATTACCAAGGGCCGGATGGGATAATGCAAGATGAAGGCCCGCTGTCCGATTGGCTACCCAAGGCAAGTTGCCAAGTCTCCGCCCCGCCCCCGGTCGTTTGCCTGTTCAACTGGGCGGAAAAAAACTATGCCAGCCTGTTTTCCCCGGCGGGTACCCCTGATGCAATGTGGGCTATCTACACCTATCGCTACTATTCGGCAACTAAGGCTTACCTAGGCGTTTCCTCAAAGGACAACCACCTCTACTATCAAGGTGCCGACGGAAAATTACAAGACGAAGGAGCGCTGACGGTATGGCTGGCGAAGGCCGGTTGCCAGTAACAAAGCAGTGTGGGCAAAGTCATTACAGCGTTTTCAACATCAAAAAGTTACTTGATAGTGGGTATGACAGCGCAGGTTATTCGGTTAACCTGAAGGGTTAACTGAATATCCTTTTTAGTTTTATATTAAAGATGGAAACGCTGTAACATTTGCTCGTTCCCACGGTCTCCGCCCGCCGTTATACACAAGTCGCGCCGAGCCAAAATTGCCGTCATTCCAGCAGGGATGCAGGAATCCAGTGCCATGGACGGTAACTTGCCAGTTACACAAACACTTGATTCAGATGGTCTCTGTCCGACTGCCTCATGTTCTTGTGTACACGAGCGCTTGTCGTGGTCCTAAACTTGCCATCCTTGGACGCTAGATTCCGGCATCCATGACCGGAATGACGGCGTTCTATCGAATATCAGCACTTGTGTATAACGATGAGAGCCGGAGCTTGGGAACCAGCCAAGGAAGTTATCTTCCTTGAGGTAAGCGTTCACTCCCCCCTGGGAGCGCGGGTGTCTCGCCCGCTAATATGGCGGTCAAGATGGCCGCACTCCCAGCAAAAGGCAGGGGGGAGTGATCGCTTACAAACGCTGTATGTCAATTACAAACCGATATTTCACATCGCTACGCAGCATACGCTCATAGGCCGCGTTGATTTGTTCGATGGGAATCACTTCCACATCGGCGGCGACATCGTGTTCGGCGCAGAAATCCAGCATTTCTTGGGTTTCGCGTATGCCGCCAATCAGGGAACCGGCCAGCCTGCGGCGGCGCATAATCAAGGGGGCTGCCGCCAATAATGTGGGTTCGGGCATCCCCACCAGCACCATCGTCCCGTCCCGGCGCAATAGATTCAGGTAGGCGTTGTAGTCATGCAGAGCCGACACGGTGTCCAGGATAAAATGGAAACGACCGGCGTACTCGGTAAATGCAGCCGCATCGCGGGTCGCCACGAAAGCGTCCGCGCCCAGGTTCAAGGCATCGTCGCGCTTGTTCGGCGAGTGGCTGAGCACCGTGACCTGCGCACCCATCGCCTTGGCCAGTTTGACACCCATATGGCCGAGTCCGCCTAGCCCGACGACGGCGACTTGGTCCCCTGCCCTCACGCCATAGTGGCGTAACGGTGAATAGGTGGTGATGCCCGCGCACAGCAGCGGCGCGGCGCGGTCTAGCGGGATGCCGGAGGGGATGCGCAACACATAGGACTCGTCCACGGTGATACGGGTGGAATATCCGCCATAGGTGGGTGTCTTGCCGTCTTGTTCGCGGCTGTTATAGGTGAAACTCGTGCCCTTCTCGCAAAACTGCTCCTCGCCGGCATGGCAGGCTTCGCATTCCCGGCAGGAGTCCACGAAGCACCCAATCCCCACGGTGTCGCCCAAGCGCCACTTCGTCACTGCGCTTCCCACTTGCGCCACGCTGCCGATGATCTCATGGCCCGGCACC
Organism: uncultured Methylococcaceae bacterium; assembly: GCA_903934875.1. Classification (GTDB taxonomy): domain Bacteria; phylum Pseudomonadota; class Gammaproteobacteria; order Methylococcales; family Methylococcaceae; genus Methylumidiphilus. The sequence goes on from CAIZPP010000106.1 coordinate 21,143, forward strand.
ATAGGGAAAACCGCCCCGCCCCATTCGTCGCGGACTTGGTGAATATCCGAGTGGCACACGCCGCAGTAGAGAATGTCGATCAGCACATCCTGTGGGCCGGGTTCGCGGCGTTCGATGGTAAACGGCGCTAACGGTGATTGGGCCGATTGGGCGGCATAAGCGGGGGTTTTCAACATGGTTTTGTCTCCTGCAAGCGATCAGCTTAGGTTGAACGGAACACGCGATATGCAAGCCAATGCCTCTGTACGGCATCAGCGTGTTGTATTAAGAGATGCGGGTTAAAGCCTATTATGCCATGAATGCACACCCGTTAATAACAGCCGGGGGCGATTAAACTGATGCGGGAGTGCAAGGCCAGCCTTGCGAGGGCATCTAAAGGCAAGGCAGGCCTTGCACTCCCGGTATAAATTCGACGACCACGTGGATTCGTCCGCATCACGTTTAATCGCACCCATAACAGTCATTCCCAAAAAAATAGACATTGCATTTCCAGTCACGGAATGGGTAACATAAAGCGCTTCATTGTTTTAAACGCTGTACAAACCAACTAGAGAAAAAACATGACTAGAGAAACAGAATTAAGAGCCATTTTTGATTCCTATGACAAAGATGGCGATGGCTATTTATCCGGTGCGGAAGAATTAAAAGCCGCTTTTAGTGACGCAGACCATGATGTCACTGATGAGGAATTGGAAACGATAATTGCATTTGCTGACGAAAATAGCGACGGGCAAGTGTGCTTTGATGAGTTTGTAAACTTCGTCTCGTAACCCTGAGGAGGACGGCAACTTATGGAGTTCGGCGACTAGCCGCCGCACTCCACAACTACAGATGCCCTCACCCCCTGCCCCTCACTAAGGGCGGGGGATGAACGCTTACCTTTCGGCTTTACCATCCTCGATAGGCTTGAAACAGCCAAAATAATGCCTCTCACACCCCCAGTCGCGGTACAATCTATAGATTAGTCCATTTAACAGAGGTGTGCAGTGACCATCCCGGCCCAAAGACAACATGAAACCGAACAATTGGAGCGACTTTCAACTCTAGTCGCCGATATTCTTGCCGAGGCGAAGCAACAGGGGGCCAGTGCGGCGGAGGCCGGATTAAGTGTCGACCGGGGGCTTTCCGTCACCGTGCGCTTAGGCGAGGTGGAGACCATTGAACATCACCGTAGCCAAGGCTTGGGGGTCACCGTCTATTTCGGCCAAAGCAAAGGAACTGCCCGCAGCTCTGACCTTAGCGCACTAGCGGTGCGTGAAACTGTGGCGGCAGCCTGCCGCATCGCCAAACACGCGGCTGCGGATGAATATGCGGGGCTTCCAGATGCCGACTTGCTGGCCACGGAATTCCCCGACCTCGACCTATACCACCCGTGGGATTTGGTGGCCGACGATGCGATTGAATTGGCGAAAATTTGTGAGGGCGCGGCGCGCGCTTACCATCCTGACATTTCCAATTCCGAAGGTGCCAATCTAAACACCTACCAGGGGCTAAGCGTGTCCGGCAATAGCTTAGGGTTTTTGCATGGTTATCCGAGTAGTTACCATAGCCTGAATTGTTCGGTGATTGCAGGGGTCGGCGAAAACATGCAGCGGAGTGACTGGGGAACCGTGGCGCGTGATGTGACCGACATGGAATCTGCCGAGTCGGTGGGCTGCAAGGCAGCGGAGCGGGCGGTCAGCAGGCTGGGCGCACGCTCCTTAAGCACCCGGCACTGCCCCGTCATCTTTGCCGCCGAAGTGGCCAGGGGCTTGGTCGGGCATTTTATCAGTGCGATCCGTGGTGGCAGCCTGTACCGCAAGTCATCCTTTTTGCTCGACCAGTTGGGCAAGCCGGTATTTCCCGGCTTCATCCATATCCATGAACAACCCCACTTGCTTAGAGCTTTGGGCAGTGCCCCCTATGACGGCGAAGGTGTTGCCACCCACCCCCACGATCTAGTCAAGGACGGCATACTGCAATCTTATGTGTTGAGCACCTATTCCGCCCGCAAGCTGGGCATGAAAACCACAGGCAATGCCGGCGGCAGCGTGCATAATCTTATCGTCGATCCGGGGGATTTGGATTTACCCGCGCTGCTGAAGAAGATGGGCAGCGGACTGTTGGTGACCGAACTAATGGGCCAGGGTGTGAATATCGTCACCGGCGATTATTCGCGCGGGGCGGTGGGGTTCTGGGTAGAGAAAGGCGAGATTCAATTTCCGGTGGAGGAAATCACTATCGCCGGGAATCTGAAGGATTTATTCATGAAGATTATGGCAGTGGGTAGCGATGTCGATTTACGCGGCAACACCCGTACCGGTTCTATTTTGATCTCGGAAATGACTGTGGCTGGAAACTGAGCCACTCCTAATCACTCCAAAAATAGAACGCGGGGCGGGATTTGAAATCCCGACCCGAGCGTTATGTCCACGACCACAGTCCTGCCGTTGCACCAAAACGTTACGGACGGGATTACAAATCCCGTCCGGCGGAGAGTCGGCTTGGAAAGGCAAGCTCAATGCACCGGTTGCATCACAGAATAGCCCCGCAGGGTCAAGGCGAACTGTTCCAAACACTGGATGCGGGTTTCCTCCGCCTGGCAGCACCATTCGCGCAAGGCTTCCAGGCGCTTTTCCTGGCTCAGCCCGGCGTTTGTCCATAACTCACGCAACTGTTGCTTAAACCGGTAGACCGTGGCCAGCGTTTGGCTGGCTTCCAACGCGCTGGCCAATTCGCCGACGATCAGGTTGTCCGGTCGGAAAGCCTTGCCGTTGACTAGGGGCTTCGCTTTTTTCAGCAATCTTCTGGTCTTAGGATCGGCAAGCTTGATTTCCAAATTCAACACCGGGTCGATCACGCTGCGGCTATAGAGGGCCATTACATGCACCCGGTTTTTCAAAACCGCCATCACCGTTTCAGCATCGGCCATCGGTTTGGCCCAGTCGATCTTGGATTCCAGCGCGACCCTTTTCACCCGCGCCAGCTTTAACAGTGCCATCATGCGGATATAGCCCCAGCCTAGGTCAAACTCAAACCAACGGGCGGACAATTTAGCCGAAGAAGGATAAGCGTGGTGGTTGTTGTGCAACTCCTCCCCCCCTATGAACAGGCCAATCGGCAATATATTCGTCGATGCGTCCCTAGTCTCGAAATTGCGGTACCCCAGATAATGTCCCAGGCCATTGATGACTCCGGCAGCCCAGAGGGGTATCCACAGCATTTGGATAGCCCACAAAGTGAGTCCTAGCGGGCCAAACAAGACCATTTCCGTAACCAGCAGTAATATGATGCCCCAGTTGCGCCAAGGCTTATAGAGATTACGCTCCAGCCAATCATTGGGTGTGCCAAAACCATACTTGTCGAGGATTTCCGCATCACGCGACGCGATATTGTACAGTTCCACACCTTCACGCATAACCTTGCCTATGCCCAACACAATGGGGCTATGCGGGTCATCCTTAGTTTCACATTTTGCATGGTGCTTGCGGTGTACCGCCACCCATTCCTTAGTGACCATGCCCGTGGTAAGCCATAGCCAGAATCTAAACAAATGGCTCATGATTGGATGCAAATCCAGCGCCCTATGGGCCTGGCAGCGGTGTAAGTAGATAGTGACGCTCGCGATGGTGATATGGGTCAGTATCAAACCAACGCCAACGAGCTGCCAAATAGAGAGTGAAAGCAAACCATTGACCATAATGTTTCTCGATAGTGGTCTGCGCAGATTGCGCAGGAAGGGTTATTCCTTGGTAAGGAATGGATAAGGTGTAGCGGGTATTGCGGTGGTGCGGGAAGTTTGGAGCAAGGATAAATCAGAAAAATCAAACTTACACTGAACTGGCTTAGGCGCGGAACTTAACAAACCCATAGCAAAAGCTACAGCATTTTTAGGGCAATGACAAGCATTATTTTATCCTAAAATAACCGGCACGGCCTCGAAAACCAAGTCGGTTTGGACCAAGCTTAAGACTTGCGCAAAATGTCTGCCAACACCGTTCGCCCTGAGCCTGTCGAAGGGTGAACAGCAGTTGCAAAGCCCCTTCATGCTTCGACAGGCTCTGCATGAACGGGGCTTTGCATAAGTCCTAAACGCTTTATTTAACTGATGTTACGCAACCGTGTAGGCTGTAGCCCGGATGTTGTGGAGTGCGGCGACTCGTCGCCGCCTTTTGCGTCCAGCGGCGACGAGTCGCCGCACTCCACAAGTTGCCATCCTCTAGCGATGACTGCGTAACGTCA
>CAIZPP010000107.1 GCA_903934875.1 uncultured Methylococcaceae bacterium
TGATGTTACGCAACCGTGTAGGCTGTAGCCCGGATGTTGTGGAGTGCGGCGACTCGTCGCCGCCTTTTGCGTCCAGCGGCGACGAGTCGCCGCACTCCACAAGTTGCCATCCTCTAGCGATGACTGCGTAACATCAGTTATATCATTTTGCAATGGCCTGTTGGAAAAGCAGATCAAACGTCGTAACTAGCCCAGTTTGAGCTGTTGTTGCCCGGACACCCAACATGATATTGCTTGGCAAGTTGGTGCCACTATCCCATTCCGGTGTTTCCGGCGGCCATGTGGCCATGTCAGGGGGCGGCTGCTCACCGGCAGGGTGGTCTGGAGGGATCGCAAAATCGACTTGAATCGCCAATTGGCTGATGCCAACGTTTTGAGGAGGGGTATTTTGATCCTGTTTGTGGATGTAGACCGGCAGGCCAAGCTGGCCAAGATAATTGAAACTGTAAAACACGCCCGGCTGCCCGTTCATTACATTATAAGAGCCTGCCTTTCCTGCGATTGCCGCTAAACTCAAGGCGACCCCGCCATTGGGATAGGTCAAGACAACGACCGGCTGGGTCAATTGGACCGTGGACGTAATCGTGTTGCCAGCCGGGGTTAGATAGGATTTAGTCGCGTGGACTACCAACAGAGTATCGCTCACCAAATCACCTGTGTTTAAGTCAATACTTCCCCCGTTGCCGGTTTGACTGAGTCCCAAGGCCGACAAACCAGCCGTCAGACTCGACGGGGCTATGCGGGCATAGGAGCAGCCAGCGACAGGCATGGCTTGCCCCCAACCGGCATTCCCCACATGCATATATTCACTGTCCAAAATAGGACGGCCCAATACTAGATAAGTCACTGAAGCCTGGGTATTATTACCCACAACTACGCTGGCAGACTGCTGGTATTGGACTAAGGGTTGCTGCACGGTGACTGTCAGCGCGGGATTGGCCCGCACCATCAGAGGCAAGACAGAATCCAACAACGCAATCTGCGGGGGCTGCTTGTCCGCCGGGTCAAAAGTTTTGGTGGCGCACACGCGAATGGACAAATCCTCGTCCACGGGCAGGGCGGTCAGTATGATTGAGGACAGATTGCCTATCACAGGGGCGCCGGCCGATAAGCTGTTGCCTAGCGCGTCCTGCAAGGTATAAGCCACCCCCTGTTGGCTGGCTTGCACTTGCACTTGCACACTGGCCCCATAATCTACGATGCGCGGCGCAGTCGGGCCGGGATTTTCCTCCGTAGGGTCCAACAATTGGGCATTGGGGCTGACAATGCAAGCAACCAAGGATGTATCCAAGCCCACTTTCACATCCACCGATTGATTCAGCATCAAGGCCAGGCCGCTAGTTTTGGTGGCGCTAATCGTATAAGTAATATCGTCTGTTATGGGCGGTGTTTCCAAATACAATGAATTGTCCCCGTCAGACCCATTGCCCGTCACTTGGATGGCGGGGACTAAGGATGCCCCCCTATTGTCGCACAAGGCATAAACGACACCTTGTTGACTCAAAGGCAACTGGATTTGGCAAACCTCGCCCCAGGCAATGGTTTGCACGGGGGTCAAGGCCAAATCCGCCAAGGGATAGGTTTGGCCTATGCCCAGCAAGTCAATCAGCCGGTCGCGCGCATCCCGCAGTTGGAAACTGATGGCATGATCCACTGTGTCGGGATGCGGGCCTAGGTCATTAGAACACTGCCGGTACTGGCTAAGAAAGCTCAGCCAATCGCCATAAGCAGCGATGAAATCAACCATGTCGGTCTGGTTAAGCCAGACGAGATACGCACTGAGATGGGCTGGGGTTTCTTCGCTGATGATTTTTTCGACAAAACCGCGAAACACGCTGCTTAGGTAACAGGGCAAATCGCCCGGAAACACTAGGCTGATTTGCAAGGAATAAGGGTCTGGGCAGCGGGCATTTGGCAAATTTGCCAATAACGGCCACCCCTGCGCCGCATCGGCATCAATCGGGCGCAACAGGCTATGTTCCACCAGATAAAATTGCCCTGTGCCGGTGTCTTGCGGTAGTGGGGGGTAAGCGGCTGTTGCCATTGACGAAACCGACTCGGTTTTGGAAGCCGGGCCGGTGTTTATTGATATACCCAGCTTGAGCGCTAAATTATTGACCAACCCGGCCAAGTTGCCTGGCCCTGCCACTTGGGAAATATCGCTGGCCGTGCCACGGCCACTGCTTAGCCTAGGGTAGGACTGCAGCCAAGCCCGTTTCAGCGCCGCCAATCTAGGCAAGGCACTGCCGACATCCGGCGGTGTGGGTTCAAACTGGGCATAGTCGTAGTACTGCTCGGCGAAACGGGCCAGCAAATGATCCAGAAAGCGGTTTCTGCGCCTCCAATCGACTTGCGGGCTGGGGTCATCGGGAGCTGTGGCGGGGTTTTCGACAATTTGCTGCAAACGACACTGTCGGGCTTCGGTATCCTGTTGTTGCCAAAGGGGTTCCAATCCCAAGCCGGGATCGTCGATGCTGACGGCAAAATAAGTACTGGGGTCGTCGCCGTCAAAACCCAACAGATCGCTTAGGTGGGACAGTTGGCCGAATTCGTCCGCCAACAATTGCTCGAAAAGCAGCATATAAGCCTTCAATTGCTTGGCCTGGGCGCAGCGTTGGTTATCCGCCTGCGGCGGCAAGCCAAAGGAACCCACCCCGTAGACCAAGGGCAATTGATGCTGTACGGAATAATAGCTGTCCACGTGACGGTTGTGGCCTGTTACCGTGATCACATCCAAATTTTCAGGGCTGGCTGGTTGGTAGCCCAAGCCTTGCTGGGCTTGGATATAATTGTTCTGGATGGTCGCCATGTCCAGGCTGAGGCTGAGCTGCTTCCGTTCCAAGCTGAGGGTGGAACCCATGAAATCCAAAATGGGCGATTGTGTAGTGTTCAAGTCCAGCGACCAATTTTGCCAGCCCAAACCGCCGCTATTCAACGCGATATATTTGACCATCACCACGCCCTCCACATCCATGATAGTCTGGATGCAATCGGAGACCCGCAACGCGGTTTTCTGTTGCATGCCATGCAATTCGTCGCTGTCGATGAAGCCCTGGGTCAATATTGGCCCGTCAAAAATTTCGTCGATGCGCTTGCCCGCCGCCAAACGCTCCTGCCAGGTGTAAAAATGCATAGGCGGTGCAATGTAATTAGCCAAGGCTTGCAGTATAGCGACATAAATGGCGTTGGCATCCCCGTCCGGGCTAATTTCTATGGTCGCCGTCACTTGGATTTTCTGCGTCTCCATCACTTGCACTGACTCAAAGTCCATGCCCAATTGTCGGTGGGCGTGCAAGCGTGCTGCCACATTGCGGACAATCTCGTCGCTGTCCACGTCCAAGGTCTGCGATTTTGCGATCAATACCTGATACAAGCCTTTTAGCCCGAGCAATTGCCCGCCTTGACTGGAATCCGCAAGAATAAAGTTCTCGCTGTCATCATTATGGAGGTTGGGCAAAGTCCCTGCATGGTAATAGACTGCGGGGCTGGCATCGGCGACTTTTACAATCCAAGCGTTGCCGACCCCGCGCACATCCACCGCCAACTTGCGCAAGTCGAGCAAAGTGACCGGCTGGCTCGTCAATACCTGCGCCGGGGTGTATAAGCTGGCGTAGGGGTTCCTGTCGCCTTGGCAGAGCAAATCCGGCACGGAATACCCAAGGCGGTAGGTGAGATCGGTCAGCGCGTAGCAGAAGTTTTCTAGCAGCGTGATACCGGGGTCGTGTTCGTTGAAATCCGTCCAATGTCGGCCGACCCAGTTCTGTAATAGGTCAATGCCCGCTTGCCGGAAAGTGGGATAGTCCAGCGTGGGAAGGACTGATGTTTGGCTGACGGTTGTCGTGTTCATAAGGTTTCTGGTGTCACTGGAAGTTCAACAATAACAATCCCCTTTTACAAAGGGATGCGGGGGAATGGATCGTTCCCACGCTCCAGCGTCACTGCCATTAAGTTAAGCCGTTCGTGGTGAGCCTGTCGAACCATGAACGGCTTAACGATCAATGATATGGGGATTTTCCGTCCACCCTTCGACCCTTCGACAAGCTCAGGACTCAGGGCGAACGGAAAATCCTTAACGTAATGACAGTGACGCTCCAGCGTGGGAATGCAGCCGGAACCGCTCCGGTCCTAATAGGGAAACTCCATGACGGTCACCGTGAAATAGTCGTTACCATCTGTCAACGTTCCGCTTAAATTATTCAGATAGATAGTATGGTTTCCACTTGCGGGGTTTGCCGTAAATAGGGCAGGAATAAAGCTTGCGTGGTTTTGGTTGGCGTTGGTAAACACCTCGACGTTGCCTAGCAGAGTGTTGTCAAGGGTTACAGTCATGCCGATCAACACGTTATTACCTGACGACGCCATGCCCGAACCTGATACGAAGATCAATACATGGCCTCCATGACAATTGAAAGTCCCCGACAAACCCTGTCCTAGTCCTCCCTTTTGATTCGACATGACATTGGTAATATTCCAAAAGGGGCTGTTTACCTTGCCAGAAGCATTGATGGCCCCAGACACAGAGAGGGTGTTATTCAAACTGGCCGGTCCATCCACTATGAGAATGTTCGTCACTTCGACATTGTCCCATAACTTGATATTCCGGGTGCTGTTGCTAGTACCTGCACCCGTGATATTCAACGCAGTCCCGCCAGTGCCTGACCAGTTTGGTTTGTAAATGATTTTCCCGGCATTGATGTCATCACCACTGTCCTTCTGGAAACAGACTATCCTACCCGTCCCATTGTTTTGATCGTCATAGCCAATGCGGACATTGCCGGCGGATACGGTGAGGGAATTGGAAAAACTTGCCGCGCCAGATACTTTAAGAGCGTTGTTGAACAAGGCTGCTCCGGTCACAGTGAGAGCATTGGCATTGGCAGGAATATTCTGACCAACAATAGTTAATGCGCTCTCAACAGTGACATTATCCCAAAGTGCAATAGCTCTGTTGCCAGTTTGCGTACCTGCCCCGACGATTGTTAGGGCATTACTGCACCAAGCAGGTTTATAGATGACTTTACCTGCATTTTGTTCCTCACCTATGGCTTGGGCAAAACAGATGACACTGTTCGTTTTAATATTAGAAGTAGGGCTTGGGATAATATCTTGTCCGATAAAAACTTGGCTGCCACTGACCGTCAAACCCGCCCCAACATTCAAGCTCGTCCCAACATTGGCACCCCCGTTGATATCCAGCATGGCCTTCGGCGTATTGGTGCCGATGCCGACATTGTAGCTGCCCGCGTCGATGAACAAGCGGCTGGTGCCGGTGGCATCGCTAACGGAAAATCCTGAATGGGCCGTCGTAGAGTCGTTCTGGTTGCTACGCGGATTGAGTTGCAGCGTCCATGCTGGGTTTTGGTCGGACAAGTTGGCATATAAGTTCAGCACCTTTTGCGAAGTCGTTGCATCTCCTGCGGCAGCGATGCTGAGCGGGTTGCCGGCGGATTTGACGATGCCGTCGTCGGTCTGGTTGAGCATGCCATTGATGAGGTCGGTAAAATTGCTCTGGGTCGGAATGCAGTTAGTGGCGAAATATTGTTGCAATTGTGCGCGGGTGGCGGTGGTCGTCATTGTTTTATCCAGTCAAATTAGTTAAGTTTTTATCGTTCCCACGGTGTCCGTGGGAACGCCTCTTGTGATGCTCTGCGTCAAAAACCGCCGGAGCGGTTCCAGCCGCATTCCCACGCAGGAGCGTGGGAACGATAAAAAACCTAGAGTTGGCAAACCCTCAAACCTCAACCCACCACAAAATCAAGCTGAATTTTCATGTATCCAATACCTGAGAAATCTTCTTGCTCAAATTCGTTGTCGGTTATCAGGTCGATATCATGTTGCTGGGCCGACACCAAAACCTCATTCGGGTAGTCGGCCTGTACGCAATACCCCGTGCCGTCGCCAGGGTCTTGCACCAATTCATAATTCGTACCATCCTCGCATTTGAATAGCTTCAGATCAGCCAAATAATCCACATAACTAAGCCTTTCCAAACAATTAATGATATTGTTGGCGTATATCTTGTTACCTATGACCACCTCGCTACTGCCGTCATAAGCCCAAGGTGACAGGAATTGGCACAAAGCCGTGTTGAGCTTCGGCGTGTAATAGCCAGGGTCGCAATTGGGCATGAAGCGCACGGCAAAACGCACCAGAATTGGCACATAAACCGGGTTTTGCACTACGACATCCGCCAAAGGAGACAGGCACCCATCCAAGTAGGATTGGATTTCCTTGATCATCCCGGCCGACACTTTGGGCGTGAAGGGGTTAAAAGGCAGGTTGTTACGGATATCGGGAATGACGACGACACTCACCTGGCCCAAGCCATTCGCACCCGCCAACGCGGACGGAATGCAGCGGGCGGTGTAAATCCCGGGAAACTGGCTGAGGATCAAGTTTTCGTAATCCCAAAAGGTCAAGGCCCGCTGCTTGTGCCGCAAGCGTTCACTGACACGCACATAGAACAAGCTGTCGTCTTCTGCGGGTTTGCCGCCAAAGGAGGTATAGGGTTGGCTGATGGCGGCGATGCCCGGAATTGAGTTTACCGTTTTGGTGATAGTCTGGGCGGGCAATGGTTGGTTTAGATGGTCCGCCGCGTTGTTCTGATCGACCCAAGTGGCTAACACGGCCTGGGTTTGGATGGCGATGGTATCGCACAGGCTGTCGCAGTTTTCGGCCACGGCGGCGCGCAGCCAATACAAGTCGGCAGGCAACAGGGTATTCGCCTGGGCCGGCGGCAACTGAAAGCGGATGATGCCCGGCATGGTGAAGCCCAGTGTCCCATCGACTAGCAGTTCGCCTTGTTGCAACGAAATCCATTGATTGCCGCTTAAATAGCCCCATTCAATCGGTTGCGGCGGTAGATCAGGGTCGGCGCTGCCATCGGCCAATTGAAACAGGATGGAAACCGTTTGCGGGGCCACCACGCCTTGCAAGCCGATGTAAAGCTCCCCTTCATTGTCATAAGCAGGCAAGATGCGGTAGATGCCATTGGCATCGGCTTGAATTTCCGCATAGCCGGCCAGTGCCTGCTGGTAGTAAATCCGTTCCAATGCCGAAGGATAATTGCTCATCACCACTTCCACCGTGGCCTGGTAGTCCACGCTAAATGTTTTCAGTGTAGGGGTGTAAGGCGGGTTGATTTGATAGCTGGCGGCTAAGGGTTTGCCGCCAGCGGCTATGGTGGTCGCCAATTGGATGGAAGCGGCGGTAGCGACGGAAGGATAAGCGTCTTGCTGAAAATCGGGCGCGTTTAATTCCAATTGCCAAAACCGCCGCCAGCCCGAAGACTGGGAATAGTCGCACGGTGTAGTGTCTGGCAGATAGGCATGGTTAAGGAAGTTTTGGTCCAATGTGGATGCCACCGGGATGTTGACGGCCCAAGGTGCGGTCGCGTCGGCTGCTTTGAAAAGTGACTCCTTCCCATTCAGCAATAGCGGCGCAGACAGATCGACCATGCTGATTTGGAATGTGAATGGAGTATTGTCAGTGGTCCCCGCCAAGGCCGGGTAGTTGGCATAGTAGCTTGCCAAATTGGGGGCGGGAATCTTCATCCATTGCAGATTGAGGGTGATGCAATCAAGGCATTTGACCGCCAGTTCGCTGTGGGCAAAGCTAAAGCTGGAACCTGTCGACGGGCTGGTGCCGAATGGCGTGAACGGCTTGGAGGCATCCAGCGTGGATTCGTCGTTGTGCATTTGCAAGCCCTGCAAGCCTTGCACATTCACACCCAGCCACACTCGGTCCAAGGCCAAACTGCTAAACAAGGGGTAAGGGGTGACATAATTGCCGCCTTGCTCATTGTCTTGCCAGACAGACTGCAACAGCAGGCGCAACGCCGGCCAGGGGCTGGCGAAGCTTGCCAGTGCCGCCACCGGGGGATCGGACACCGACAAGGTGAACACAAACGACAAGCCCTGCAATGGGGTTGGGGGGGTGGATGGCGGGCTGGTTTTGTCGTCGTAATTGATCCAACTGATGGCAAGATTGGATGTGGTGAACCAGCCGCTGCCATTGCTGACCTGAACCGTGAAAGGGTATTGGCTAGGAGTGGCCAGCCACTGGCCTATCGTGGCGATTATGGCCGGGTCAAAACTGGCATTGTCGAACCCCAGCACTAATTGCACCGTCCGGGTCCCTTGGCTTAGGCACAGCAGGGGCGAGGTGATGATCCAACCCAGCGGCGAGTTTAGCGGCGGACCTTTCGCGGGGGCGGGCTGCTGCCCAAAGCTGCGCCAGCGGGCGGTGTTGCCCGCGACTTCGGCTTGCACAGTGCTTGCATCGGCATTCGCGCTCAGGCATTCCCATGCCACCTGCTGCGGCACCGGGTCCGCACCTAGCCGATTGCGCCACACCAATACTAAAGTGCTGACGACTTGGGTCCATTGATCCTGGGTCAAAGGCGTTGCGTTGGGTTGCATGGCTTGAGAAATCTGCACGTATTGCGCCGAAGTGGGGGCCAGGTAAAGCGACAATTGATCCAGTAAGTTTTGACCCGTCACGGCTGCCTGCTCATCCAAGGCAAGTTGCAGCATTCCTGTTATGGCCGCTTGCTGGTTTTGGGCATTTTGTTGAATCGCCCATAACTGCTGCCCATATTGCACTTGCACTCGATTGACATAGGCCGTTTGCAGATTGGCGTAAACAGTGTCCCATTGTTCCTGGCTGGCATCGGCATTTCCCCAAGTTTCCATCAGCAATTCAAAGTCTGCCGCCGGGCTGAAAAAATACCCCTCAAGAAACTGTAGGGAAACGCTGAATTGGTCAATATTGCTTACTGGCCCTAAGCCCATGCTGGCAAAAGCAGAAAAATTGAGGGTACCCAATGCCGCTTGCAGGTTGGCATCAAAATTGGGGGACGTGTTGTCAAAGCCGGACGGCGGCCAAGCGATGGTACTCGGAAATTGCTGGCACTTTCTCTGGTTGGCCCGCGCCAGCAAATTGTTGACTTCTTCCCAGTCGGCATCTATCGCCACTTTGATTTCCATCATCTGGTCGAATTGATCCAGGCTGAGATAAATATTCAGCGGGATATACGCCTGCACCTTCTCATTGGTTCGCTGGTCATAAAGGTCGTAGATGGTTTCGATTTCAGGCAGGGTGCTGAAATCAGGCGGGTGGCCTCCCAAGGCAGTGTCGAGGTTCTGGTTAAAGTCCCTTGGGTTTTGCGGGTTAAGCTGGAATGCTGACCCTGCCCGGTTTTGCCCTGCCAGAGTCAGATAACTGTTGATCGTGTTCCAATTGGCGATTGCCTGCGGGTTGGCGGTCTCTTGCCGGTCTTTCAGGAGCATCATTTGACTAAACTCGTCAAACTCCAAATACAAGGGGCTGGCGACAAACTGGGTCAGTTCGAGCAGGTTTTGCAGAAACGGGACTGTCACCCCATTCGTTACAGGCAGGGATTTGCCTAGGCTTGCCATATCCCCCGGCACCCAATTCGCAGGGTAGACCGGCACAGGATAAAGCGGCAGCGGGTCGCCAGGATTGGGGGCTCCGTAGGGGATGGCCAGCATTGCCATCAGCGCGTCTTCAGTGTCGCCGGTGCAGTTCACCCGCGCCTGTTCAATGCCAGTGACTTTTTTATTGACAAACACCGAACTTAACTGCCCGATTTGAGCCAAATTGACGAGCAAATCATCCTGGGTGGCATAGCTCAAATTGTTCCCTGCGCTGTCTTTGCCGGCTGCAAGCAAGGTACCCGCAGGCAATAGCGCTTCTGACGTGCCGGCCGGGAGGGAGGCCAGCACATTGACCGAATCGGGAATCCCCGCCAGATTAGTCAGTTGCAGATAGTCTTGGTAGTAAAAATCAAGATGCCGCTGGGTCAGTTGGTTGATCTGCTGTTGGCTCATTTGCAACAAGTTCAGGTAGGCTGCAAACAGCAACAGATGCGCCCGCCCATGCAGGTCGACGGCAGGCGCATTCTCCGGGTCGGTTAGGAATTGGATAAGCCGGTCTCGCTGGGCCTCCCAATCATTTTCATCCAAGCCGTCGGGGTTCAGCAAGCCGCTCCAATCGCCATTGGCTTGATTATCCGGCCCGTAATAGTTAAGCCCTTGGGAATAAGCCAAGGTAAAGTCGAAAAAATCCGCCAAGCTACGCTCGTCTATGCCTACAGATTGCGGGTTTAGGCTGGCGAGGTTGCGCTGGCCTTGGTTTGTTCCGTCACTGGCCACAGAAATGATGATCGAAGAGCTAGAGTCTGTCATGGCGGCATTTTCAGTTAATTAAGTTGCCTGGAGGTTCGTGTTTAACGTGATGAATGAGCCTAAGCCCGAATAGCTGGCCGTGGAATCCGGTATGGGTGGGCCTGGCTCTGGTGGTTGCTGTTGGGCCGGGGCTTGCACCTCGAATTTGGCGGTGAACTGGATGCCCTTCAGCAACACTGCCTTGCCGCCCGACTGGGTAATCTGCGCCTTCTGGTTGGCGGCCAAGGCGGCAATCTTTAACGTGCCCACACCGGGTATCGAATAGACGGGCGTTATATAAGAGCAACCCGGCACGGCAAGCTGCTTTTCATCCCCGTCCACGCACCAGATTTTGCCATTCCAACTGGCAAGCCCCGAGCCTTTCATCTGACCGGGTCGCACGACCACTGTCGCAGCGCCAAAAGTGGGCAGGAACTCCGCCAAATCACCATCAATCAATACATAATCGGGCATTTCAGTCCCCTAGATGGGCGAGCCTTCGTTAATGTAAAAGGGGTAAACCATGTTATAGCGCGAATTGCTTGCCCGAACCTGATACGTGACCGTTATCAGCACCAGCCCGGAAGTTTCTTGGCTCTCGTCCACATCCACATTAATCACGTCTATTCGGGCTTCATAACGCAATAGTGCCGTTTTTACCGCGTTGCTCATATTAGTGGCCAGCGTTTGATCGATGTCCTCATACATAAATTGATTTAGAGTGCTGCCAAAATCAGCCAACATGCACCGTTCACCTTGGCTAGTGGACAGGATGATATGCAGGCTTTGCACAACGTCCTCATCGTCAACAGCCGTTTCGACTTCCTTGCCGTTGGTGGAGAAGCTCGGTGGAAAAGACCAGCCTTTGCCTAAGAAGGAGGGCTGTGCTGTCTGCATGGTTTTAGCCCTCCCCTATTACCTGCCCGGGTGTAGCAGTCGCGGTAGCCAGTTGCGCCGAAGCTTGCGACTGGATTTTGCCGATCAGGGCGTAGACCCTGACAAATGGCAAACCCCCCAGTGCCTCCAGCAGGATATTGGCTTCCTCAGTTGTCAGTTTCAGTTGAATTTCATCATTTGGCATGTTCAGAACCTCTGTTTTTGTAGGGATAGGGAACGATAAATCGTGCTTAAGCTGTGCTTTTGACTACGGCTTGACCGCCTTTAGATAAATTCACAGAGTCTGTTGTATCAACTTTAAAATTGGGACAGGTGATGGTGACTCCGTCAGCATTCATTACTATTTTATTTTTACCGTCAGTGCCAAGCTGTATGGATATTGTATTATTAGTAGCATCAATCACTAGACTGTTCTTAAGAGCATTTTTATCCAATGTACCGATACTGACTTGTTTTGCACCATCATCAAAACTTATGGCTAAATTAGTTGAAATCCAGCCTAGTTTGTTATTTTGTTCTGTATCATCATAAATAAGCTCTGATGGGGGTTTTGTAGAACTGTATAATGAGCCAATAATCACAGCTTGGCGTGGATCATTATTAAAAAATCCCAAGACAACTTCATCGCCCGGTTTCGGTCGCACATAAACCCCTCGTTTTTCCCCCGCGTCGGGCAAGGCCAAGCGTGCCATAACGGAACAATATGGCTGTTCTTGCCCTTGCTGCACTGTTGACAGCGCAAAAGCAGGGATTTTGACCTTTACCCTATACTGGCCACTAGCATCGAGTACATATTGGTCTATAAGCCCAATTTGCAATCCACTGATAGGTGGTATCACCCCGGCAGCCGGCAGTGGCGCAATATTTGGGCGTGAGGCGAACCATTCATCCGCAAGACCAAACTGAAGGTCGGTGACCCAACCTAACTTATCAGTGACACGATGGCGCAATCCAGTGACTAAGGCATTATTAGCGGGAGGCTTAAAAAAGTGCTCGCCCACGTCAGTAATTTCAATAGTGTCGATTAGTTGCACAGCATTGGTTCCCTCTAGGGAGATTCGTCCACGGATCAACGCCAAACGACTGCGGGCCATCGTAGCATCGCGCCAAGAGTCCAACTCGCCAACCGCCAACGGCGCAGGACTGATCAACGCATAATTTGGGTCACCCAAACTGCTCGCCAATGCTCCGCTATCGAGATCGCCAGGAGACACTTTCAGATCATTGGTAGTGGCAACGGAATTCGACGCTGTCATAGCTTGGTTTGCAATATCCCAACCGCTGCTAGTAACTTCCTTATATTGACCATTGGCATTAGCTTCAATTTCCAACGAATAGATTTCATCCTTTCCATACTGATAGGTTTTCTTGGCTGGTTGACTTAGCGCAATCTTGTTCAGTGCGATTACGCCGTCAACAACACTGACTAGCAATCCATTCGCCTCTGCCCTTGTCAGCATAAAATCCCAATCTGAGCAGTTATATTGGACGATATCAAACTTAGTCTCAACAACAGGAAACTGAGCGTCGTTATTGATACCGCAGGTCAGGTTGTTATCTTCAATAAGTGCTTTAATGACTTCTTTATCAGTAGCATTAGTCACTTTGCTTTTACGCGACTGAATCATTTTAATGGCAGAATCCTTTAAGCCAATTTTCAATATTGAACAACTGATATTAGCCTCAAATGTCTGGCTGATGACTAATCCTTTGAAAAGAGTTTCATCCTGAGCATGTTGTCCTCCATGACTAGGTATAGTTGCTATAATATTAATTTCATCTCCTAGATTAAAAAAACCGTCATTACTAATTTCAAATTGCTTCGCTGGAACTTCATCATTACCCAGCGTCAATGTGGCAGAAGAGATGCGGTTTACTTCACGAATAATATCGATGCCTAATAAACTCCAAGAATTGGACATTTCTTTACCGTTGGCATCTTTGATTTTGAATGTCGTTTCGCTCATTGAGTTATATATCCAATTTATTTATTAAGTATATTCAGTAAATCTAAGTCAAGGGAGGAAAATACAGTTTTTGCCCTGGTGTTAGTTTTCTAAAGTCATCCAGACCATTAGCCTGTGCGACAATTATATAATAGCTTGGATCGCCGTAAACAGCATTGCTCAATAGCGGTAAAGTGTCCCCTGCCTTGACGATACGCTGATGGGTTACATCGGGTGACATAAAGTTATCAGTAAGGAGTTTGTCATTTTGTAAAACATCCCCTTTAAACAAGACATCAAGCTCGGCTCCCAATGGCTCGCCATTCCTATCGAAGCTGGTGTAATTAATTTCCACACTACCGAGGCGACAGGTGTAACTGAGGGAACCCCAAACCACTTTTAACCACAATGGTTGATGCTCAGCTGAGCTGATATCATAGGAGGCTTGAAAAAATGATCTTATCCAATCTGAAACCGTTGCACTTTTGAAAGTGGATGGCGCATTTGCAACTTGTGCAGGGACGATACTTTGGGCCGGTTTTGTGATTTTATTTTCCAACCATGAACTATTGTTGCTTTGCGCAAAAATTAGCGTCATCCGCATTGATGAAGGCGGTCTAACCGAGAACGTCAGTTGTTTACCGCTAGAACCGATCGCCTGTGGTTCGGTATATTCAATGGAGAATTTTTGGGTAATCGACTCCGGGTTGAACATCGCTTCAAAATATGGAGTTATCACTTGGCTAGCTAAATTTACCTGTGCGTTTTTAATTATTTGAGTATTTGCAGTAAATGGCGTTGTTCGAGCAGCATTGGTGTAGGAATAGATTTTTAACTTTTCCAGCTTAAATAAGTTTTTCAACATATCACCTCTCCCCGGTCGCTTTTAGTATCTTTAAAACCTGCCTGACACATTCGTCAATGATAGGACTAGCATCCAGCGTAGTTTTTGTATCATCCCCCTCTTCATCATCGGATTCTGGGGGTTCCTGCACCACCGCCCGGATAATCAGTTCACGAATTTCCACTGGCATGGCATCAAACCCTCATCGGTAACATATTTTGATAAGCCAATTCCATTCGTTCAATGACTACCTCGTTTTCATTTGCATTAAACTCAGACACCTCCCATTTAACCGGGTAAGCATTGCGGAAAAGCCAAGCAGTGATTGGATGGGCTTTATTATCATGCAGAATCACCAGAACATTGCAGGGGTTAAATTTGAATAGCATCATTGCTAGGTCAAATTCCAAAACCAATGGCGAAAGGACCGTCAAACCACGTTCCAAAACTAGATTTTCATATTCAATCCGTTCAGGAATCCGGTGACTGTATAAGTTCTGTCCACCTTCATTAACCGTGCGCGTAGCAACAGTCGAGCAAATTCCGGAAACCTTCTGGAACATGAAATCCAAAGGGTTTGGAATTAATCCAAAATGCAAAAACGCGACAGAAAAGCGGAATCCTAGTGGTGGAACAGCACCTACGAAAAAATCTGTTGGAGTAATACTCATTAGGTTCTACCTGATTTATTATTCAGTCGCTTTAACCGTAACTAACTTCTATATCCTTTGCAACAAGCTCAATGCTTTCAATTGCAACTTCATTAATGGATGCGTTAAAATTTGGGGCTTCCAGCTTCACTGGAATGGCTCCCCGCACTTTCCATCTAACCATAGCACTGCCATTACCATTATACAGCTTGATATCAACATCCCTAGTGTTTAACGGGTTGCTCGTTGGATGGAATACATTGACCCATGCATCCATGCTTTCAAACCAAGCATCTAGATAGTCATCGTTCACAAATACTCCACGCCTCATCGTTATATGTATTGGTTTTATATCGCCAGGAATAATAAAGTATCCCAAATAAAAACTAAAACCATGCTTATAGATGACCGTTTCATATTCCCGCTTTAACCCGGTGACTTCTGCGAATGAAATGGTAGGATTTTTATCCCCATCATGTACTGTCACTTGATAGTTGCAAGATGGAATAGGGTAATCAGTTAATATATCTTCTATAGTTTGTGCCATCAATATTCCTATATAGGTTGTGCCGACGTTTACAGAGTGGTTATATCGTGTGTGTATGTGCCTTCCACAATGATATAACCTAAAAGTAACTCCTTGATCTTAAAAATGCTATTATATATTCCTCATACACTGCGTAGGATCGGGCCATGCCAGCGAACGATTGAAACCTCGGCAATCGTGACCAGCTTATCGCGGGCATGGCCCGCTCCTACGTCACCCAAAGGTATTTGAAACACTATATTACATGACTACCAGCAATCTAGGTTAGTTAGTATCAACCTCTTAGCCCATAGTTATAGTATCTGCCAATAATTGCAAACATTCTATTGCAGCATCATTGGAGCTAGCGATAAAACTCGGGGCATCCAAACGGATTGGAAATGCGTTACCAATTTTCCATGTAACAATCGCATTCGCTTGATCATCACATAAATATACCGTGATATCCCTTTTGTCGATAATATTTCCTTGTATATTGCTAATCCAGTTATACAAATAGAGGATATTCTGATCATTTATAATGCCTCTAGTGAAACTTATCGGGTTTGATCTATTCGACTGGCCTGGCATCATCATCAATTGTGGTGATCCACTTCCACTCGTCGAACTGCTCTGCAGGTAAGTTGTTGTGTCATAAACGACGGACAATCCGGTGACCGAGGCAAAACTTATGGTTGGGGTATTTCCATTACCATCAGGGAAAATAACCTGATATTGATAGGAAGGAAGCGGGTAGCTGGTCTTTATATAATCTGTCGATGTAGTCATGTTGGCACTCTCTTTATTTAGTGTTTTACAAATACCGATGAAACCGGGTCATCAAGACTGTTGGATAATTTGGGTAAACCGCAAAATGATGAACTCGGCTGGCCTGACCGGGGCCGCGCCCACTTCGACTATCATGCGGCCTTCCAACACATCTTGCGCCGTCATGGTTTTGCCTAAGCCCACATTGACGAAATAAGCCGAGTTTTGGTCGGACCCGGCCAACGCGCCTTGTTGCCACAACCCGTAGAGGTAGCTTTCGATCATCGACCGGACTTTAAGCCAGGTTACCGCGTCATTGGACTCGAACACGGCAAAGCTGGACGCCTTTTGGCAGGATTCTTCGATGGTGATGAACAATCGGCGCACCGATATGTAACGCCAGTCATTGTCATTGCCTGCTAGTGTACGCGCGCCCCAAACCAAGGTGCCTTGGCCGGTGAAGGCACGGATCGCGTTGATGGATTTTCCGCCTGTAGCATCGACATTGAGGTCGCCTTGATCCAAGTTACTAATCTGCACCACGGGGGCGACCACCGAAGCCAGGCTGACATTGGCTGGTGCCTTCCAGACCCCCCGGCTACCGTCTACGGCAACGTAAACGCCCGCCAAGGAGGAGCTCGGCGGCATAATGACGTTTTCACCGGCCAATAAAACCTTGACTTGGTTGTATAGTGCAGAGTTGGTCGATTTAATGTTGTTCAAGCTGGGTGTGTCGGCCTGCAACACGGTGCTGGCGATGGCGGTCAAGACCGTGCTGCCATCGCCATTGGCGGTGACATTGAAATTGTTGCTGGCACCCGTCCATGTTGACCATGCAGTCGCCACTGCCGAAGCGGTCGTGCTGGCCGCCGGAAGGTTGATCTTCAAGGTCCCAGGTGTTGACGTGGTGTCAAAGGCGGTGCTTGTCACGGTTCCTAGGGTAACGAGTACATTAGCCGGCGTATTTGTAGACTGGCTGACCGTAATGCCATTTGCGTCGGAAGACCAAGACGAGCCACTGGTGACTTGAACGCCTGTTTCCAAGTATTGGTAATTCAAACTTGTCAACAAATAGGGGTAATAGGCAGCCCCATAACACAGGTCATTTATCCCGATATTATTCCTAAAGTTGGTGATGTCTTGCGTGGGCGTAGTGTTGTCACCGGAGGCGACATCCAGTATGGCGAAGCGGTCCGCGAGGTTCGCGCAAAGCGACAGCGTATCTTGGGAAAGTGCGTAATAATCTTCCTGGGACAAATTAACGGCATCGGGTAGTATGACCAGCGTTGGTTCGTCTTGCTTTGCCAATAATGACAAACCAGCTTCAAAATCCGCTTTTGCCGGCACCGTGGCTGTTGTGGTGGATGTGCCGCCCGTTGCGGTCGTCGTTGTATAACCGCCAATCGAAATGATGTAGCAAGTGCTGCCCCCGTTGAGGAAGTACATTTGCACGGCGTAGTACATTAAAAAATTATTGGTGGCCGCGTCGCTACGGGTCACGTTGAGATTGCCATCGACTGAGAATGCACTCGGATTGGCTTGCCCGAAAAGATTGGTGTAATCCAGTAAGGTATTGATTCTGGCAATCGACGGACTCGGGCCCGTAAAGCCAGTTTGTGTGTATCCAATGAACGCAGGGACTGCCGTCGCCACTTGGACCACGGACGGGGCCAAGTTGGATACCTCTTCGACATAGACTCCAGGAGTATTGTATGTAGCCATGATGTTAAGCCTTCATTTAGTTGGGGTGTTCATGAAAGTCAAGATGTGGTAAATCGCATCTATGCTCTGCGCGGTATTCACATCGGTTTGCAGAAAATTGCGGTAACTAGGGTTGGGCAGACTATCTATCAGTACTGTGTTATTCGGACTCCCTTGGACTTTGAGTTGAACATTCGCCATGCCCAATTGCTGGCAAGGAATCTCCTGGTCCGATAGGAAACTCGAAACCTTGAATCCTGGCGATTGTGCAGCCAGCTCATTGGCAATAGCGTCTGTCCCTGTTGCCAAAGACCAAGTGTATTGAGGAGGGTTGGTGTTGCTTGCGATGGAATAAGTGTTGGTATCGTTTGCCAGGGTCAGCAGGTAATACAGCCAACGTACCGGCTTAGCCGCAAAAGCGATGGCCACCTGTTCGCCCTTGACTTGATAGAAGTCACGGGTAATGATCACTTGGGCATAGACCGGGGCCGAGATTTGACTGGCATAGGTAATCCCGACATTGTTGCCTGCCGGCAATTGGGTCAAGTCGGTGAACAGCGAAAAATCAAGATTGCGCAGGCACAATTCGATATTGAGCGTATTGCTGCCATCAAAGGCGATGACTGGATTGCCGCTGGCGTCTGTCTGCACATAGATATCCAAACCCGAAGCTTTGGGTTTGACCACACAGCGATGGTTAGTGAGAAACAGTTGTGTTTCCGGACTGGGGAGGACGGCAAAATCCGGGCATGATCCGTCGGCATAGTAACTATGCTTGAGTTCTATGCCCAATAAATAGGCGAAACTCATGGTTGCACCTGCAAATCAATCGTATTAATCGGGGTTGAGGGGATATTCGATGCCGACCCGCCAAACACCACGGCTTTTACTTGATACGCAACGGAAGGCAGATAAGCACCCGCTAACATGAGCCAGAGCGCACTTTGGTCGGCAAGGTCGAACGTGATGATGTCGACAGCCAATTCCCCCAAACTTGCGGCCATGCCGGGTGCGCTTTGCGGGTTAAAATTGCTGTGGGTTTGGAAAAACTGGATGGTTTGGGAGAGGTATTTCAGGCTAGTCTGGTAGTCGGTGACGGTGGCGACAAACAGGACATTCAGATTGATATTCAAGCTCGGATAGCCAGGTGTGCCGCGTTGCCCCAAGGCTGGTTCCTTTTCCATGCGGTAGAGCAGCAGGTTGACCTTGTCCGGCTTTAAGGCGACTAGGCCAGTCGATGCGTCGATGTTAGGGAAATCCGCCGCCGCCCCGTCCAAAGACAGGGAGGCAAAATAGCTGTTCAATTGGTTTTTCAGCAGCAGCAGAACGTCATCGATCATCGCGTGGACTCTCCCGGCAGTCGTTTTGAGATGTGGGATAGTCTGGCTTTTGCCTCAGAGCTTGTATATCGGAAAAAATCTGATTTTTACATCAGATTTAGTTTGTAAAAGATGAATATTATGATGATAAAACTTATAGCTATAGGTCGTTAAGCCTTTGCCGATGTGTTCTCGGCTATATCCTAAGCCGGGGCTTAAGCCGTTCGTGTTGAGCTTGTCGAACCATGAATGGCTTACCCGACCATCCCAATCGACAATTACATAACTGATGTTACGCAACCGTGTAGGCTGTAGCCCGGATGTTGTGGAGTGCGGCGACGAGTCGCCGCACTCCACAAGTTGCCATCCTCTAGCGATGACTACGTAACATCAGTTACATAAGTATCGCCGTCGTTTCTTCAAACGGTAATAAACCATCGCTAATCTTCCCAGAATACTGTTCACTACCTATTTTGGATCGCTTACACCATGACTAATCCATTCCGTCTCCGCAAAATTCCACATTGGCTCAGGGTTTCCATGCTATCGGCCGCAGTCGGCGGCCTAATCCTCTCTCCCTTGTCCGCCTGCGCAACAGTCTCCTTCCTTGGCGTCGCCGCCGGGGATGCCACTAGCAACAGCGCCGTGGTCTGGACCCGCGCAGTGGACGGTACGGCAGTCGCCAATTTGACGCTGTGGGTTTCCACCGATCCGTCGCTGTCCAGAAGCCCCATCATCACCACCGGCCTTGCCACCGACGCCAGCAAGGATTTCACGCTGAAAGTCCCCTTGACCGGGCTGGCATCGGGAACCGTGTATTACTACCAATTTGTCGGCCAGAATAATGAATTGAGCGGCATCGGCAAATTTAAGACTGCGCCCGACATAGCGACCAACGCAGCAGTGCACTTTGGCTTCAGTGGCGACATGGACGGGCTGATGCGCCCCTATGCGCTGTCCAGCACCATCCCCCAGCAGAATTTTGATTTCTACGTCAATTTAGGCGATGTGATATATGAAACGGCCAGCAATGCCGGTGTCACTAACGGCACCGCCGGACCTAACAATTCGCCATCCGTCACGCCAACCGGCACGGTACCGGCACCTTCATCCACCGGCGCGACCCAGGCGCAGTTGTTTGCCGATTTCACACGCAAGTACCGCGAGCAGTTCGTGCCGGTGAACTCGGGCGGGCAGAGCGGTTTGCAATCGTTCTATGCCGCCCAAGGCAATTACACGCTGTATGACAACCATGAATTGGGCAATCGCCAATACATCAACGGTGGCGCACCGACCGGCGGGCCGGTCGGAGACATGCCTTCGGGTGCCGGCGTGGATGCGCGTTTGTCCACCAATGATGCCAACACCACAGGTACTTTCATCAACCAGACACTAGGCTTCCAGACCTTACAGCAGGTTTTCCGCAACTACCAGCCGATTGCTGACCGCGCTGCCGTCATCGCCCCCAATGATCCGCGCACGAATGGCACCAAGCCACTGTTCTTAGCCCTGGCATGGGGCAAAAATGTCGGTTTCATTAATGTGGATGATCGCACTTACCGTGACATCCGCCTCAAAACCTCCGCCAACGCCGACGACACCACAGCCCCACGCGCCAATAATCCGAACCGCACCATGCTAGGCCTGACCCAGCTCGCTTTGCTGGAACAGACCTTGCTGACCGCGCAAAACGCCGGCATTGTTTGGAAAATTATCGCCATCTCCGACCCCATCGACCAGATTGGCCCGATTGGCGGTGCCTTGGCCTTGAGCAATCTTCCCAACTTCGGGTCGGGTGTGGACGGCAATAGCGCACCATCAGCCTACTCCCCGGTCAGTTCGGATGGTGGCAAATCGTGGATGGGAGGCTACCGTGCCGAGCGCAATGCGTTGCTGAAATACATTGCCGATAATGCAATCACCAACGTGGTGTTTCTGACCACCGATGACCATCAGAACCGCGTCAACGAACTCACTTACTCACCCACCGGCGACACGGAAAACCAAGCCAGCTATATCAAAGTGCCTTACACCTTTGAAATTGTGGCAGGCCCCTTGGGCGCGACCGGGCCGGACCTGATTACCAACCACACGTTTGCCATGGCCCAGCAACTTGCCAACAGCATCGCCACTGCACAGCATGCCGCTGGCATCGAACCTCTCGGCTTGCAAGGGTATCCGGGCTTGTTCAATGTCCGCCGGGAAAACGACCCTAGCGCCAGTTCCAGCCCTTCCGCAGTGGATTTCTATAGCCCGGACACGTTCAATTACAACGCCTTGGATGTCAGTGCGGGCGGAACATTGACGGTGACCAGTTACGGCATCACCTCCACGGCGCAAAACACCGCACAGGAATACAACGCCGCCGCCAACCCTGTCCGACCAATATTTAGCTTCCAGATCACCCCGACAGCGGGTTCGACCCCCCCGGTCACTTGTCTGCTGAACTGGGCCGAAACGGCTTATGCCAATCTGTTCTCACCGGCGGGAGCGGGCTTTCAAGTCCAGCAGCCTTATACCTATCGGTATTATAAGAACACCAATGCTTATGTGGGCATCTCCTCCGTGGACAACCATGTCTACTACCTGGGGCCGAACGGGGTCTTGCAGGATGTGGGCGCATTGAACACTTGGCTAACTAAGGCAGGATGCCCAATACCGGCGGTTTCGGCGGTTACGGTCTCCAAGTAATCAGCACGGTTGGTGGCAAGGGAATGCCGCCTTAGAAGTTTACGCCGGGAGTGCAAGGCTTGCTTGCCTGTAGATACTATCGCAAGGCAAACCTTGCACTCCCGCATCACTTTTCATCTCATCCTTAATCCTGCATAAAATTGCCAATACAGCCCGTTTAGATTATTCTTAACTGATGTTACGCAACCGTGTAGGCTGTAGCCCGGATGTTAGGGAGTGCGGCGACTCGTCGCCGCCTTTTGCGTCCAGCGGCGACGAGTCGCCGCGCTCCACAAGTTGCCATCCTCTAGCGATGACTGCGTAACATCAGTTATTAATATTTTGCCTTGCTTGCAAGGCTAAACAGTATAGGGGGACTTAACATGACCCATGCGAAATATCGACTAAAAATTCCAAGCCGCTGGCTGCTTGCCGCGGGTTTTGCATTGACACTGAATTTGGCCAACGCCGACTTGCCGACCGGCGAGGATGTGTTAAACCGGCTCGGTGTGCCCCAGTCGCAACTCGGCGATCTGGAACAAGGCCAGACCATTACTTGGAAGTACCCTGAAAACACTGACAAGGAGCTGGCTGATGGTGTCGCGGTCTATGTGCCCACAGCGCTAGCCAAGGTGATCGCCTATGTTAAAAAGGGCAATTTTGCCGGGATTGACTCGACCATCACCGCGAGCGGGACCATCCCAGACAATGCGACAGTTGATGCCTTCAAGCGCTTCGCGCTCAGCGGCAAAGATGCACAGAGTTTGCTTGAGGTCGAGGCGGGGAGCAACTTCAATCTGTCTGCCGATGAAATTGCCAGCTTCGCCGCTTTGAACAGCAGCCTGGGGTCGGCAGACAAAAGCACCGTCGCCCAGGCCGTGTCGCAACGCTACCGTGAAATACTGCTGCAACGCTATCAAGCTTACCGGCAGCGCGGCTTGGCGGGCATTGCCGCCTACACCCGTGGCGGCAGCGACCAAGCCGACCCGGCCAGCGAGTTGCGCACCGCTACCGAGCAGGGCAACCTGTTGATAAAAACTGGCTTCCCCGAGCTATACCAAGCTTGGGTCAATTATCCGCAAGCCTTGCCTGCTGACGCAGTGGAGCGCTTCTTCTGGCAGAACCGGGTGGTGGAAGACCATCCCACAGCCACCTTGATCCACCGGCTGGAGCAAGCCTCTGACACGGGCGCAGTGGTCATCGTGCGACAGTATTATGTGGGGCACTCGTACAATTCCAGCCAATTGGTTGCCGGTTGCCTGCCCTACCACGATGGCGCTGTCATTTTCTTCGCCTTGCGCTCATCCACCGACCAAGTGGCCGGGATGGGTAGCGGCTTGAAGCATTCCATCGGCCGTGACCGCATGAAAGCGGAGATGGTCAAACAGCTACAACGCTTGCGCAACACATTGAAGTGATTTTGGAATTTCTATTTCGTAGCCTAATGAGGGCAGCATGAATGATGATATCGTAATTCTTCAGAAACCCCGATCCTTGGACATCCTATTTAAGGAACATTTAGCCAATACCATAGAATGCGGCCAAGTTCTAAGCCTCCTTTTTGCGCATTTGGATGCGCCAACCGCTTACATCGCGAAAGTAAAACAGCTAGAGGAACATGGCGATAGGCTGACAGCGGAGGCCTACTCCGCGTTGGAGTTGCTTACCCATTCTGAATTCATCCATCTTACCGAGCAATTCGTCAAACGCTTGGATGATATCGTGGATGGGATGAACAATACCGCCCGGCTCATCGATATCTGCATCCCGCACAAGATCGAAGATGCGGCACAGGAGATTCTTGCGGGCCTGCTGACGATGGTCGCAATACTCCAGACGGAGATAGAGCAATATCCAGAGAATGAATTGGCCAGGGTGAGAGCGTGCCGTGAGACCCTCAAAAAGTGGGAGGAGAACGCGGATGTCATTTATCATGAATGGAGGAAGACCCAACGCCGGATTAACATGCTTCCCTTGGTTGATGAAGCCAACTGGACCGAGATTTTGGGCATACTCGAACAAACCACCGACGCTGCCTACCATGCCTCGCTGCTGCTAGAGCGCATCGCCCGATACCGCCTGAGGTAAGTAGCGGTTCATAAGTGTTTTACAGCATTTTTAACATCAAAGAGTTACTTTTAGGTTATATCATTTTGCAAGGCACATACACACAAGATGGTCTAATTGAGCGTCCTTTATTATTATCCTTTGTAAGATAAAAATGCTGTACA
>CAIZPP010000108.1 GCA_903934875.1 uncultured Methylococcaceae bacterium
CGGGGCAACCACGTTCGCGACCGATGCCGCCCAGGTGGTGCTGATGGAGGATCACCTGGCCCAGTTGCGGCTGCTGTGGGAACTGGCGCTGGGCTTTGAGCGCAGCATTGCAGGCAATGTCAAGATATCCCAATGGACGAGCTTGCTGGCCGCAGCCGGTGTGCTGGTGCTGCCATTTGAATTCTGGTACTTAGAAGCGCTGATGATCGTCAATGCCATCAACGGCATCAGTAGCACGCAACGGCCGCTGTTGGATGAGGTGCCGGAGGCGGACCCAATCCAGTAAGGCAAACGAGGCGGGGGCGGCAGTCATCGTTTTCAGGGCTGCGTCTGCCAGCAATGCTTTCCCCAACCCGATCCCCTGATAGCGCCGGTCTACCGCTAAACGCCCGATGCGAACGGCGGGCATTGTCGGATAACGCGGCAGGCGCTCGGCATCGCCAGGCGGCAAACTAGGCGTGGATACGCTAGCCTAGGCTATCGCGTAGTGGGCGGCGACTTGGCCGGTCACGATTTCGACGGCTACAAAGCAATTCGCTATGCGGCGGCGGATGACCTGCGTGGCTTGCGTCTGGAAATAGTTGTCAAGCCGAGCTTCGCCACTGGCGAACGTCGACCGGTCATGGCTGCTTGCCAAGGCTTCGATGCGGAAAGGGGAATTCACTCTCTACCGAACAATTCCCGAAATATGTCAATCGCCTCCCTCCATTCGCAAGCCTCTCCGAAAGTGCGGCCTTTTCGCTGCTGGCCCAGGACAAGGAAATCCTAGTGGCTAAATCGCTCTCGGTGGAAGGTGCGCAGAACTACACTCGGCACCTTCAGAACACCTCTCCCCGTTGGTCTAACCCAAGCGGCGGATATTAAGGTAAATAGCCTATAAATCAAAGAGGTGTAGGCCATATGACACTGAAAAACGGGTAATGGCTTGGAGTGTCGGTTGGATTCTGAGATTATACCTTTTTTCGCCATCCCGACCCTGCCATTCGCATCTGCCCCACCTATTGGTTCGATCCCCTGCCGGTTTTTCTGCGCTTTTCGTCTTTTTACGGGTGATTTGTGGGCAGAAATCTCAGTGGCGGCGCGTTATTGATGGCAGTTCTCATTTGCGTTGATTTTAGGGCGCAACCCGACCGCCCCGCTTGCCAGCGATGCCGTTTTGCCGGGGGGGCGGCCGCTTTTTTGTAGGGGCCTCGCCGTCGCTTCGCCTCCTGCTGATTTGGCGAAGATATTGGCAAACTCACCCAATTTGTGGGTTATTGGGCTGAACGATGATCAAGGTCAAAAATTCTATTCATCGTATCCGTAATAATCTCAACCATCTGAATACCACTTGTACCAGTCATAATGCTAACGTGTTCGCCAGGCAACTCATGAACTTCCAGCGTTTCACCAACAAGTTTCTGCCATCCTAACTCAGGAGGTTCTAAACTCATTCGTAGACTATTATAAGCTTCAGTTGCCTTAAATAATATTGTTTTTCCAGAGTATTTCTTTGGTTCGTAATCCTTAACAGAGTTATATACTATGTCGACATCAAATTCATCCGGTTTATACCTTAAGCCACATAAAAGAATTTTGGCATTTTTGTATAACCGTTTCAGCCGCCCGGTGGAATACATGATTGATGCCTTGAAGATTTTGGCGGGAGTCATGCTCATGAAGTTAGCAAGCTGAACCCGAAATGGTAACGGCTTTACCGAAGTTCCTGGTACATAGCTATCAATTAGAACAATAAGGGCGACCCTCTCTTTTCTACTCGTTAACAACTGGGCCATTTCGTATGCCAGCACCCCGGCCCAGCAGTGTCCCATCAAAAAATATGGACCTTTAGGTTGAGCTAAAAGCAACTCATCAACGTAATGAGCTGCCAAGAGTTCAATTCGAGGTAATGAAATTGCACTCCCCACGGGCGATCCTATGCCATAGCGAAAGCCATAAACTGGTTGCTCCATACCCATGGACTTCACCACCTCGGAATTATCGGCAGCGTATTGTATCCAAAATATAGGAGGTCGGATACCCAATCGTTGGACAGGAAATAGCGAAAAAAAAGGTTTCGGCTTCTCTTGTGCCATCAACAATTCAGCCATTTGTTCCAATGTGGGCGAAATAAACACGAAAGCCAAGGGTGGCTTAACCTTGAATATTCGATCAATTTGAAATAGCAGCTTAACCGCAAGAAGGGAGTGGCCGCCAAGTTCGAAGAAGTTGTCGTGGCGGCCTACCCGTTCCACCTTGAGCAGTTCGGCCCATATTTTTGCCAAAGCTTCCTCTGCCTCACCCTCTGGCGGTTCGTAGGTTTGTGCCTTATACATCCCTTCACCCGGCGCTGGCAGCGCCTTGCGGTCAACCTTGCCGTTTGGCGTGAGCGGCAGCCTGTCCAGCATCACGAAGGCGGAGGGAACCATGTAGTCGGGCAGGCGCGATTTTAAGTGAGTGGATAGCTGATAGTGGATAGTCGATAGTAGGGTTGCTTTAACGTCCGTCACAGTCTTCTTTTCGCCATCTGCTCGCCAATGTCCACTAACCACAATATAAGCCACCAACCTAGGATTGCCGTCGGCTTGGTACAGCGACACGACGGATTCCTTGATGGACTCGTGCTGGGCCAGCATAGCTTCGATTTCACCCAATTCGATGCGGAAGCCGCGCAGTTTGACCTGCTGGTCAATGCGGCCTAGGTATTCTAGCGTGCCGTCCGGCATCCAGCGGGCGAGGTCACCGGTTTTGTAGATGCGCTCGGGCTTGCCAAAGATTTCAAGCTCGATGAACTTTTCGCCAGTCAATTCGGGGCGGTTGAGGTAGCCTCGTGCCAAACCCGCGCCCGCGATGCACAATTCGCCGACGATGCCGGGGGGTTGGGGTTGGTGTTGGGCATCTAGGATGTGGATGCGGGTATTGGCGATGGGTTGGCCAATTAGGGGAGTGCTATGTAAGGGTGCATCCAACAAACAAGCTGAAGACCAAATGGTCGTTTCGGTGGGTCCGTAGACATTCCATACACGATTGCTGCTTTCCAACAGGTAATTTGCCAGGTCCATGGGGAGTGCTTCTCCGCCACAGAGAATGTTCAGGCGGCAGTCGGCTTGCCAGCCACTATGCTGCAAAAGCTGCCATGTGGCGGGGGTGGCTTGCATGAAACTAATATTGTGATTGAGCAAATAGCGCTGCAAGGCCAATCCGTCGCCCACATCCGCTTTCGTGGCAAGGTGTACAAGGCCTCCAGAGATAAGCGGTAGGTAGAGTTCCAAGGCGGCAATATCAAAGCATAAGGTAGTAACGGCCAAAAGCTTGTCGTTGACAGTCATCACTATGCGTTGCCGCATATCTTGCAATAAATTCGACAAGTTGCCATGCCCGATCATGACACCTTTGGGTTTGCCGGTCGAACCCGAAGTGTAAATCACATAGGCCAAGTCTTTGGGGTTACTTCTTGTCGGCGGATTTTCGGTTGGCTGGCCGATTAAGTCCATTTCATCCAGGCATAGCACGGTGTGATGGTGTTGCAATCCGTCCGATGGCAATTGCGATTTTAAGTGGCTTTGCGTCAGCAGTACTGGTGCGGCGCTGTCCTCCAGCATGTGTTGAATGCGGGATTCGGGGTAGTTGGGGTCCACCGGCACATACGCCCCGCCGGCCTTGAGAATGCCGAGCAGGCCGACGACCATTTCCAATGAGCGTTCGATGGCGATGGCAATCAGCGGGTTGCCGGTCAACAAAGCTTTTCCGTCTCTCGTTTTAAGACCAAGCAGGTAGTGGGCCACCCGGTTGGCCTGGGCGTTGAGTTCCGCGTAAGTCAGGCTCTGGCCCTCGAACACCAAAGCGATGTGGCCGGGGGTTTGTTGGACTTGCCTTTCAAACAAACTGATGATGGTCTGGTCGTGCGGGTAGTTGGTGGCGGTGTCGTTCCATGCCTGTAACTGGTGGATTTCTTGTTCCGTCAGCAGTTGAAAGTGACCGACTGCTTGCCGCGGGTCGTCGGTGATGGAGGCCAGCAGCATTTCGTAGTGCCGCGCCATGCGTTCGACCGTCCCGCGTTCGAACAGGCCAGTGGCGTATTCCCAAATGCAGTGGAACCGCCCTTGGTGTTCAGTGATGTTCAGGGTCAGGTCGAATTTGGCGACGGGGTAGTCGGCTTGTATTGCGGAAACCTCTAAACCCGGCGGGGCCAGTTGGGCCGATGCGCTGTTTTGCAGCACGAACATCACTTGGAACAATGGGCTGTGGCTGAGGCTGCGGGCAGGTTGCAGTCGTTCGACCAGCATTTCAAACGGGATGTCTTGGTGCGCGTAAGCCTCCAGGCAAGTTTGCCGGGTGGCTTGCAACA
Source organism: uncultured Methylococcaceae bacterium (assembly GCA_903934875.1). Taxonomy (GTDB): domain Bacteria; phylum Pseudomonadota; class Gammaproteobacteria; order Methylococcales; family Methylococcaceae; genus Methylumidiphilus. The sequence continues at coordinate 4,328 of CAIZPP010000108.1, forward strand.
GGCCGACGAAACTCTGCCGCGGGTCAATCTGGCTGCGCAACACTAGGGTATTGGCAAAGAAGCCAATCAAATCTTCGGTATGGGTGTGGGTGCGGTTGGCAATCGGGCTGCCGACGCAGATGTCCTGCTGGCGGCTGTGGCGCGACAGCAGCAGGGCGAAGGCCGCCAGCAGGGTCATGAAGTCGGTGGCTCCCTGTTGCCGACCCAAGCGGGTGATAGTCTGGCTGAGTGTTGCCGGCAGGCTATGCGTGAAATGTGCGCCTTGGTGGCTTTGCTGCGGCGGGCGCGGCTTGTCGGTCGGCAGTTCCAGCAATTCGGGCAGGCCCATCAATTTTTGAGCCCAGTATTCGGTTTGCTGTTGCAATGCCTCGCCTTGCAGCCATTGCCTTTGCCAATAGGCGTAATCGCTGTATTGGATCGCCAGCGGCGGCAAGCCCGGTTGTTCGCCCGTTGAAAAGGCTGTGTAAGCATGTTGCCAGTCGCGCATGAACACGCCCATCGACCAGCCGTCGCTGACGATGTGGTGCATGTTCAGCAACAGCACGGACTGGCTGCCATTCAGTTGCAGCAAATCGGCCTTGAATAACGGCCCCGCGCCTAGGTCGAACGGGGCGACGGCGTGGGCATCGGCTTGGGCTTGCACTTCGCGGTGCTGCGCGTCAGGGCCGAGATAGCTTAGGTCGTGGACGCGCACGCCATTGATGGCCTCCATCGGCAGGATGCGCACTTGCGCCTGGCCATCCTCCTGGGAGGGAAAGCAACTGCGCAGGCTGGAGTGGCGTTCGAGCAGCCACCGTAGGCTGTGCCGCAGTGCCTCTGCGTCCAAGGGGCCGGAAAGCCGCAAGGCAACAGGTATGTTGTAGGTTACGCTACCATGCCCTTCAAGCTGGTTTAAAAACCACAGCCGCTGCTGCGCGAAAGATAATACCTTGGAGGCATCGGCAGCCCGTGCTTCAATCGGGGGCAGAGGGACCGTGCCACTGGCTGCGTCAATGGCCTCCGCCAACCTTGCCAACTGTGGATGTTCGAACACCGCCCGTATCGGCAATTCGACGTTGAAGTCTTCGCGGATGCGGGCAACCAGTTGCGTCGCCAGCAGGGAATGCCCGCCGAGTGCAAAGAAATCGTCCTGCCGCCCGATGGCCTCGCGTTTGAGTACACCCGCCCACAACGCCGCCAGCAGTTCTTCGGTGGGCGTGGCAGGTACGTCGAACCCATTGGACACTTCAAGCTCCGGGGCGGGCAGGGACTTGCGGTCGACCTTGCCGTTCGGAGTCAGCGGCAGCCGCTCCAGCATGACGAATTGGGCCGGAACCATGTAGTCGGGCAGGCGGGATTTTAAGAAAGTGGCTAGTGACCAGTGGTCAGTGGCCAGTGAGGAAGAAGCTCCTTGGGCATCCCGATCTTCTTTCTGACCACTAGCCACTAGCCACTGGTCACTGTTCTCTGGCCACTGCTCACTGCTCACAGCCACTACATAAGCCACCAAGTGCGGGTTGCCGTCGCCTTGGTACAGCGACACGACGGCTTCCTTGACGGACTCGTGCTGGCTCAGCACGGACTCGATCTCGCCCAGTTCGATGCGGAAGCCGCGCAGCTTGACTTGGCTGTCGATGCGGCCCAAGAATTCCAGGTTGCCGTCCGGTAGC
>CAIZPP010000109.1 GCA_903934875.1 uncultured Methylococcaceae bacterium
GGCAATCCCGCCCCACCCATGCCCGCCCCCGCTTGACCGGGAATTGGTCAAGCGTCAAAGGGGGGCTAAACGGTTACCTAGAGAATGATGCCTATTGACGGGGTGTCCGAACGGTTATGGTGGATTGCTATTTTTTCCTGAAAAAAATGCTCCAGATAATGATCACCACTGCCGCTAATGCCGCTATTACGATTGCAATTCTCGCTTGGTACATATCGACTCCTCACTTTAAGTTCTTACCAAAGCCTAATCTTAACTTGGATTGGTTACATGTGCATTATTGAGGTTGGCGGTCAATCCAATCCCTCCATAAAATCACCGGGTTCGATCCCTTTCCGCGCTGCCAATAGGTAGTTGATGCCCATGTAGGAGCTTAGCCGGAAGCGCCGCGTGAAGGGGTTGACACCCATGCCAGTGCTGGAAAAGACCCGCATCCCCCCGCCTGCCAGCCAGTTTTCGATCTCCACCGGTGTGGGGAAGCGCGACCAGCGGTGGGTGCCCCGCGGCAACCAGCCCAACACATATTCCGCCATAACAATGGCACCCAGCCAGGAGGCAAGGGTGCGGTTGATGGTGGCAACCACCATGACACCGCCTGGGCGCACCAACTTAATGCAGGCATTGAGGAACAAATCCAATTCGGCCACATGCTCCACCACCTCCATGTTCAACACAACATCATAGAGCGCCCCCCGCCCGGCGAGGATTTCAGCGCTGGCAACTTCGTAGGCTATGTCCAGTCCGCCCAATTCGGCATGTCGGCTGGCGATTGCGATATTCTTCGACACCACGTCCACACCATGGACGGACGCACCCAGCCGCGCCACGGCTTCGCTAAGAATTCCCCCGCCGCAACCAATATCGAGTATGCTTAGACCCTGCAAGGGCTTTGCAGCTTGTTTATCCGCCCCAAACGCATCGGCTAAAATGTCGCGGATGAAATTTAACCGCACCCCATTCATGCGATGCAGCGGCCAAAACGGCCCGTCTCCCTTCCACCATAATTCCGCTAGGCCTGCAAAAAAGGCCACTTCGCTTGGATCAATGCTCGTCTTTTCGTTCATACAGCGTTTTCATCTTTAACATAAAACTAAAAAAGGACATTCAGTATTCCTTCCATTTGAACGTATATCCAGCACCACCCAGTAGCTATCAAGTAACTCTTTGATGTTGAAAATGCTGTATAGGGCTTAACCGTTCCTCCTGAGTCCTGAGCTTGCCGAAGGGTCGAAGGATGGACGATTAAGCCGTTCATGGTTCGACAGGCTGTAAGCGTTCGCCCCCTACCGGAAATCCCCTTAATTTTCGCCTCACGGCTTAACGGATTTGCCATTTCCACCTATACTTTACAGCAAGATTTGTTTTTTAATCCTTAATGCCCGCCGCCGTGTCGCATCGACGAAACATTTAAGGGTAACACAACACTCAATGGGCTGATGCGACTCCCTACGAATTAATGACCTCCATGGCGGAAAACACTTCATATCAACCCGACGCATTCAGCACCTTTGTAGTGCTGTTCAGGTATGCCGAGTCCCAGGCTAAAAAAAGCTCAGCCGCGGCATCGCCCGGCTACGATGCATCCTCGATGATCGGGGCTTTGCGGAAATTGTACAACACTAACTTGGACCCGCAGTTGCAATATTGGAATGCGCCCGCACTTTTGCATGGTTTGGAGCAGGCATTTGCCCATACCGGTCATGAAAATTTGCTCGACAATTTGGAAACCAGCGAGAATCTACAGATAGTCGGCTTGTTGCTGGATGCCATTCTTGCGGATCCGGCCATTCCAAATGGCATCGCAACCTATTTTAGAAGACTGCAATTCCCTCTTTTGATTGTGGCCTTTGCTGACCCCACCCTGTTAGACGCTAAAAACCACCCTGCCCGCGAGTTGCTCAATCAATTGGCCCACTTGTCCTTGGCCACCAGTGCCGAAGGGGACATAGACAATCAGGAATTGCTACAATCAGTCGAACAGGCCATTGGCATCATCACCGTTGATTCGGCCAGCAAGGCAGGGGTGTTTGCAAAAGCCCTTGAGGGCTTGGTAAAACTGACCGGCCCATTACTCAAGTCATTTGCCATGCGGCTAGAGCGTGTCATCGACACCTGCCAAGGAGGCCACCGCTTGGAACAAGCCCGTTTGCTGGTAAGCAAAGAAATCGATGCCAGGCTCGGTGGCAAACCCGTGCCGAAAATCATCTTGGATTTGCTTGCTGGAGGCTGGCAACAACTCCTTGTGCTGACTTACCTGCGTCGTGGCAATAATGGTGCAGAATGGCAGCGGGAGTTGGATTTTATCGACCAGTTGATGGAGAAACTCGGCAATGACGATCCGTCTGCCCAACTCAGCCCGTCCCAAGTCCAAGAACTGAAAAGTTTCATGTTGGAACGCTTGTTTAGCGTAGGCTCGGAACCTTCAACCCCCAATCGTTTGGCCGATGATATTGAAAAACTGCTGTTGCATGGAGGTGGAAACGGGGCGCTTGAATATGTTACCGTTCCACCCGCAGACACCGACCGCGAAGAGAAGGAAGCCAATTTGCGCGCAAGGCTGCAAGGATTCAACAAAGGCGACTGGCTTAAATGTGCCAACGAGCGGAATATGTGGTCGCCAGTGCGCTTGACTTGGATTGGGCAGGAGCCGCCGCGTTATGTCTTCGTGAACCAGAAGGGACTGAAATGCCTGGACCTTGACGCGGAGAAGTTCGTCCAGCTTCTTGATGACAAGCGCGCCAGCCGCATTGAAAACCCGGAAGAACTCCCTGTTGTGGAAAGGGCGGCCAAATCCTTACTCTACACCCTGCGTGAACGTATGCGATAAAACCCCACTACCCTTAAGATTAAACCCCGTAGGAGCGGGCCACGCCCGCGACTTGCGGGGGTGAATTCCGCACATGGGCAATCTATCGCGGGCATGGTCCGCTCCTACCCAATTATGGCGTGATGCGTTAAAAGGCAAGATAATATGGCAGACAATTGCAGACACACCGGTATTTTTTTGTCGAAAAGGCACATAGCATGGCTATTGACCCTGCTGGTCAATTCCTATCATCCCATTGGCATTGCCGAAAACACAGGTGTCTTCGCGTTTCAAAATGACGGTGAAAGCTATGCCTATTCCGTCAAACAAACCGGCGACAACTATACTTTTGAGTTTGAAAAAAATCCGGGCAAAGAAGGCAAAAAACTTAAGGCGGCAGTCCACGTTCTTCAATCAATCTTTGATGATGCTTCAATCAATCCGACTTACAGCGAAACATTTATGAAGGAAAATGCCCAATGTTTTGTGTTTGAAGCAAACTTTTATTCCTACCGGTCCTGCTTTCTGCCGAACGACTATTCCCCCGGCAACCGGGACAGGTTTTGGGGATTCGTAACCCAACTTCCCAACGCCATGTGGTTGCTTACCCGAAACCTGCTCCCTGCCCTGCTCGGCATCGGCGTGTTTTTTTACCTGCTTAGAAAAAAATGAAGGAGTTGAGTGTGGCCATATTGGCGAAGTTATTATCCAGCAGAAAAAGATTGTTTCCATCATTCCATAAGAGTATTGAAATAGGACACACCCCCCAAATCTATGCTTATTTTCTCAATACTGCCGTCTACAAAATCCATTAAACACGCCCTTTACTGAAAGAGACTGTTCACATTTCCAATTTGCGCATAAAGTAGCAGCAATTATCATCGGAGACTATTATGACGAACATTCACCACGCCCTCGTACTCAACCTTCATCAACCGCCAAACAATTTGGAGCATCTGTTTGCCGAGAATGAATGGGAGGCGAAGGAAATACTCTTCGCCTATGACCGCATCGCCCGTTCGCTGTGGGGTTACGAGGATGTGGGCCGGGTGCATGTATCGCTGTCGGGCACCTTGCTGGAAAGCCTGTCCCGGTCAGAGTTCCAGGAAAAAACTTACGGGGTCGTCGATACCGGGTCGCTGCTGTGGCATTGGCAAAACCGGGGCATCATCGAAATTCTCGGCACGGGCTATTACCATCCGGTGTTTCCATTGATACCCCAGGCAGACTGGGACGAGCATCTAGGGCGTTGGCGCGCCATTGCAAGGCATCTGTTCTGGCGCGAGAATTTCAAAGGTTTCTGGCCGCCAGAGATGGGCTTCTGCATGGAGATGATACCCCACCTAGCCAAGATGGGTTATCGCTACGTCATCGTCGATAGCGACCATGTCGAACCTAAAAGCGCCATGCGTTGGGAGGAATTGCGCTACCGACCGCACATCGCCCGGCATGGCGGCGCGGAAATCATCGTCGTGGTGCGTGACCGCGACCTTTCCGATGCCCAAGAGGCAGGCATGGAATTCGGCTGGTTCGAGTGGGAAGTGGCGCAAAGGACCAAATGGTGCGATTTCGAGCCGCTAGTGACCACCGCCACCGACGGCGAAAACGGCGGCTGGTTCCGCAATGTGACCGAGGGCAGCAATTTCTGGAGTTGCTTCTACCGCGAATTGATGGAGCGGGCGCGCGGTGAGGGGACAATTAAACCGACTTTCATTGATGCCTATCTGGACAAATTTGGTGCCACCGGCGAAGTGAATGTCAAAGAAGGCGCATGGAACACCGGCTGGCACCACGGGCGCGGCTTCCTCCAGTGGACCGGCTCGCAGGCGCAAAAGGATGCTTTGGCGCGAGTCGCTGAAATTAGCGGCTTGGTCAATGCGGCACGGGCCAAAGCCATCGAAGCCGAGTTGCACGACACTGAGACATGGCATGCGCTGACGGAAGCCCATTGGCATTTGCTGCGCGGGGAAACCAGTTGCAACTTCTACTGGGGCGAGGATTGGGTCCACCGCGCCCATGAGGATTTGGACGCGGCTTATGCGGCGTTGCAGCGGGTTCCTAGTTAAACATAATGCAATGCTTGCCTTGTCTCTTATTAGGGTCTAAGCAATGACCACACCCAACTTAGAAATTGAATTGTCAATCCCCTTAAAAGCGACCACAAAAGTATCGATTGACAAACTGATTCTAGACCATGCGAACCCGCGCTTGGTTGAGGCTGGTCGAAAAATATCCGATGAAAGTGTCATCGCCCAACTTTATCGCAGCGAGGAGTTGGGAGAGCTTTTACAGTCTATAGCCGCAAATGGCTACTTAGACATCGAACCGCTGATTGTCATGCTTGATGAGTCGGGGGAAAAGCTGCTTGTCTTGGAGGGAAACCGGCGTTTTGCGGCTATCCGCCTGTTTCGTGAACCTGCTTTGGTTGAGCGTATCTTTGCCAATGAGCGTTTACGTATCTCCGTTCCAACAATCCCTCCAGAATTTCGCCACACATTGGAAAAAGTATCCGTATATCGGGTTCCAAATCGAGATGCGGCCCGTTCGTTTATTGGTTTTAAGCACATCAATGGTGCTGCCAAGTGGGATTCTTATGCCAAAGCTAGGTTTGCGGCGGACTGGTATCGTGATGCTAAAAGCAATGTCACTCTAGGAGAAATTTCAGAAAAAATTGGAGATAAGCATGACACTATAAAAAGAATGGTAACGGCTATATACGTACTTGAGCAGGCTGAGAAATATCATATATTCTCAATGGCTGATCGCAAGATTGTAAAGTTTAACTTCTCGCACCTATACACTGCGCTGTCACGAACGCAATACATGAACTTCTTGGGTCTGGAGTTAGCTTGGTCGCGTTACCCCGAACCTGATCTTGTTCCAGAAGATAAGCTTGATCACTTACGAGAAGTTCTGGTGTGGATTTATGGTTCAAAAAATGGCGATAAGGAACCTGTTGTCCTATCGCAGAACCCAGATATTAAACGGCTGGGTGAGACTTTGGCCAATGCCGAAGGACTGCATATGCTTAGGGCGGGACGGACGTTAACTGAAGCGCATGCCAGCACCCACTCAGCAGACGAAAAACTATCGTCATCTTTGATCAAAGCGCGTGGAATGCTGCGTGAGGCAGTGAATAGCCTGCGGGGCTATAATGGTCAAGATCAATCGCTTCTTAATATTGCAGAAGATATCTCAGAAACAGCGGAAACTATCTACAGTCGCATGAAGAAAAAAAGTAAAGATGCGATGGTGAAGGATTAATGGGCATCGCACTCTATTTTCCCCAAGATGAATTTGACAAAGGGCAATCTAATTATGATCTTGCGGCCGATTATCTGGAATTGACGGCCTTTTTTTCTGCGGATCGTATTGCCTTCGCAACTGACCTTGTCAATGCAGAGGAGATTGGAGCAGAAGAGGAGTACTCCGATGTCGATGAAGAAATGACCCACAGGGAAGAGATTATTTCTGGGACGGTGGCTAGAATCAGTGGACGTATCCATAGTTTGGGTTCATCTTATCCGTTTGAGATTGATGACAATGGCGATATACTTCGCTTTTCTGATATGAAATTAACATTCGGCCAGGCTGCCTATTTGCTCTGTTTAGTATTGTCAAACTTAAAGTCGGTATCGCCAATATTGGACGGAACGCCAGTCTACCCTAGCGAGGCAGAAATCCGTTCGTTGCGCCAGTATTTCCAGTATTTTGCCACTGCTGCATTGGCTGCCGAAATTCGCGGACAAGCGTGGTCTTTCGGTTTTCCACGGCCGGATACGTCAGACTTTAACACAAAGCTGGAAGACATTTGGCGCATACTCAAGGATGGACGGGTGCTGTCGGCGCGGGGTGCGCCAACTTACCCTAAAGATGACCAGATTGACGTGTTTGCGGCACGGATGCATCCCGATGGGCTGCCGGGGTTTTTGTTTGCCGCTGCCCAAGTCGCAACAGGGGCAAACTGGCAAGCAAAGTCTCTCTATTCGCATCTGACCAAGGTTTTCCCCAGCCGTTGGTTTGGCGAGCAACCGGTGACAACTATGGTCTGCTATCATATTATTCCGTTCTCGCGGGCAGATGATAGCTTCTTCGATGATGTCCGTGTTCTTGGCAATGTCTTGCACCGCTTACGAGTTCCTTACCGGGTTCAAGAGGCGGTCACGCTCATTGAGCAGGGCGTGTTGATCGAAGCTTTTGATCTTTTGCCAAAAGCTGTCCAGTGGCTTCAGACCTACAGCCGCCGTGGATTGGAGGCGGTATAAGACACAGGTTTATCGCAGCGCTTTCGCTAGGCGCGTTGCATTGGGAATCGCACCGAAGCCCAATAATTGGAGAGGGCTGACAGAAAACTGATGGTACGCCACAATGGTGTCCGGGATACACTTTACCTAACTGGAGTGGGAATTGCCGGGTTATTCCGCTGTCCCCTCACCCGGCGGAAGCTCTATCCAAAACGTGCTACCCTTGCCCAATTGGCTTTCCACGCCCATTTCTCCACCCATCATCTCGACGATGCGCTGGCAGATGACCAGGCCGATGCCTGTTCCTTCGATGGTGCCAGCCTCAGCGCCCAAGCGGTTGAACGGCTGAAACAGCATGGGCAATTTGTCAGTGGCTATGCCCAAACCTGTGTCACTAATGGCCAAGCGCTTGCGCCCCCCTCTGCCCGCCATGACATGCAGCCAGACCAGGCCGCCGGGCCGGTTGTATTTGATGGCATTGGTCAACAAGTTAAGCATCACCTGCTTAAGCCTGATGCGGTCGGCCCGAAACGCCAAATTACCCAGACCGTTGATATTGATGTTGATGGCAAATTTTGTGGCTAAGGGACGCAACAAGGGCATGCAGTGTTCTGCCAAGTCGGCACAAACCACTGTTTCTATCAATAAGTCCAGCTTGCCGGATTCGATCTTGGACAAGTCCAGAACTTCATTGACCAGTGCCAGCAGGTGCTGTCCCGCTTGCATGATTTCATTGACAAAATCATGCTGCTCGTCATTTAAGCTGTCTCCCGTGTCCAGCAATTGGGCAAAACCCAAAATGGCATTCAGCGGTGTGCGCAATTCGTGGCTCATGCTGGATAAGAACACCGATTTGGCCCGGTTGGCGGACTCGGCCTGCAGCCTTGCAGTATCCAAGGCCAGTTCGGCGAGCTTCCGCTCAATGATGTCGCGGCAGAAGCGCTTGGCGTTGGCTACCAGCAAACCGCAATACAGTATGACCATCACCCCCATCGCCAACGGAATGCCCTGCCCTTCGCTCAACAGTCGAAACGCCAGAGGGCTAAGTACCATCAGCAAAAAGAAGGATGCGGCGATGTGGTCGGCTGCCAGCGTGGCTATCGCGCCGGCAGACAATCCCGCCAGGGTGAATGCCAAAAAGGTTTGGTGGGCAAGGTTTTGGTTGGGAAACAACAGGATGCTTGCCAATCCCCAGACGATGGAGGCTAGCACGAGTCCTACGCGAAAGCGCAGCAACCATCGTGCGCTGTCAAAAATGGGGGCCATACCATGCAAGGCACGGCGATAAGAGCGAAGCAGTATCATACGACCGATTAGCGTCGCCACAAATAATGCAGCCCAGGTGATGACCGGATACAGCCCGACCACATCGCTTTGCAAAAAAACCAATATGCCAGCAAGAATCGCGCTGGAGAGCATTGAACTTTGAACGCCTTCATAGAGCAACCGCACCTGCTCGGCAATGATGGCCGCCGATTTTCCATCATCGGCCACTTTCATGCGCTGCGCTGCGCCCAGCCTAGAAGGCATGGGTGAACTGCGCACTCAAAATGTTGATGTCGCTGCTGTAACTGCCGACAACGGTATCTCTGAGGGCGGGAATTGCAACGTCGGTGGTCTTGTTAATTGACGCATTGGTCAGGAATATATGAGTATAGCCAAAATCCAGGCTACTGGACTGGCTAAGTTTGTAATTCGCCCCGAACGATAGCCAAAACCTGTCACTGTCAGGAATTCGCGGGGTCCGGTATGCGTCGGGCACAGGTGTTTGATCATAGGCAAAACCGGTGCGCAACTTGAGGTTTTCATCGTAATGGAAGCTGGCACCGATTGAGGCCCGGAAGGTGTCATTCCAATGCTCCGGTGTGCTGGATAGAGGAATGCCTGAGCTGCGAATGGTTGTCAGGTCTTGGAACACGCTCCAATGGGTCCAGGTCAAGTCGGCCATCACGTCCCATTGTTCGTTTAATTGATGGAAAACCGAACCCGACACGCTATCGGGCGTTGAAATATTGGCAGTGACATGGCCATTGGGGAACGACATGGCAAGTGGAGCGGGCACTCCACTGAAGGAGGCAATGCCTTGCAAATTCTGGTGCACCTGCGAACGATAGGCCACACCAACCCGCGTGGCCGGGGTGACTTGGAACAGAGCGCCTAAATTCCAGCCCCAGCCCCAACTCTCGCCCTTTAACCTAGCCATGCCGTCCACCGCTTGCGGAACTCCGAGCAGCGTCCCAAAGTCAAGCGCATTGCTCAGTTCGGCTTGCGCCCACATGGCCGAGAAACCCAGCCCCAAAGAAAGCCAGTCGTTTGCCTTGTAGGCGATGGAGGGGTTGATGTTGACGGTCTTCAAATTTGACGTGAGGGCTTGATAGCGGCCTACCCAGCCGCTGTCGTAGTTGGATTGGAGTCCGAACGGGGAGTTGACACCGATGCCTAGTTTTACTTTAGGATGGATAGCCTTAGTAAAATAGACATTCGGCACATAAGCCCAATCCCCCGCATTGCCACCATTGCTGCCAGCCGTTGGCAAGCCCCCGGTCAGCGGGGAGCGCTGCGAGCCGTTGTTGCTGTAGTTGATGGACGAGTCAATGGCATGTCCTGCGACCACCAGTTGCTGGTCCGGCAAATAAGTCATGCCCGCCGGGTTGAAAAAGATGGTGCTGGCATCTTCCGCCGTGGCGGCGGCCCCCGCGAAAGCGTTGCCGATGCCACTACCGCTTTGCTCGGTGATCGCATAGCCTGCGGCCTGTGCAGTGCCAGTTGAGGCCAACTGCATAGCCAGCAAAGTGGGGATGGCATAGGTGCGAAATTTCATGGTGTCTCCTCATACAGCGTTTTTAATATCAAATACAGCGTTTTCAACATCAAATAATTACTTGTTAAGTTATATTTTTGCAAAGCACAGACACACAGGATGGTTTGATTGAATGTCCATTATTATTTTTCTTTGTTAACTGATGTTACGCAGAGGCTCTTGTGCTCTTATCGGCAATGGATTGCTGACCTAC
>CAIZPP010000110.1 GCA_903934875.1 uncultured Methylococcaceae bacterium
GAAGGCGCGGTCTCCGAAGACGGTCAGGTTATCGGCAGTTACCTGCATGGCCTGTTTGACTCGGCATCCGCCTGTGACTGTTTGCTGGAATGGGCCGGACTGGGCGGTGCAAAGTCGCTGGACATGGAAGCCGAGCGCGAGTGCGGCATAAACCGCCTGGCCGATGCGATGGATGCTGAATTGGACATCGAACGCATTGTTTCCATTTTGGGCGAATCTCGGTAGTGAATGTCTTGACATTGGCGGGCTCACTTTGGGTCGGCAATAGCAATCCTGCCCTTTTTTGCCCTGCTCTCTTCCACCTTGACCATTAACGGCACTAATTTGCCCTCCACGGACAAGCCAAGCACAACCAGGCTGGGTTCAATGTGTGGGACGGGCTTGCAAATCGGCTCGAATCCGCGTTCGTTTGCCAACCCAACAGCGTACTCCAATGGCTTGTGTGCCGTGTCGAAACAAAACTGGGTCACAGCCAGCGGAACCTCCTCGTCGGGAAACCATGTTGGCAGGCCAAATTCTTGGATAATCGCATGTTCAGACATATGACATGATTAAAGTGGAATTATGCGACCGGCGGCATCCAGGCGACACCTTCTGGTGGTTTGGGATATCATCAGTCATCAGGTCGTGCCGACTTGTACTAGGCAACGCCGAACTCATGCAATGACCTTCCTTGCCCGATTAACTTGCGCAACACTGTTGGCTGCATACCACGCCCCGACCATTGGGGTACTTAAACAGCGGATGTTCTTGGTTCGCTACATTTGCCGCTTCATTTTATTGGGTTGTCGGTAAAGCCTAAACGATTGACATTTTCCATACTTTTCTCTGGGGTATCGAGCAGTGACTGGATATAAGACTTGTTTTGCAAAGGGTAATCCTTGTAGTACTCTATCCTACGAACCTCCCTCGCGGTCAAAGCTTCCCCTTCTGGTAATTGTTCAACAATTGCCATGTTTACCATAGCCGGCTCATAATCCGGATCAATTTCCAATGCGAGGGTGAAAGCCTTCAATGCCTCGTCTTTGCGCCCCAAACGGGCAAGGCAAATTCCGATATTGCCATGGCATTGTGGGTTTTTATCGCAGATCGCAAGGCTGGCGGTAAACAAGGCGATGGCCTGCTCATCGCATTTATCCTGCATGGCATCAAAGCCTTGATCGAACAATTCATGGGATTTTATATACGTGTCTATGGGAAGCCGGTAATTTTCAAAGATGACCCGTTCCAAATCCCTTAAGTTGGAACTCGCATATTTCACGAACATATCATGGGGATCGCCCACCTCAATGGTTTTCCGAAATGCGGCGACTGTTTTTGGAATATTAAACTTTTGTTTGTAGGTGACGCCGAGATTGTAATAGGCCTCTTCGCAATAGGGATAAATCTGAATGGCAGCTTCGAATGCGGCAATCGCCTCATCAAACTGAGCCTCGTGGACATGGCATAACCCGTTGGCATAGGCGACCAAATAGTTGTTTGGGTGGCCTTCCATCAATCGTGAAATGATGGATCTTCCAGTGTGGATGTGACCGCGATTCAGCAAATTGACGGCATGCCGCACTTCGCTGTCCACGACCGGATCAAGCTCAATGATAAACGGCTTGACTTGGGCTTGAGCCGCCGGATGGTGATACGCCTTCACGTAGTGCGGACAGCCCTGACACGCCTCATTGCGGGTTGAAGCGCAGCAAAGCGGGCATATCAACGAATTATTTTGAATGTGGCAGCTTCGTTTGCCTTTGGATTCATTGCAGATCGGGCATTGGGTTTTTATACGCATTATGTCGCTCAGTGCCGAAAAAGCCAAACATCTTCGCCAATGCGTCTGCGCTTGTCAAATAACCATTACGAGTTACCGCATTTTATGCGACCATTTTTTGACAAACGGGTAACAACATGCCTTGACTGTACTGACAATGTGTGTCATATATTAAGGTTGTAATTTTTTAAGAGAGGGGTCAGCCATGCAACTTGAACAGGAGCCGAAATCCGAGCGGATCGATATCCGCACGACACCCCGCGTGAAACGTGCCCTGCAAGACGCGGCAACCGTTTCAAGCAAGACGGTTTCCGAATTCCTGCTGGATAGCGCACTGACCAAAGCCGCCGAGGTCTTGGCAGATCGACGATTGTTCCTGCTGGATGACGAACAATGGGGAAGCTTCATGGCGGCTTTGGACGCGCCGCCGCAACCCATGCCACGGCTTGAAAAATTATTGAAGGAACCGAGTGTCCTTGAAAAAGCGGCCACACCATGAGCCTTCCCTGCATCGAAAAGCTAAGGTTCGACCACGACACCGATGGCTTCGATTGCGGACAGGGCGAGCTTAACCGCTTTCTCAATCAATTCGCCTTTGTCAATCAACGCGCCAATCTTGCCCAGACTTACGTTCTTTGTCGCGGCAAGGCTGTCATCGGTTATTACAGCCTTGCCGTCGGCCATGCCGACCACAAAGATGCGCCGCGCCGCATTGTCGAAGGTGCTGGGCGTTATCCCGTGCCGTTGATGATCTTGGCGCGGCTTGCCGTGACCCAAAGCGAGCAACGCCAGGGTTTCGGCGCGGCCCTGCTCAAAGATGCCTTGCGGCGCACAGCCCAAGCCGCCGACATCGCCGGTATTCGTGCGCTTTTCGTTCATGCCAAGGACGATGATGCGCGGGCGTTTTATGAACGGTTTGATTTCAGGCCTAGCCCAGCCGATCCCTATCACCTGTTTCTGCTGATGAAGGACATTCTCCGGTTTCTGGCATGAGACAGGGTTGGCTTGAAAAAATCACAGATGCGGATTATTGCCGATGCGTTTGATGGGCTGGCGGACATACCCTCAATTTTCCAAACCGCGCCTTCGCCGCCTTCCAACCGTCTCCGGCAAAGCCGCGACCGAACGTTTATAGCCAGAGGAACATAACCCATACGCACTAAAGTCCCCCTCAAGCTCCAAAAAATTATCGAAGAGATCGACCAGCGCGGCCAGGCGGGCATGACACGGCTGACGGTGCTCAAAAAATGGTTCGAGCGACCCGAGCGTCTCCGTGCTTTCGGCATTTGGATGGCGAGTCGCGCAGTGGAATTAGGAAGCGAGGACGCTGGCAATGGTCATGTGGGGGAGTTGTTCGATGCGGCACGAACGCTTTTGGTCGACGTGGACATACTATCCCCGGCACTGGATCACGAATCGACCCGCACACTTGAACATCGTTTGTGGCAATTCCAACACGACTACAAGCCAATACCTTTTGGGTCTTGCCGAATTATCAAAAATTGGAATCTTTATCTTGTGGAGGAAGGGTTGAGACTTTATCTTGGAAATCGTGTTTCGCCTTCGAATGGATACAAACTGGCGGCTGACTACTGCCAACACTACGACCCCAAATATGGTACTAGCCTGAATGGCCCTTCCCGGACAAAAGTCGAGGAGATACTCCATTTCGTCGTTAACGTGGAACTTTCTGAAGAGGGTGTTTAGCCGGGTATGACCAACAGCAATTTGGGCGTTTTTGACTAAAACTGCGAAGGGTCAAATTTTAACTACACAAATAATGGGGGGAGCGAGGGATCCATGCAAAAGTAGCTTGAATCTTGAATCTTGAATCTTGGTGAAGGCATTGATGCCGTTGGCAAACCCTGCCGCACCGCCATTTGCCGAATGCCCTGACCGCGCAGTGGGTGAAAACACCAATGTTTGCCAAGGCCTATTTCATACAGCAGATTATATCTTCGCCGTGTTGAACTGATAAATATTGGCTGAAATCGCCTTCTTTCAAGCCTATGGAAATTTTTAAGGTATGTTGCAATATCCACACGTTCCGCATTCAGTGCGGAATCCGATTGTTTGAAACCATTTTGTGTGGAGTAATTTTGCTATGAAACGAGACAGAACCTTCTTGTTGCGGTTCTCTATCCTGCTCGCCCTGCTCCTTGGGTTCCTGTTCAGCGCGGAATCCTTCGCGGGTACGGCCGATACTGACTTTTCCGCCATCGTCACCAAACTGAACGACTGGGCCACCGGCACTTTGGGCCGGGTGCTTGCGCTCGCCATCTTTGTGGTCGGCATCGCCATGGGCATCGTCCAACAGTCCGTCATCGCCGCCGCCGTGGCGGTCGCGGGTGCGCTGATCTTGAACTACGGCCCGCCGATCATCACCGGGATCATCGCTGCCGTCGTTTGACCTTACGCGGATTGGCTGGCTTTCGGAAGGCCGCGCCGATTTGGGCGCGGCTTTTTCTTGCGGCATGCCATTCCAGACCGTTATGCCGCTTGGAGGTTTTTCCGCAAATCGTGCCGCTGGCATCCGCGCAACTTCGCCAATTGCTCGCAAAACCGCCCGAGGATGGTTTCGAGATGTTCGTAGGCGGCATCGGCCATTTGCGGGCTTCCGTAGTCCAGCCCCGCCCTGGCCGCGTCGGATTTGTGGGCGCACATTTGGGCTTGGTACTCGTCGATTGACCCTTTGATGTGGATGCGTTCCACCAGCACTTCCCTCGTCTGTTGCGGACGCAGCAAACGGGCGATGCTCTGGGCTTCTTCGCGTGCCGACCACAAACGATTGAACAGGATCACCCTGTCGGCCTCGGGTATGTTGTGACCGCGCCGGGTCACGCCAAAGCTGGCCAGCATCACCGGGCAGTCGCC
>CAIZPP010000111.1 GCA_903934875.1 uncultured Methylococcaceae bacterium
CCTTCACCTTGGGCGATACCAGCGCCGGCATTGCCCCCGCACTGCAAGCTACCCTGTTGAGGATCGGCAATTTTGTTCTAGCGATACCTCCTGGTGCCTTCAAACAAATTGGGTGGGGTGGGCCTTATTGGTTTAGCGGGACATTCCAAGGAATGGCTGTGCAAGCGCTGCTTCGGCCATTGGGAGGTCAACAATATTCGCTGGAGGCTGATGCTTTCAATGCGATATTGATTGGCATTCCGACCCCCGCCACGGTGCAACTGAGCATAGGCGGGGAAAACGGAACTACAACGTTGAACCCAAACGTTATACGCTGAACTATGCTGAATCGGCCTGATCAATCGCGGGCATGGCCCGCTCCTACGGCTTAAATAAAGTAATTTTGTGATATTAAAAACGCTGTAGCTCAAACCAGTATTTCCACCGGCTGAGGATGCCCCAAAAAATCCCTAGGGCTGGCAGTGAAACCGTAGGCGCCTGATTGGAGAACCACCATCAGGTCGCCCTCACGGGCGTGGGCAAGGTCCATCTTGTCCGCCAATAGGTCCAAAGGCGTACACAAAGGCCCCACCACGGAGGCAAGCCCGGTTGTTTCGCCGACGACCCGGTTGCCCACCAAAACGGGGTAATTTTTGCGGATCACCTGCCCGAAATTGCCAGAGGCGGCCAAGTGTTGATGCAAGCCCCCATCGGTTACCAAGAACACTTGCCCTCTAGAGATTTTGCGGTCAATGACACGGCAAACATAGACCCCGGCCTCCCCCACGATATAGCGGCCCAATTCGATGACAAATTCTGCCTCGGGGAAGTCGGATCTCGCGGCAGGCATCAGCCCAGCCAGATGCCTGCCCACCCGCGCCAGGTCCAGCGGCAGCTCCCCCGGAAAATAGGGAATGCCGAAGCCTCCCCCCAGATTCAGCAAGCGCAGAGGTCCAGGTGCGTCAGCCGCCAGCCTGCGGGCCAGAGCAAAAGTTTTTTCCTGCGCGTCAATAATCGATTCCGCCCGTAGATTTTGCGAACCGGAAAAGATGTGGAGCCCGTAAAAATCCAATCCCAGTGCATCTATCCGCGCCATCAGGGCGGGTACTCGCTCCGCATCCACACCAAATGGCTTTGCGCCTCCCCCCATCTTCAAGCCGGAAGATTTGAGTTCAAAATCTGGATTTACCCTGACGGCTACCTTAGGTAGGAGACCCAAGCGGATGCCGATCTCCGCCAACAGCAGGACTTCCCGTTCGGACTCGACATTGATGACGATTCCAGCCGCTGTAGCTTGGCAAAGTTCGCGTTCGGTTTTTCCAGGGCCGGCAAAACTGATCTGTCCAGCAGGGATGGGCGTATCCAAAACGGTTTTTAGTTCGCCGGCGGAAGCCACGTCAAAACCGTCCACCAAACCTGCAAGATGCTGGACCAGTGCCGGCATGGGGTTGGATTTGATGGCATAATGAATATGGATGTCCGCAGGCAGCGCCTTGCGCAATTGCTCGACCCGTCCGCTGATTTGACTGCGGTCATAAGCATAAAATGGAGTCTGGCCGACTCGTTCCGCCAAAAGGCTTACGGGAACACCACCGACGAGAAGGTTGTTATCCGCCACGGGGAAAGGCAAGGCAAAAAGATGTTGCTTGCTGGCATTCATGGATTGGACTCAGCAAATAGGCCTTTCAATTCCAAAGCCAGGCGCTGGCGGTCAATTTTGCCGTTCGGATTGCGGGGCAAAGGCCCGTCGCGTGGAATGATACGGAGCGGGACCATGAACCCAGGCAATTCCCTCTTGCATACCTGCAGAATTTGCGCCGCCACTTGATCATCCCAAGCGGCACTGAAAACCACCAGCACCACGGCCTGACCGAGTAGCGGATGGGGCACACCCACCGCCGCCGCCTCGGTAATCACCGGAACAGCATAAACGACTTCTTCAACCTCGCTTGGACTGACCCGATACCCGGAAGTTTTGATCATCTCATCCCGTCTTCCGACGAAATATAAAAAACCGTCCCCGTCCATTTTTACCGTGTCCCCAGACCATACTGCCATTTCCGGCATGGGTAAGCCGTCCGCTTGCCCCGGTGAGGGCTTGAAGCGCTCCGCCGTTTTTTCGGGGTCGTTCCAATAACCCAAGGAAACCAGCGCCCCGCGATGCACCAATTCCCCTTCTTCGCCGGGTCCGCAAGCAGTGCCATCCGGGCGTACAACGATTATTTCGGCGTTGGGTATGGCCTTGCCTATCGAATCGGGCCGCCTGTCCAACTCCTCGGGGCGCAGGTAAGTCGAACGAAATGCCTCGGTTAATCCATACATCAAAAACGGCTTGGTTTTAGGCAATTTGGCACGCAAGGCATGCAGCGTCGCTGTGGGCATGGCACCGCCAGAATTGGTGATGTAGCGTAGATAACCATCCGTGCCTGCCGGCCACTCCAGCCGGGCCAACTGTATCCATAAGGGTGGCACGGCAGCCAGGCCGGTGATTCTTTCCCTCTCCGCCACACGGATCACATCTCTAGGCAACAGATAATTCATCAACACCGCGCAGGCACCGGCATGGAAAGCGGTAGTCAGTTGGGAAAGCCCATAATCGAAACTTAGTGGCAAAACGGAAAGAATGCGGTCATCCGAATGATTGTCCAGGTATTGAGATACACTTGCCGCTCCAGCAACCAGGTTGCGATGGGATAAGACGACCCCCTTGGGCTTTCCAGTACTGCCCGAGGTGTAGAGGATGGCCGCCATATCGGTGTCAATCACCCGCCAGGGAAGCCGGTTGGGCAAAGTGCCAAGTTCAGACCATCTGACAATTTCAATCCCGGCAAGGCCGTCAACCCATTTTTCACCGACCAGCACCACTGTGCGCAAATCACTACCTGCTTGCAAAACCGGGCGCAGCAATTCTAGCCGTTCGGGAGAAGTCACCAGTACTTTCACATTGCAGTCATTCAGTATGTGGCCCACCTGCCCTGGTTTTAGGATTGGGTTTACCGGAACGAATACGCCGCCGGCCGAAGCCGCGCCGAATAAGGCGATTACCGCATCAAAGCGCTTTTCCAGATAGACTGCGACACGCTCAAAGCGCTGTAGACCACAAGATAAAAAAAGATTTCCCGCGCGCAGGGTTTGCTCATGGAGTGTTTGATAATCCAGAGTTCTGCCGCCATCTTTGAGGGCAATGGCAGCGGGCTTCCGTTGCTGGCCGGGACAAACCAATTGATGGACCAGATACAGCATTTTCAACATCAAAGAGTTACTTGGTAGTGGGTATGATAACGCAGGTTATTCGGTTAACCTGAAGGGTTAACGGAATGTCTGTTTTAGGTATATTTTAAAGATGAAAATGCTGTACATAAAGATATCTCCATGCTTCGCATACCACTTTTAGAAATGTATGCCAACCAATCATTCAAACCATCCTGCCTACGAACTACTTGCAAAATGATATATCCCAACAAGTAATTCTTCGATATTAAAAACGCTGTAAAAATGCTGTATCACCTTATTGCCAACAGTTGGCTAGCGTTCCAATTTGGTTGCCCCGGTTTCCACAGTTGTCCAGCGTTAAATTGCCGCACTCTGTATCAGTGAAATTAGTGGTGTAGGGGGTTGCAGTGATGACATAACTATTGGCTATGCTAATCGTGGCGGTTTGCCCCAAGCAGGTAGTCGTTCCTGTGCCGGGGGCCACACCAACATTATAAGTCCGGGTGGCATAGCTATTTCCTGAGAAGTTTTTCCATCCTGTGGGAGTAGTTGCGCAGCCTGTGGCATTGAAGCAAAGGTAAGTGTTATTCGTGGTGAAATAGCGCTCCTCGGCTTGAGCCAAAAAATACAGGGTGGCACGCGCATCCGCCCTAACCGAGCGAAGCATAAAATGTTTGTACGATGGAACCGCCACCACCGTCAATATGGCGAAAATGGTGATGGCAACCAATTGTTCAATCAAGCTAAAGCCATTTAGTTGTCGCATTTTCTGCCCTCTAGGATTATCTTATAATTTGGTGCCAGCTAACCCTGCCGGACGGCACGTAAAGCTGTAACTGGGTAGTATCAATGTTATTTCCCGTTGGCAACAAACCGTTGCCACTCAGATTCTGGTTGGACACAATGTCCATAAAACTGGCACCCATCACAGGCCTGCCCAAACCCGACATGCACCCCCAACCCGAGATAAAATCACTGCAACCACCCGTGCTGGTAATTGTGCTGCTGGAGGAGCCTCCCGAGCCTGACCCGCTTGTGCCTAATCCCGGGGGCAACTCCATACGGAGAGGGGTATTGCTTGCACCGGAAATTAACAACTGGCCTGAGGGGGCTACCCACGTCGAAGGATTACTGGCTACCGAACCTAGCGCGGTGATCACAAACTTGTCACCGCCGTCAATCAGTTGGTTACTGTTGAGGTCATAGACGCCCCCCAGTCCTTGGGTAAGCCTACCGCCAGTCAAATAGTTCAGGTCAAACATGTTCCCTACCGTGTTGCCGGTGCAAGGGTTGGTAGCCGGAGTCAGCGTGGTAAAGGTGACAACGCCGCCCTGAATCAAGGGTCTGTTCGCGACCACCCGCTCCCCCGCTCCTGGCAGGTCAAAAAGCCAGCCCATCTGCTGGCCCACATTTGACTGTGCGACAGTGCTAGGACAGTTGGCGTAGTCGGCGGTTTTGCCGTCTGCTTGCAATGGATAAGTGTTTGCCGTGGTCGTGCCGTAGTTGGGTATGCAGTCGGATTGTATATAATACGTGCTCCCCCCTGAAGTGACCGTGGCTAGCTCGGCTTGCCCTTGCAATTGGCTGCGTGTGATCGAACTAAAACTCGCCCGTTGGGCGGATGTCAGATTATTCTGGTCCCAAATCCCATAAAATGTGTCGGTATTGAAAGTAGTGCCGCTCTGGGGAAGCGGATCGGTCGTGTCTATGTAAGAGCCGGTGCCGATATACACCAAATAGCCACCCTGCGGATGCCGGGATACGGCGGGAATGGTTGTGAATTGTTGTGCATTGCCCAAACTATCCTTAGCGGTAAATAAGGGTGTGGGCGAGGCTGCACTGCCTAGGGCCACACCCCACGACGATGGCGATGTGCTGGAGACATCGAATTTCCACAGATTGCCAAAGCGGTCGCCGGCATAGATCAGGTCAACAGTCCCGTCCAGGGTAGTGTCCACAGCCACCGTCCCGGAAAGGCCGTTGGCCGGAATATTAGGCAAGGTCGAGGGTTCTCCACTGGTTTTGAGGGCGATTTTGAAATAATCCGTATTGAGTGTCCAAGTTTTTCCCGTGCCACTCGGTCCATCAACAAAAACAATATAGAGATAAGCCCGTCCGGTGGCACTCACACTGCCATCAGAGAACGTATTATTGTAACCGTTGCCGAAAATCACCGCCCAGCGGCCATTGCTCATTTTTTTGATTATGGGGTCAGCGAAGGTGTAGCCCAAATCCGCGTCATCCCGGTCGGTGAACTCCCAGAGCACCATGTTGGGACCGGTGGCTGTCGCGAACGAACTAGGGTTGGTCACATTCAGTGCGTAGATGCCCTGACCACCGGCCCTCAAGCCACCGACTAGCATGGTCTTCCAACCACTGCCGTCGGCGGGACAGGCTCCGAAGCAGGCTTCGCCGGCTACTGGGTTGCCGTCAACATAAAATGCATGGGGATAATTGGATGACATCAGTTGGCTTAGGTTGGCGTATACCGCAGCGGGAATGTAGGCCATTAACTCCTGGCCTGGGGTGGCCCCGGAGGTGCCCGGCGGGCTGGCATCAAACCCGTGCAAGAAGCCATCATTGGCACCCACATATAACATCGGCTTCCTATTGGCATAGGTCGTCTGAAATGTCCCGTAACCGGGGCCAACGAGTCCTGCCAACGGTGCGGCCACATAGGCCGGGGTGGAATCGACTATGTCTCCGATCTCCCCCAGGCGGGCCCGCCATTGATGGCCAGCCGTCCCTTCGTTGCTGGTATCCCCGCGTAGGTAATTTACCCTATCCACACCCCAACCATCGGTTACGTTGGCATTGTTCGCGTTGAGCAGGGATTGCTGCCGGGCGGAAAAAAGTGTGGCAAAATTTGTGCCTGTGATGCCAGACTGGGGCAAGCTTATCCCCAGACGGGCATTCGTGTCGGTGGTTTCCGCCGTGCCGTTGGCTTTCAATCCATCGTTAAAACTGAAAATGTTACGGCTACTGGGTGTGGTATTGGTTAACCAGGTGCTTGCGGCCCAGGTCGCGGTATTGGAGATAGTTCCGATCGCATTGATCGCATAAGCCAGCACATCGCCTATCCAACCGCCCGAGTTGAAAATCGCCTGATAAACATAGGCACCGCCTACCGATTGCAAATTCCCTGTGGACGATGCCAAGGCAGCATCGTTGTCTATGCCCGCCTGTATCGTCTGGAACGCGCCTTGCACCGCCGTGATCATGGCCAAGGGGTTGCCGGCGGGCAGCAGATTCTTCGGCCAGGGCGTGGGGGCAGTACCCTGGGGCAGCGTAATCGGCGCGGTGGCGAGCGACCATCCGACCGGATTGCCCGACGCATCATAGGAATCCGCTCCGCCATACTTCGCCGCGTACCATAATTGTGAATAAGCATCATAATAACCGTACTCCTCCACGTCGATGACGAAAGTCTTCGCGCTTTGATTGCCTAGCGTGTTGGCATAGGCTGCATTGTCTGGCCGTATATCGGTGGAATTGGCATAATAGGCCAAACCAGAGGTGTAGTAGCTTGCGCAACCCGCCCCGGTGATCGTCGTCGCCAGCGTGTTTTGGGATTTATTATAGGTAGGGCTGCCGGAATTACCGATTTCCAGATTGCCCAGTTTATTGGTCCAACTGACAACATTATTCGTAGTCGGCAAGGTGGAGGCGAGACCAGGGTCAGTATTCGTCCTAGCTCCGGTGCTTTTCAAATCACCATAGTCAGCTGTGGTGCCGTTGTAACCACCGGAAGTGCCGCATTGGCTGCAACTATTTTGTGTAGAAGTATAGGTACCGCCCGGTAGCCGCTTGTCGCAATGGGTATTCGCATCCCCCATTAGCATGATATAGTTTTTTTGGCAGGCATAAATGATGGGATCGTCCCAAGTGGTGATCACCGGAAACCCGTCATTGTTTGAACTGGTCACGCCATAATAAAAGTCCCTATCCGGCGTCTGGTTCCTCAAATAAGCCAGGGCTTCATAATATAGTTTGCCGATATTATCATATACCTTGTACGCATGGGCTGTACTGCCAAATTGGTTGATGTAGTTGATAACCCCGGAATTGCTGACCGCCCCATTATAGGATGCCGAGGCAACGGTGGGGTCTGGATTATTGATGAATGTCCCGTTGGCGGCCGACCATTCGGCATTGGCATTCGTTGTTGTGCCTATCGAACTGGCATATTGTTGCGGTGCGACATATTTTAGTTTGGAGCGCAGCACTGCATTGTCGATGTTGGATGAGTTGAAATAGGATACCACACCAAACCGCATCCCAGTCCCATATTGCTGGATCACACCGATGGGTTTGTAGGTTGAACCATACAGTGTGCAGTTGTTTTCCAAGCCAGCGGTGGTGTCGCATGACTTGACTTGAACATTGTAGTTCTGCCCCCATGAATAGTTGACATTGTATACCGAACAATGGCCGGTGACACCACCGCTAGTCGTGGTGGTTTTGCAAGTGATACTGGAAATGCTTTCCGCGCTGTTAGTGGATGAGAAAGCCGAGCAGGTTTTTTTGGTCGAGGTGTTACTCCAGGTTGTACAAGTGATGGTGCTGCTGTTCGGGTTAAACGCCATCGTGAATGTTTTGCAGTTATACGGGGAAGTTGTGTACCAGGTGGCACAACTGATCGTGGTTGCTGTGGATGCCGTAGTGATTTGCATCTGCACCCCCATGCCTGCGTTGTGGACGGTGTAGGTCACTGCTCCGAAAGTGGAAGGCACAGCCCCCGCATAATTGCCAGAGGGGGTGAAGGTTTTGTCGGGAAAATCGCCGTTCGACGTACTGGTAGCCTGGGTATCAATGTAAGTCCTTTGCAGCACGGTCTGCGTTGCCGTGTCAACGATCCGGTTACCGCCGGTCATCGCAAAACGGAACTCGTCCAGTCCCGTCATTGTCGCCCAATTGAGGAAATTACCGCTCCAGTAACCGCCGGAACAAACATGGTTCGCCGCCAGTGTGGATGAGGGCGCATAAAACCACAGGTTCGTGGTGTCGTACTGGTAACACTTGTTCTGGTCGAACAGTCCTAGATATTGGTTTGCCGATGTATAGTCGCTGACCCCAGGGTAGGCCGCATCATCAGCCGTCGGGTACTCCACCGACAGGGCGAATAACACATTGGGCGGCACGGTCTCCTTTAGGTTCAACGGGACATTGGACAGCGTTTCAGTTGTTCCCGTGGTGAGCGAGAGAGTGACAGACGGCGACACTAACCATAAAAACAGAGCCAAAACCACAAAAATTCGCTGTGGCATTTTATTCTCCTCAGTTTGGGATGAATTCTTCTTGCAGGGTCACTTGGGTCGTTGGGCTACGCCCCCACCCTATGGCAGTAATCCGGTAAATTGAAGAAGGGGATGAGGCGGATTGCCCAGGCAAACTGAAAGGCAGCAATTCGATTATGTAACAAGGTTGTGGCGTTTGCGCCACTCCTGCGATCACGAACGGAGGCGAACCAGTCACAGCCCCAAGCACCGGTGTGCTACCACCGCATAGATTGCCTCCTAGAGCCACGGCAGGGCTGCCCGTCAGCGTATAGATTGTATACACAGGCTGCCCTAACGTCAGGGTGACGGACTGGTTACAAAGGCCGTTGGTGCAGTTTGAGTCAAATATTCCGCTAATCGGTGTGGGAGGGTCTGTGTAATAGCCCGTCAGCCTCACCTCCGCATCGCGCAGGGCGGCCTCGGCGGCACTCATGGCGACCAGGCTATCGCGGTAATTGCGGGACATCTTTTCTTCGCTGGTTGTGGTTCCGACCACGCTCACACCCAGGGTGGTCAAAACCAACAGGAAAACAAGGGCAAACACAATTGCCACACCGCCCTGCAAAGCCAATGCGGTTGTATGAGGGATAAGTTGCTGGCGAATCATGGCTGTCACTGGCAGGTGGGGAAGTTTTGCAGCGCGACCGCGGACGAAAAGTGAACTCGGATGCGTTGATCCGTGGGTGTGGTGAACACACTGCCGGCATCGCCTGTGGGCGCGGTGTTGGACGGGGCGTAGCCGTTGCCAAAATGATTGAACACCTGTTGCGGGCTGGTGGCTTGCACGGAGTCTTGGCTGCGGATGACTAAAGAAAGCATGATGTTCAAGATACCAAACGTGGACTGCAAATTAGCCGCCGTCACATAGTGGTCAACCTGAGCGTCGTTGTTGGTGTCCTCACCGTAGAGGAACTGCATACTTTCGACTCCTGGCACCAAAGCCACCGTCGAGGTACGGGTGACAGTGCCTGAAACCGTTATGCTGCTGCTGCAAAACAGCGACGGCTCGTTATTGTTGTTTGGGTCTGCCGCCACGTAAAGCGTGTCGCTGACCAATGTCGACTGTCCGGCAAAATTAGGCACTTTTCCTGCTCCCGTACCTAGGGTCGCCTGCCCGACGACATTGCCTAGGCAATCGACAAAGGCCGGGTCGGGCGTGGGCGCATTGTTAAACTGGCCAGAGGCAATGTCATCGCCATAAAACCGCACCAAAATAAAATCACTCAGATTTAGAATGGCTGCCGTTGAATTGTCGCCCAAGGTGACGGTCGCCGGGTCGTTTTGCGGCAGTAACGCAGCGCCAGCATAGCCGGCCTGGTTCTGGACACAAAATGGCGGCGGATAGATGCCGGTGACCGCGTTCGGCTGGCTATTCGGGTTACGGTAGCCGGACTTTTTCAGTTCTGCCGCAACCAGAAGGAATGTAAAGCGGGCCGACTCTTGCAGCCGTGCCATGTCATTTTGGGAACGCTGCGCGGAAATCCCCCCCATGTAAGCGGTCATGAGGGCCAAGCTGATTAGCAGACTGACGGTCAAGGACACCATCATTTCAACCAAGCCGACACCCAGTTGCTTCATGGCACTATATATTGGTTTGTATGCACACAGTGGCAGAGGACGTGGGGACGCTAGATTCGTCCCAACACACTTTCACCACAAACTGACTGGTCGCCAAACCATCGCAGGCCCAGTTGCCGGGTGTGCCGTCGGTCGGCGTACTGTCCTGGCAAATGGTGCCGGTCCCGGACGGAAGCATGGCGGCAAGTTGTGCCAGCCATAGCGAAAACTCTGTTTGGACGCGGGTTTGCATACTGGTGCAGTTGGTGGCGGTAAAACAATTGGCATCGACCGCATTGGCGGGCGAGTTGTACAAGGTTAAATTACGAGGATCCCCCCGCAACAAGTCGGCCATGGACTGGGACTCTAAAGTGGCAATATTCCGAAAATTGGAGGATGTCGTCAGTTTGAGTCCGCTAAGAAGCAGCGCAAGCATGCCCAGCAAGCCAAAAGACAGGATCAATACGGCGATTAGAACTTCGAACAACGAAATTCCTTTGGCGTTCATACCCCCCCTTAAGGGCAATTAACTTTGGTCGAGAGCGGTTGTCCCGTCGCGGGCACCGCGATGCTGTAGCCACTGGCGCTTGTTGTGGAACACGCCTTGAAACTCCCAGCCGTGCTTGGCGTCAAACCGCCAAAAGTACCCATAGTAATATGGGAGGTGTTGGTAAACCCTGTTGCTGTCAGTGTGGAATCCGTTGGCAAGGCGGGGGTTTTCTGCAGCAGAATATCATTATTCGCCGTATTCATCACCCCGTCCCCATTTGCATCGACAAAAATAATCCTTCCGGTCTGCCATGCTGTCGTACCCAGTGCCGCGCAAGTCGGACTGGCAGTTGCCACGTTTTGACTCACGCAGATGGAAACCTTCATGCCCCGTGTGGCGGCTTCGTTGCGGGCGTAGACAATGTCTGCTATGAGATTATTCACTTGGGTCACCTGTTGGGTGTTGGCAACAAATCTCAGCATGTTTGGAATGGCAACAGTTACCAGGATTACCATGACACTGACGGTAACCATCAGCTCCAGTATCGTCAGGCCCTGGGCTGTGATTCTGCCGTTGCTATTCATCCAGTTTATGCGTCTCCAACTGGCAGCCTTGTTGTTTATACGCTTGGTATCGCCTCCGCCCCTCCGCCCGTATGGTTTCGTCTTCGTCCACCAGCTCCGCCACCCTTTGGTATTCTGCACACAAGGGTGGCTGAACCAGGGAAAGATTGATCGCCAGATCACGGAAGCCTTCTGGCGGATTGCCATGTCCGACGAGCACGGCCATATCCTCCCGCTCGGCAGGCGGGGCGGTGGCCTTTTCATGGGGAATGAAACTGCCTTGGCGGAAGGTCCACAGGAGATTATCCATAATCCCGGTTTCGGTTTCGGAGGAAGTATGGATATAAACATTCATACCCTGGCGCCAGGCTTTTTCGGTGAGCTTGCACGCCAGCACCCGGCGTTCGTGCGGGGTACTGGTGGGCAACAAATAAAAATCAACCCGGTTCATTGCGCCTGATCGATGAGGTACTGGGAAAGCAGAGGAACCGGCCGACCAGTCGAGCCTTTTTCATTCCCGGTTTTCCATGCGGTTCCGGCAATGTCGAGATGCGCCCATTTGAAGTCTTTAGCGAAACGGGAGAGGAAACAACCTGCCGTGATGGTCCCCCCATCCGGGCCACCGATGTTGGCGACATCGGCAAAATTGGACTTGAGCTGTTCTTGGTACTCATCCCAAAGCGGCAAACGCCAAACGCGGTCATAGGTGGCTTCACCCGCTTTGACCAAGCGCTCGCACAAATCGTCGTCGTTACCCATCAGACCGCTGGGATGGCGGCCTAAAGCAACAATGCACGCTCCTGTGAGGGTGGCGGTGTCGATGACGGCGACAGGATCGTAACGCTTGGCATAGGTCAGGGTATCGCAAAGAATCAACCGCCCCTCGGCATCCGTGTTGAGGATTTCAATGGTCGTGCCGGACATGCTGCTGACGATGTCGCCCGGCTTGTTGGCGGCCCCGTCTGGTAGGTTTTCCGAGGCGGGCACGAGTCCGACTACGTTGATGGGAAGCTCCAACTCCGCCGCGACACCCAACGTGGCGATGACGGCCGCGCCGCCACACATGTCATACTTCATCTCATCCATGCCACTGGCTTGTTTCAAGGAAATGCCACCGGCATCGAAGGTGAGACCCTTGCCGACCAACACATGGGGTTTGCTCTTGGCGGTGGTGCCGTGGTATTCCATGACGATGAGTTTGGCTGGCTCGCGGCTGCCTTTTGAAACCGACAGAAAGGAACCCATGCCGAGTTCCTCCAATTCGGCCTCGCCGAGGATTTTCACCTTGAGCTTTTTGTGTTGCTTACCCAGCTTTTCCGCTTGCTCGGCTAGATAGGTGGGTGTGCAGATATTGCCGGGCAGATTGCCCAGATCACGGGCCAAATTCATGCCATTCGCAATGGCGCGGGCCTGCTTGAGGCTAGTTTCCACTGCCGAGACATCAGTTTCCGGGTCGAAGAGGAATTGCAGTTTTTCCAAGCGTGGAGGTTTGCCCAATTCCTTTTCGGATTTGGTGTGGGTGTAACGGTAAAGCGCATTTTCCAAAGTTTCCACGCTTTGGCGGATTTTCCATTCCAAGGGTTTTTCTTTCACTTCTGCCTCATGCAGGGTGCTGGCAGCATGCCTGGCTGCCGTCCCCTTCAACGCATTGGCCGCCGCAACCAGTGCTTTACGATAACTAGAAGCGGTGAGTTCATCCTTTTTGCCCAAACCGACCAGGATCAGCCGCTCTATCTTGCCTTCGGGCAGATGGTTGACGGTCAGAATCTCCCCAGGTTTACCTTCTGGGTCGTCGCGCTTGAGCAGCCGGGTAATGAGTCCACCCCAAGCCTCGTCTATGGCCGTGGCCGTGGGACCAAGCTTACGTTTGGGGTGGAAGCCCAGCAGCAGGCATTCGGTGGAGAGCTTGTCGAGTGAATCGCTTTTTATGGAGTAGTCCATGATAATATCCTTACTTGTTATTAAAATGTTTAGCCGGAAATTCTGCAAAGCTTATTATGAATTCGACAGTATTTAAACTGCATTCTTTCAAACGGCGGCGGCGGCTGCCTGTTCTGGACCGCATGTTGATCTTGGAAGTGGTAAAAACGGTCTTGGCAGTGCTGTGCGTATTAGTGACCATCATCGTCAGCCGCAAGTTCCTTAGCATACTCACCAAGGCCATCGAAGGCGAAATAGCGGGCGGCACCCTGATGACCCTGCTCGGTTTGAAGATACTGGGAACTTTGATCATCTTCTTGCCCGCCGCGCAATTCTTAGGGCTACTCATGGTGTTCGGGCGCATGTACCGGGACCAGGAAATGTCCATCCTCGCCTCCGGCGGGGTGGGTTATGGCAGACTTTACCAAGCCGTCGCCTGGCTAGTGATTCCGTTGTGCCTGCTCTCGGCTTATCTAGCCTTGGAAGTCTTGCCTTGGTCGGAGGCAAAAGTACAATCTTTGATGAGACATGACGAGAAAACCGCCGATCTGCGTGGCATCAAGCCCGGCAGATTCAATGAATTCAGCAAGGGCGACGTGGTGCTGTACGCCGAAAGCCTAAGCGAGGCAGACGGCCTGATGCACAACGTCTTCGTGCAAAGCCGCAACGGCGACAAAAACGGCGTGACCGCTGCCGACAGCGGCTACCTCAAGGAAACCGAAACTGGCTCGCATTTCGTGGTGTTGGACAAAGGCATCCGCTACCAGGGAACCCCAGGGCAGACTGACTATATTATCAGCGAATTTGACGAATATGCAGTAAAAATCGACGCCGATGCCGACGACGATGGAAATGTGATCAAGCGCGAGTCCACCCTGCCTAGCGCACAGTTATGGAAATCCAAACTTCCCCGCGAATTGGCGGAGTTGCAACGCCGCTTGGCCGTTCCCTTAGGGGTATTGATACTAGGCATGTTGGCCATTCCCATTTCCAAGGTCGCCCCGCGCAGCGGAGTTTTTGGCAACGTGGTGACCGCATTTCTTATCTTCGTGGTTTACTTTAATCTGCAAAGCGTTTCCCAAGGCCTGCTCATCAGTGGGAAGCTGCCTGTTTGGCTGGCCTACTCTGGCGTTTACATCCTCATGCTGGCGCTAATCCTGTTCAATTTGGTCAAGGCCGTCGGTTTGCGCTGGAGTTGGCAGGTGCTTACCGGGAGGACGCAAATATGAAGGTGCTAAACCGCTATATTGCCATCGAAATATTAAAAGGTTCGCTGGTGGCTTCGCTCGTGCTGCTCTCTTTATTGAATTTTTTCACCTTTACCGATGAATTGGGGGACATGGATGAGGGGACTTATGGCATCAAAGACATTTTCATTTATCTAAGCATGACCTCGCCGCGTGACTTTTATGAGTTGTTACCCTCGGCAACGTTATTGGGTAGCCTAGTGACCTTGGGCGGATTAGGTAGCAATCGCGAGTTGATTGCCATGCAGGCTGCCGGTGCATCCAAGTTCAGGATCATTTGGGCGGTGGTCAGGGGGGGCTTGATTTTGGCCGTGTTTTCCTCGCTCATCGGGGAATTTATCGCCCCGCCCTCCGAACGGGCGGCGGTCGACTTCAAGTCCGAGGCCACCAAGCAACAAGTCGCATCGCGCACCAAATATGGGTTCTGGCTGCGGGACGGGAGGATTTTCATCAACATCCGACAGATCCAACACCATGACGAACTGGGGGACATCAGTATTTTTGAGTTTGACGAGAACCGCCGTTTGAAACTGGAAACCCATGCCGACAAGGCTGTATACGACGGGAAAATATGGCGCTTGAACAATATACGGATAAGCCGGATTGGACTGGATAACGCTGCCAGCGAATCCAAGTCCACCGTCGATTGGACATCCGTACTTGCGCCAGACTTGCTGAATGTCTTCGTGGTGCAGCCAAAAAACCTGTCTGCCTATGAATTATGGAAGTACATGGAATATCTGGATAACAACGGGCAGAAAAACCAGAATGTCGAATTGGCGTTTTGGGGGCGCATCGTCAATCCTTTTGTTACCCTAGTCATGCTACTGGTGGCTGTGCCTTTCGTGATGACCATTCGACGGGAAACTAGCGTGGGCCAACGCATCGTGGTGGGAGTGACCTTCGGTCTCGGCTTCTACCTATTCGATAGCATATTCGGACATTTCGGCTTGATTTACCAAATGAACCCGGTCCTTGCCGCGAGTTTTCCCACGCTGATGGTATTCACTTTTGCCGTGGTGGCCATCGCTAAATTAAAATAGCCAATGCTTACGCCAAACACCGGGCGCGATTAAGCAGTGATGCGGGGTGCAAGGCCTGCCTTGCGAGGGCATCTAAAAGCAAAGCAGGCCTTGCACTCCCGGTATAAATTCAAAGACTGCCCGGTCTGTAAGTAATTTTTCGACATCAAAAACGCCCTGTGCCGATTGTGGCGACACAGGGCGTTGATATTCATCCTTTTTACCTAGATTGCCAACCTAGACCTAAACCCTCTTCAACTTGCCTACCTCGTTACCCTACACCGGCCTTTTGGTGTACCGGGGGACATAGGCGAATCGGCAAGCACTACCTTGTGCTGCGGATAGACAGGCCAGCATCGGCATCCTCGCCGCCAACATGTAGAACGGCGAGCTTCCATTTTTTATCCTTAGGCCGGGGCAGCTGCGCTAGCGGTCAAGCCGATTGCTTCGGCATATTTCAGGTAGGTTTCTACCGAAGCTATCACGACGCGGGCTTCAATCGAGAGCAGTTCGATACCTACCAAGGACACCTTAACCCACGCATCAATAACAATGCCTTTGTCAAGAATGCGGTCTACAACTTCAGCCAAACTGGAAGAGTCAGTGGATTTTTGTACTTTTGCCATGATGACATACTCCTGAACAATGTTAGTAATTTAATTATCCCCAATAGCCGCTATGGCATTGGTTCTTCAATCTGCAGCTTGCGACTGCTTGACCTATATATAACAACATACATGCCAAAGACGGTTAATGATGCCTGGCATAGCTCAAATTTGTTGCTGGACGGCCCCCTTTCCTCCCCATAATAAATCATCATGCTATTGATTTATAGACAGATATTAATTTAGTAACAAAATATACCGGCTGTTGGATGGCTCATCATAAAATTCACTGCATGATAATGAAACTCGTTATTTAGAGACTTTTTTCTCGCTAGCAACTGAAAATTCTGCCAAAATAAGGCATAGATTCCATACACTATGGAACCAATTCCATTGCCACGAACTCAATCCTTTTCTATCCAACGAGTGCTACCGGCCCCATGAAGGAAACTCCACTTAAACAGACCCCGCTGTTCAACTTACATCGTGAATTGGGCGCGACGATAGTTCCCTTTGCCGCTTATCAAATGCCGGTCCATTACCCGCTGGGGATACTCAGCGAACATCGCCACACCCGAACGGCGGCGGGTCTTTTCGATGTTTCGCACATGGGGACGGTCCGTATTGATGGCGATGCTGATTTGTACGAGCACTTTGAAAAGTTAGTTCCGGGTGACATTCAGGGCTTGCTGCCCGGTCAGGTTCGTTATTCGCTGTTGTTAAATGACCGAGGGGGCATAATTGACGATCTGATGGTGATGCGCCCGGCATCCGACACGGGACAGCGGCAGTTGCTGTTGATTGTCAATGCAGCGGGTAAACAGCGTGATGTCGAGCATCTTCGCTCCAAGCTGAACGGCAACGCGGCGGTGGAATGGCTGCAACAAAGAGCCTTACTTGCCCTGCAAGGTCCGAAATCGGCGTATATCCTATCGCACTATTGCGATGCGCCCGACCGGCTAAAATTCATGCAATGCGGAGAATTCGCCGTCGATGGTTTTGGTGATTTGTTTATCAGCCGCACCGGTTACACAGGCGAGGATGGCTTCGAAGTTTCGCTTGAGGCCAACCAAGCCGAAGCCTTTGCGCGTTCTTTGTTGGGCTTTCCCGATGTCTTGATGATAGGCTTAGGCGCACGCGACTCCTTGCGCTTGGAAGCCGGTTTGCCGCTGTATGGCCATGACCTTGACGAGACGACCACGCCCGTAGACGCAGGGTTGGTTTGGGTCATAGGCAAGCGGCGGCGGGAACAGGGCGGTTTCCCCGGCTTCTCAATTATCCGTCATGAGTTAGTGGAAGGCCCTGCCCGCAAGCGGGTGGGCATCAAACCGAACGACAAAACCATCGCACGGGAGGGTACGGAAATACAATCCGGCGGGCGGGCCATAGGCGCGGTGACCAGCGGTGGTTTTGGACCTAGCCTTCCCGGACCCATTGCGATGGGTTATGTGGAAACTGCTTTTGCGAAACCCGGCACGGAGGTCGACCTCATCGTTCGGGGCAAATCCGTGGCGGGTCAGGTGGTCTCCCTGCCCTTTGTCGCGCACAAGTATGTGCGCTACAGCGTTTTCAGCATCTGATAGTTACTTACAGCATTTTTATCTTTCAAATGATAATAATAAAGGACGCTCAATTAAACCATCGTGTGTATGTGCCTTGCAAAATTGTATAACCTAAAAGTAACTCTTTGATATTAAAAATGCTGATGCGCTATTTACCTTTAACCGATGCCGACCGCCACCTGATGCTGGAACGCATAGTCGTGGAAACCGTGGAAGACCTGTTTGTTGACGTTCCCGTCTCCGCCCGCCTGCCGGGGCCTTTACCCACATTGCCCGGCCATCTGGCCGAATTTGAGGTGGAACGGATTATCGGCGGATTGGCGGCGAAAAACTTAACCGCAGCCACCTGCCCTGCCTTTCTCGGCGCGGGAGCCTATCGCCACCATGTGCCGGCCAGTGTGGACCAACTATTGCTGCGCGGGGAGTTTTTGACTTCCTACACGCCCTACCAGCCGGAAGTCAGCCAGGGAACTTTGCAAAGCCTGTTCGAGTTCCAGACCCAAGTCGCCTTGCTAACCGGAATGGAAGTGGCCAATGCCTCCATGTACGATGGGGCAAGCGCCTGCGTCGAAGCCGTGATGATGGCGAACCGCATCACCCGCCGTGGCAAGGCCATCGTTTCTGGTGGGCTGCATCCGCATTACCGCGAACTTGTTGAGACTATGGCCCGCAGCACCGGCTTTGTTGCCCAAGCCTTGCCGCCCGGAGCATCACTGCATGAAACGCTTGTTGAACACATAGACGGGGAAACCTCATGTGTAGTAGTGCAGAACCCCGACTTTTTTGGCCGCTTGCACGACTACACCGAACTGGCGGAAGCATGCCATGCCCAGGGTGTGCTATTGGTCGTCGCCGTCACCGAGGTCGTGTCACTAGGGCTGATAAAATCACCGGGCGAAATGGGGGCTGATATCGTGGCCGCGGAGGGGCAAGGCATAGGCAATGCATTGGGATTTGGTGGTCCCCATGTCGGACTGTTCGCTTGCAAGGAAAAATATCTCCGCCAAATGCCGGGGCGGCTGTGCGGCCAGACGGTGGATGCCGAGGGGCGGCGCGGCTATGTGCTGACCTTGTCCACCCGCGAACAACATATACGCCGCGAAAAAGCGACTAGTAATATCTGCACAAATTCGGGGCTTTGCGCCCTGGCTTTCACCATCCACTTAAGCCTGCTCGGTGAAGTGGGGCTGGCCCGGCTTGCCGAACTGAACCATGCCCTGGCGACGAAATTTGCGGACATGATTGCCCAAATTCCAGGCTGCCGGGTTCGCAATGACAGCTTTTTCAATGAGTTTACCGTCGAGTTGCCGTTCCCGGCAGCGGTACTGGTTGAAAAAATGCTGGCCGTGCCTATTCTGGCCGGTGTGCCGGTGAGCCGGTTTTATCCAGATGAGCCGGAACTGGAAAATCTGCTGTTGGTAGCAGTCACCGAACTCAATACAATCCAAGAAATGGCAGCCTTTGTCCAAGGCTTGCGGGAGAAGTTATGAATCAACCAGGCAGACCCGCTCATACGGCGGGGGCAAACCCAGTTGCGATAGCCAATGGTCGGGATAGTGCGGAAGAACCCTTGATCTTCGAGCAAGGACAGGAGCAGCGCTGCGGCGTTGACTTGCCCGCCCTGCCCGCCTACCAGCAACGTTTGGCTGGCCTGCGCCGACAGGGCAAGATCGGGCTGCCCGGCCTTTCCGAGCCGCAAGTGGTGCGGCATTACACCCGCCTGAGCCAAAAGAACTTCAGCATAGACGGCAATTTTTACCCGCTCGGTTCATGCACCATGAAACACAACCCGCGCCTGAACGAAAAGTTGGCGCGTCTGCAAGGTTTCGCCGACCTCCATCCTATGCAGCCTATCGTTACCGTGCAAGGTGCGCTGGAACTGATCGACCAACTGGCTTATTGGCTGAAAACCCTGACCGGGATGCCTGCCGTCGCCATGTCACAGGCAGCCGGTGCGCAAGGCGAATTTTGCGGAATGGCGGTGATCAAAGCGGCCTTGGCGGCACGCGGCGAGACGCGGACCAAAGTGCTGGCTCCCGAATCGGCCCACGGCACCAACCCGGCCACTGCCGCCGCGCTGGGTTTCGTCGTCGAAAGCATACCCGCCAATGCCCAAGGCCGGGTCGATCTGGAGGTTTTCAAGGCGAAACTGGGGCCGGATGTGGCCGCCATCATGCTGACCAACCCCAATACCTGCGGCTTGTTCGAGCGCGATATGCTAGAGATTGCCCAGGCCATCCATGCGGCTGGGGCGTATTTTTATTGCGACGGGGCGAATTTCAACGCCATTGTCGGCAGGGTCCGGCCCGCTGATTTAGGGGTTGACGCCATGCACATCAACTTGCACAAAACCTTTTCCACCCCCCACGGCGGCGGCGGGCCAGGTTCGGGTCCGGTGGTGTTAAGCGCGGAACTCGCCCGCTTCGCCCCCCTGCCCTATGTCATACGTGACGAAACCGGGTTCAAGCTGGTGGAACATGGCAAAGATGCCCCGGACAGCATAGGACGGCTGAAGGGTTTTCATGGACAGATGGGCATGTTTATACGCGCCTTGGCCTATATGCTCAGCCACGGTGCGGACGGGTTGTGGCAAGTCTCAGGCGATGCGGTGCTGAATGCCAATTATATTTTAGCCAGCCTGAAGGATGTGATGACGGCCTCGTTCGAAGGCCCGGTCATGCACGAGGCATTATTCGACGACCGCTTTCTGAAAGACACCGGCGTGACCACCCTCGATTTGGCTAAGGCGCTGCTGGACGAAGGCATACACCCGATGACCATGTATTTCCCTCTAGTGGTGCATGGCGCGATGCTGATCGAACCCACCGAAACGGAAAGCCGGGAAACCCTGGACACTTTCATTGCCACGATGCGGCGCTTGGCCGAACACGCCCGCTCGGGCGATGTGGAATGGTTCCAGCAAGCCCCCCGGCATACACCCCTGCGGCGGCTAGACGAAACCCTCGCGGCTAGGCATCCGGTGCTGAGGTGGACGGCACCGTAGCAATAGCGAAGCGTATTGCGCCGCATGATAAGCCTTGCATTCGGCGCAATACGCGGCAGGCCGCTATTGCGCCCGAAAGCCCAAACGGCGGATTGTCACTTGAACTCCGAAACCGCCTTTACGGGTTACGGGTTGGCATAGGCCACCGACCCCGCCGGGTTCTTCGTTTCAAGCGTTGCCAAGCGGGCGGCCAGGGTTTCCATGTGCCGGGCCTGCGCCTGCACGATGGACATTTGCTGCTTGAGTTCGGCGACGGTTTGGGTTTGGGCTTGCAATTGTCTGTCCTGCGCCACATTCCGCTCTTTCTCCGCCTGCCATGCCTTGTTCAAGCGTTGCACCTCATTCAGCAGCATCGGCGTAAGCTTATGGTATTGCACAGTCTCAATTTGCCCGTCTTTGCCACGCACCACCAAATCAGGGTAGACCTTGGCGACTTCCTCGGCAATCAACCCGTATTCCAAGGGTTTGCTGCCATCTGCGGCGGCTTGTTTGTAATGGTAAGTCACCGGACGTAACTCAAACAGGCGGCGGCTGGCTTCGTGCATATCGCGTATATCATCCTTGTAACGCTGCGAGGAAGGCAGGGTTCCTATCTTGCCCGTGCTGTCGATATAAACCGGCACCGATGCTGCCGAGTTATTTGTCTTTTGCGCATACACCCCCGCGATATAGGTGTTGGTTTGCGCACTACCCAAACGCATGGTCGAACTCTCGTCAAGAGTTCCCGACCCACCGAGATAAATATTATTGCTACCTGTGACTACATTATTGCCAGCTCCATACCCGATAGCCACGTTATTGTTTCCAATGGTATTATAGACCATTGCATAGCTCAAGACAGTATTATTACTTCCGGTGGTGTTGTAATAAAGAGCGCCGCGCCCGCTGGCGGTGTTCCAACTGCCGGTAGTGTTATATTGCAGTGCCCAAGAGCCGCTTGCGCTATTGGAGCTGCCCGTGGTATTGGAATACATCGCACCGGTCCCATTGGCGGAGTTGCTGGCACCGGTGGTGTTGGAAAACAGAGCGTAGAAACCGTTGGGGACATTGTTGAAGCCGGTGGTATTGGAATTAAGAGCGTAGACACCGTTGGCGACATTGTCGTAGCCAGTGGTGTTGGAAGATAGTGCGCTGAGACCGCTGGCGGTATTGTTGCTGCCACTGGTGTTGGATCCAAGCGCACCGGCCCCATTGGCCGAGTTGCCACTGCCGGTCGTATTGGAAGCTAGAGCGTTGATACCGCTGGCGGTATTGTAGTTGCCAATGCTGTTGGAATCAAGCGCATCGGCCCCGCTGGCCGAGTTGCCATTACCGGTTGTGTTGGATTGAAGCGCACCAAGACCGTTGGCAGTATTGTAGATGCCGGTGGTGTTGGAGTACAGCGCATTCGCACCATTGGCTGTGTTGTTCCCTCCTGTAGTATTGTTGAGCAATGCGCCGGCACCCGTGGCGGTGTTGTAGCTGGCGGTGTTGTTGAGCAGTGCACCGGCACCGAGGGCGGTGTCGTAGATCCCGGTGGTGTTAAAAAACAGCGCACCGCCACCAAAAGCCGCGTTATCCGTGCCGCTGGTGTTCGAAGTCAGCGCATTGAATCCAAAGGCGGTATTGGCATGCAATGGATTGCAGGGGATATTATTTTTTATCAGCGCATTTGACCCTCCGGCAGTATCGCCGCAGGTATCGCTAGATGTGGGGTTCGGTGGTGGTCCCGCCCAAGCAGGGTAGGCACTGAATGTTAAAAAGGCTGTACTGATGAACAAGAAAGCGATTCGGGAATTTCGATTCATGACATTGCTCCAGTCTAATGAAAATAGAAACCAAGGGCGTTGAATTTAGTAAGTAACTGATGTTACGCAACCGTGTAGGCTGTAGCCCGGATGTTGTATAGGGGTAGGGAAGGCTCACAACCTCCCCTCCCTCCG
>CAIZPP010000112.1 GCA_903934875.1 uncultured Methylococcaceae bacterium
GGGGCTGGGGCTGTAACTGTAGCTGTGGCTGCGGCTGTGGTTGCGGCTGGGGCTGGGGCTGGGGCTGGGGCTGCGGCTGGGGCTGGGGCTGGGGCTGGGGCTGTAGCTGTAGCTGTAGCTGTAGCTGTTGCTGTTGCTGTAGCTGTAAGCATATTTGCCAATTGGTGGCTATCCCGTCAGGCCCTACACCATGAAGTTCCTGAACTGGATTGGCTACGACGCTTAGGTTTTCGGTTCCGCTGCAGCGGCGGCACGGATTTTCGCGGCGCGGTGCTGACCGGGGCGAATTTTTCCAACGCCCGATTGGATTATGCCCGTTTTACTGGCGCAATACAGGACCGTACCCGTTGGCGCAATACCATCAATCTGCATCTGGCAAATACTTACGGCACGGTGCTGCAAGCCAAGAATGTGCGGGAATTGCTAACGACCGGCCACACCCAACAAAAAGACTTCAAGTTAAAAGATTTGCATGGACTGGACTTTTCCGGCCTGAATCTGGCCGAGGCGGATTTCAGCGATTGCGATTTGACCGGGGCCAGTTTCGCTAGGGCTGACCTGACCGCCGCCAATCTGACCCGTGCGGTGTTGTTGGCTGCGGATTTGTGCAAGGCCCGTTTGACCGCTGCCGCCATCGGCCATTGGAACATCGACAAATTCACCTGCTTTGACGGCATAGACTGCGATTATGTCTATCTGGACGAGGAACACAAAGAACGCCACCCCGCCAGCGGCCAATTCCGCCCCGGCGAGTTCGCCAAGCTGTATCAGGAAATCGCCCACACGATAGATTTTTTGATCGAAGACAGCACCCAAATGGAAGCGCTGCTGTACGCTTTGGAAAAACTGCGGGCCAGTTATGCCGATGAGGACATCGCCCAAATTCAAAAAGTCGAGCGCAAAGGCGAGGCTTACAAAGTCAGCGTGGAAGTGCCTGCCGAAATGGAAGATATTTTGCGCAGGGAAATCCGCCAAGAATACCAACAACAGTATCAACTGCTGGAAAACCAGTATCACGTTAAACTGTTGGGGGTGCAGAAGGATGCCGAGCATTTGCAAAGCGAACGGGATAATCTCAAGGAACTGTTAGCCCTTGCCCTGAGCCGCCCCATCACCGTGAACAACCATGTGGAAGCCCAAGCCATGAACGACCATAGCCGCACAATCGAAAATGCCACCCTGTCCAATAGTGCCGTCAACTTAGGCGATAATGTTGCACAACATAACACCAGCCAAATCGGTAGCCAGTTATCTGAAATAGCGCCACTGTTGGAGCAATTGCGCAAGGCTATCCTACAATCCGCCGAATTGCCGGAGGTGTTGAAGCAAGATGCCTTGGAAAAAGTCGAAACCCTGCGGGCCGCCGCCGGCCAGCCGGAAGCCAACAGCACCGCCGCCGGGGCCTTGGAAGCCTTGAAAACCACCGCCAAGCTGGCAACGGGCATCAGCAGCGTGGTCGTGGCTTTGAGCAAGTTGTTTGGATTTTAGTTGTAGGGTGGGCTAGGTGCGCACTGGAAGAACCTGGCCGTTTACCTTCGATCTTGACGCGCACCGTAGCCCACCGCTTCCGCCCCGCTGCCCGTCTCAAAGCCCCGTCATTTCGGCAGGGATGCAGAAATCCAGGCCAGGGACGGTAACAAGCCAACCAATTTAAGCCTATCATAATCAACCAGCTTGCCATCCATGGTCGCTGGATTTCGGCATCCCTGCCAAAATGACGAGATTATATTTATCGTTTCTGGCCCAAGCTGAGAATTGCTGATGAACTCTAGGGGATGATGATTTACCCCAGTATTTAGGTATAATTAAAGAATTGTTCAAATAATCATCCGATGCTGGAAACTCTGTACGATTCAGGCCTGATGCGGGAAGACCCGATTGACTTATAGGACCAAGCTGCCCCGTTACAGCAAGCGGACAGGCAGTGGCGATTGCAATTGCTGCTTTTTCGCATCCGTCCTGCTGTCGATCTTAGCGCATTTGCTATGCTACTGGCTGTACCTGAACCGCGTACAAAAGCCTGAAATCACAGCGGAAAAAAACCCGCAGACGATGGAGGTCTCGCTTTCGGCCGCACCTAGGACTAAGTCTTCGGCTGCCCAAAATGCCTCGGCACCCACGCCCTCGCAAGATACGCCGCCGCCAACTCCGCTACCCGTGCAACCGCCCAAACCGATTGTAAAGCCGAAACCTGCGCCTAAACCGACCCCTATCCCTAAAGAAACCACGCCGGTAAAAAAGCCTATCCCCAAACCTAAACCGATTGAGCCTGAATGGCCCGAGCCGCCGCTTGAGGAAACGCCTCCTGAGCCGCCGAAGCCACGCAAACCAGTCGTCAAGGCAAAACCCGCCAGGGAACCCTTGCCGGAATTCAAAGATGACTTTTCGTCGCTGTCCACAGACTATTCCCACGAAACGCCAGTACCCCAAGGCACAAAAGATTTGGGGGGCAATTCCGCCCAGTCAGACGGCGGCAACCATCCGGGTTCCATCTTGAACATCAACCCGAAGACACATTACCCCTTACAAGCCATGCGGCAGGGGTTGACGGGAATGGTTGTGGTGCTGATCCATATCGCCCCCGATGGGACGACTGACGGGGTTGATCTGCTGCAAAGCAGCGGCCATGACGCACTGGACAACGAGGTATTAGGCTCAGTGCAGCATTGGCGTTTCAAACCGCCCATGCGCAATGGCAAACCGGTGGAAGGCGTTTTCAAACACCGGGTCATCTTCGGATCTGACGAGAATGTGGTCGATGATTTCGAAAACCACTGGCAGGAGATAGAACTTCAGCCGGCGGACAAATAACGATAGAGGAAAAAACATGCCACTTGAAGAATTTATTGCCCAGGTCAAAGCCGGGTTGAAAGTATCCTTCCAAGACTCCATCGCGGTCATTGCCGCGCATTACCATTACACCCCTACCCGCTTCGTCAATGGCAGTGTCGTCAATGCAGCAGGCAGCAACGAAGGCTCCTGCAAGTTGTTTTATTTCGCCAAGCTCCAGGGATTGACGCCAGAGCAAACCTTGGCGCTATTCGGCGATTATTACTGGAAGGATGTGCTCGAACACCCGGAAGCCAACAGCCATGCCAACATCCGCTCGTTCATGCAACACGGCTGGGCGGGGATTGCTTATGATGGCGAGGCTTTGCGGACACAACAGGGATACAGCGTTTTTACTCCCATGCCACTCTAAAAATGGCTGATTGGTAGAGGCTATGGATGCCGAAACCCATCATTATGAGTGCTCCAATGTTGTGAGTGGACTTTGTGGAGTGCGGCGACTTGTCGCCGTATTCCTAGCCATGCGGCGAGGAGTCACCGTGCTCCACACTTAACGGCTAGTGCGCAACTCCCAAACCCGGCGGGCAGCGGATGGTAAATTCGGCTCCGTCCTCGCCATTGCGTCCGTCGAGATGGCCCCCCATGCTTTTTTCGATAATCATTTTCGACATGTAAAGCCCAATGCCAGTACCCATTTCCTTAGTCGAGAAATAGGGTTCGAAAATCTTATCCAGCACTGCGGGAGGGATGCCGCCCCCATTGTCGGCTATGGTCACCATGACCCATTGACCATCCCGTGCCAGTCTGATTCGCACCCTGCCCTGCCCCACCCGTTTCGCCAATATCGCATCCTTGGCATTGGCAAGCAGGTTCAACAGCACTTGGGAGAATTCGTTAGGAAATCCTAGGATCAGGATACCGTCGCCAGCGTCCAACTCAATGCCGATATTGTTGTTGTCGAAACTTGCCGACACCAAAGCAACAGCTTCATCTATGGCCTGTTTGGCGCTGAAGGTTTGCAAGTCCTTGCATGGCCGGAAAAAATGCCTAAAGTCGTCAATGGTGGTGGACATTTTATGGATCAGCTGATTTCCCCCGCTGATTTGGGATGCCAAATACTCGCCGGTCAATTCGTTATATTCATAGGCATCCTGTATATTGACCAAGGTAAGACCCAAGGCGTTCAAGGGCTGCCTCCATTGGTGGGCGATGTTGCCGATCATCTCCCCCATCGCCGCGGAGCGGGACTGCTGGATCAGCAGGCGTTCCTTCTGCAGATTTTCCTCAATTTCATCCCGCACACGCTGTTCCAAGGACTCGTTAAGCTGTTGCAGCGCCTGTGTCCGTTCCAAGACTAGCGCTTCCGTCCGCAATGTCCGTCCGGTCACAATCAGCAAAAAACCGCCCAACATCCCACAAAACAACATTCCTCCCAGCAGCACATACCAAGCGGTCAAAGGCTGGCTGAAATCCTCGGTTACGCCGGAAATTTCCAATAACCAGCGCCGACCACCTAGGTTCAGAGTTTGTTGCGCCTGCAATTCCGCCTGGACTGGGAAACCGGGGTCGCTATAAAAAGCGGGGATGGCCTGGCCTATGTCTTCATCGGCCAGTCGCAAACGCAGACGTTGGCGCTGCCCGCCCAAGGATGACAAGGCAGTGTCTATCACATCACCGACTCGCAACACGCCCAAGACATAGCCTTTCAGGGCCAGCCGTCGTTGTCCTATGCTAGCGGATGCCGCTTCGATGCCATAAACCGGCAGAAACAATATGACCCCTGACTGGCGCCTATTTTCTTGGACAAGTTCGATGGGTGCAGTTGCACTGATCAGGTTGAAGTCGCGGGCGCGCTCCAAGGCTGCGCGGCGCTTCGGCTCCGATGCCACGTCATAGCCTAGGGCCGGACGGTTGGACTCCATCGGTTCGATATAAGTGACCACGACATACTCATCCCGTTCCGCTGCCGACAGCAAGCGGCCGGCGGGGGTTTTTTCACGAATCGAGAAATCCACATTGCCCGTGTCGCTTTGCTCCCTTTCGAATAGGCCACGCCGGCTGTTGGAGACATGC
The DNA here is from genome assembly GCA_903934875.1 of uncultured Methylococcaceae bacterium. Classification (GTDB taxonomy): domain Bacteria; phylum Pseudomonadota; class Gammaproteobacteria; order Methylococcales; family Methylococcaceae; genus Methylumidiphilus. Next base: position 4,864 of record CAIZPP010000112.1, read on the forward strand.
GAAGCCCATTCCACAGCCTGCAAGCCATTGACGTGGCCGGTCAACTGTGCCGCAAAAACATGGAACGCCTCCCGCGACACGCTCCCTGTGCTATCGAACAAGGCCCGCAAAGAATAGAGAGCGTTCTGGTAATGTTGAAACTCGTCTTCAATGTTACCGGTAGCCAATTCGGCGAGTCGGCGGAACTCATCCTGCCGTTGTTGTTGCTCGCCCTGGCGGACATCGAAGAAAAATGCCGTGACCAATGCAAAACTCAAGCACAAAGGCAATGCCACGCTGTTCCGGCGCATTTCCCAGATGGTTTCGGGTCGGCCAAAGAATACCAACATCAGCGGGGTAAAAATCATCGCGCCGATGGTATCTCCAGCCCACCAAGTCATCCAGTTAAGGGTAAAGCCCGAGAGGGTGGTCTTGCCCACTAAAAACAACAGGGTGACGCCGATGGACGCGCTGATGCAGCACCCGGCGGGGCCGGCTAGGATGAAAAAGCGCAGAATCGTGCGGTCTTGGATCAATGCACAGGAAGGGTCAGTGAAACGCCGGATAAGATAGGCAGACCCCATCGCTTGTGCTGTGCCACCAAGGGCTATGCCCGCCGGCAAGAGCAAAGCCGAAAAAATAAATTGTCCGCCAAGCGCCGACGGGGCGTTTGCCAAAAACGAACCCAGCCAGATACCTGGCGCTACCGAATACCCCCAAATCAAGACCGCGCCCAGCGCAAGCCCCGAGGGTGGCCAAACGGCAGTGGCAAAGCCTGGGGGAATGGCCAGCAACAGGCCCAATCGTGCCAACACCCAATAAGAGAGGGCCACCAGCAGGATAGTCCGCAACTGCTTACCCATGGCGCTACAGGATGATGGACTGCCGGGGTCGCATGTCCTAACGTTTACCTAGGTTGGCTTGGGTTAGCGTCTTCCCCCGTATTGCCTTCATACAGACTGAAACTGTTTCCTCCTTGCCGCTTGGCCATATACATGGCTTGGTCAGCACGATGGATCAGCGTTTCGGCATCCTCGCTCTCCGTTTGGGCAAGGCTCGGGAACACGCTAATGCCGATACTGGAGCCAATTTGCAAGCGATGCCCGCGTATCTCGAAAGGCTCGGCCAAGGCGCGGATCAGCTTTTCAGCCACCTGCACCGTGGCAGCCACATCCATAGCATCCTCGATAATCAACACAAACTCGTCACCGCCGAAACGCCCTAGCACATCCTGTTCGCGCACATTTGACGACAAACGTTCGGCGACGCTTTTCAGCAAGTGGTCGCCCAACTCATGTCCAAAACGGTCATTGACCGCTTTAAATCCATCCAAGTCTATAAACAGTATCGCAAGCCGGGTCTTAAGCCGACGCGTCCTTGCCAGCGCATGTTTTAGCTGGTCTTGAAAGCAGCGGCGGTTGTCCAAGCCGGTCAGCGGATCGTGATTGGCGAGAAAGTTCAGTTGCGCCTGATGTTCCAGCAGTATGTCCTCAGCGCGTTTCTGTAGGGTGATATCTCTGACCACGCAGATGAGATGAAGCGGTTCACCGGCAGAATCGCACACGATGGGACGCACCAAATGCTCGCAACAGAAAGCCTCGCCATTCTTGCGCAACATGCGGCCTTGGCATTCGTAACGGCCGGAATCGGCGCAGGCGTTCAGGACATCGGCGAACAGGCGTTCGAATTGGACCCCGTCCCCATGCAGCATCCCCGCTGTTTGGCCTAACATTTCTTGTTGTGTATAGCCAAACAGGGTTTCCGTCGTCTGATTGCAATAAGTAAACTGCTTGGTTTCGGCGTTGATAATAAACACCGCCTCATTCAGGCTGGACAGGATCAGCCGCAACAATGCGTTATCCTCTCTATAGGCCGCTTCAAAACTGAGATTGCGCGCACACTTGAGTAGGTTCCGTAACAACTGTTCGGTGTTAATCGGTTTGATCACATAGGCTTCCACCCCTAGGTCAATCGCCTTGAGCAGGTAGTCAATCTCATTAAAGGCCGTTGTGATGATGACCGGGGTGCGCGGATTGATTTTCAGTATGGCTTCGGTCATGTCCAAGCCATTCATGTTCGGCATCAGGAGGTCGGTGATGACGACATCCGGGCGATGCGAAGCAAACAGCGCCAGACCTTCCCTTCCGTCGCGGGCAGTTAAGACACTTTGCACACGCCGCCGCAAAAACTGCTCCAATTGTGATCGAATCCCTTCATCGTCCTCGACATAGAGCAAATGCAGTCTTTTCAGCCATGCGGTATCGTCTTGGTGTTCAATAAATGGTGTTTTCATGCGCTTGACTTGTCAATTCTTGCTGATAAAGGGCAGCGGATGGCGAACTCCGCACCAGTACCGTTGCTACGTACAGTGAGCTGCCCGTGCATGCTTTTTTCGATAATCATTTTCGACATATACAGGCCAATCCCTGTACCCATCTCCTTGGTGGAGAAATACGGCTCGAATATTTTTTCTAACAGGGCCACGTCTATGCCGCCACCATTATCGGTGACGGACACGGTGGCAGACCGCCCGTCATGGGTCAGGCGGATGGTGACCTTGCCGCAGGCTATGTGGTTCGCAAGTATCGCTTCCTTGGCATTGACTAGCAAGTTTATCAGAACTTGGCTGTATTCATTGGAAAAACCATCGATGATGGCATCCTCGCCAGCCTCCAGTCCGACTTCGATATGGTAATTGTGGAAACTGGCGGATACCAAGGAGAGGGAGTCTTTGATGGCCTGGGCCAAACTAAACGGCTCGACTTCCTTATGGGGGCGGAAAAAATTGCGGAAGTCGTCAATGGTGGAAGACATTTTATGGATGATCCGCTTGCCCTCGGCAACCTGTGCGGCGAGATATTCGCCAGTCAACTCTTGGTAATGGTAAGCGTCCTCAATATTGGCCAGGGCCAACATCAAGGTATTCAGCGGTTGCCGCCACTGATGCGCAATATTGCCTATCATCTCGCCCATCGCCGCAAAGCGGGATTGTTGGATGAGCAAATGGTCCTTCTCGCGGTTTTTGGCCAGTTCCTCCTGCACCCGCCGCTCAAGTGTCTCGTTGAGCCGCTCCAAGGCTTCCGCGGCCTGCTTGCTTTCGGTGATGTCTTGGATCATCCCGACCAAGCGCAAGGGCTTGCCTTCATGATCGCATTCCACTTCGCCCATGCCCATTACCCAGCGTTCGCTTTCGTCGCTGGAATTGGCAATACGGTATTCCTTGTCGAAACGCCCATGCCGGGCAACGATGTCGCGAAAATACGCTTTCAAGTCGGATCGTTGGCTTTCATGGACGAGCAAGCACCAACCCTCCAAGTTGCGCGGATAGTCAGGCCCAATCCCTAAGATTTCATCGAGAACCTTGGAACTGTGCCACTGATCGGCCATGATGTCGTATGCATAACTGCCCACGCGCCCAATCCTCTGGGCTTCCCGATACTGCTCTTCGCTGTACCTGACTAAGCGGTTTTTCCGCGCGACGATGATTAGGCTTCCCAACACCACCCAGAACAGCAAGACGGCAAGCACACCCAAGGAAGCGATGATGAGGTTTTTGTTCTGTTGGTAAAAACTAGGCTTTTGGTTCAGCAGGGTGGAGACTGCCTCGATGTCAGCGGGCAACCGCAGCCTGAGCCGGTCCAGTTCATCCTCGTCGAAGAGGTATTCATTGGGGCTTTCCAGCACCGGTGTCAGTTGTGCCAAGGGCGTGCCGTGCACATAGGACAGGGCCAATTGTCCCGCCATCTCTCCCTGCCGCTTGCCGCTGGTGACATAACCGCCTAAGACACCCTCAAACATGTAGACATCTTCCATGCTCAGAACCGTAAAGCGTTTGAGCCTGACAATTTCTGGAATAGATTGGGACAGCAACAGTGCGCGGCCATTTTTGTCGGTCAAACCACCCATCGTGGTAAGGAGCAGGTAAGCGCCCGCTTGTCCGCGTAATTGTTCCAACAGCCGGTCTAGGCGTTGTTCCGCGATGAAAGTCGCGTGGATGCTGGGGAGCTTTTCCAGTTCGGCACGGGCATCCTGTGCAATGGCTACATAGGTGCTGCTGCCATCGCCAACCACGATGATGTCGCGGAGGGCGGGGACCATACGCAACAGAACAGCCAGGTTGGTGGCAATGTCCTTTTTCTCGAATACCCCGGTCGCTTGCGCCGGGTCCAGTTTGTCCCTTTTGCCATAGTCGTTGACACCGGAGAAAAAAATTGCGGCACCGGGAAAGAGTCGGTTGGAAAATTTTTGGGCGAACAACAGCGCGTCATCGTCGGTGGCATAAATCAAGGCAGGCTGGTAACCGCTATATTTAAACCGCAGGTAGTCCGCGAACTGGCTGCCATAGTTTTCATTGTAGGGTCTGCGCTTGGTGTCCAAGTATTCCACTGCGTAAGTCGGTGCCAAGGCAGCGTCGGTAGCTAAGGCCTTGACGAATCCTTCATGCTGCCTTTTCGTCCACGGATATTCCTCAGAGTAGGAGTGCAGTATCAAGATTGGCAACTGCTCCGAAGCATGGGCGTTCAATACCAATAGGATGGCGCAAAGGATCAGGCATAGCTTGCCTATGAGTTCAAGTGACCGCACCATCAACTCCGTCTGGTTGACCAGCCCATTGGCAACAGACAACAAACTCCGCGCCACTGCCTTGGTTGTGCGCATTGAGAGTCCCATGCATGCTTTTTTCGATAATCATTTTCGACATATACAAGCCAACCCCAGTACCCATTTCCTTGGTTGAAAAATAAGGTTCAAAAATCTTTTCCATGATAGCTTCGGGGATGCCGCCGCCGTTATCGGCGACGATGACGACAACGCTTTGCCCGTCCAGGCTGAGCTTTACCCGCAACTTGCCTGCAACGACATGATTCTTCAGGATTGCATCCTTGGCGTTGGCGAACAGGTTTAGCAGCACCTGGGAAAATTCATTGGCAAAACCCTGGATGAAGACATCTTTACCCAATTCCAATTCAATGTCGATATGGTTGTTGTGGAAACTGGCAGACACTAGGGAGACGGCCTCGTGGATGGCCTTGGCCGCGCTGAACGGTTCGGCTTCCTTATGGGGGCGGAAAAAATTACGGAAGTCGTCAATGGTGGATGACATTTTATGGATGAGCCGCTTCCCATCCGCAACCTGCGTAGCAAGGTATTCACCCGTCAACTCATTGTAATGGTGGGCATCCTCAATATTGGCCAAGGTCAACATCAAGGTGTTGAGCGGTTGCCGCCACTGGTGGGCAATATTGCCTATCATCTCGCCCATGGCCGCAAAACGGGATTGCTGGATGATCAGATGGTCCTTATTGCGATTTTCGATCAGTTCTGCCTGCACTCGATATTCAAGTGTTTCATTGAGTTGCTGCAACGCATCCTCGGCCCTTTTGCGCTCGGTTATATCATGGACAATCGAGTACAGCAATAAACGCCCGCCCAACTGTATCGGACCCAAATGCACCTCCACATCGCGAACTTCGCCGTTCGCCAGCCGATTCCTGCAATAGACATGGCTCTGGTTTTCCATCGCTGCGCCACGAAATTTTTCTTTGACATCGCCAATCGGTAATATATTAATCACTTCAATTGACATGCCCCGCAGTTGCGCGTCGCTGTAGCCGTAATAAAGGCAGGCCGCCCGGTTCGCTTCGACGATAACGCCTTTTTCGGGATCGATGAACAGTATACTGACCTGGGCGAAGTCGAATAGGGCGCGATAATGTTCTTCGCTCTCCCGCAACGATGCGGTCAACTGTTGCGCAATCAACTCGGCTTGCTTGCGTGTATTGGCCTGCGACCAGAACAAGCCCGTCAGCAGCAGGCCAATCACGAACAACCCTGCTGTCTCCCGCCACAAGGAAGCATAGGTCGCTTGGGCGGCAAAACCGGGCAGTTCAGTGTAGCGCAATGTCCAGACACGGCCTTCAAGCTCCAATCTGGAGGTCAATGACATGGGCCGCAAAACCGTATCCCCAGTCATTTTCATGCTATTGGCCACGCTGTCGTATAACAGGGCTTTCGCATCGGTCGTCTCGCCGTCGAAGATTTCGAGCTGCAGGTTATTCAGTTCGCCTTGCAACGCGGACTCCATCAAATCATTCATGCGATATGGACTGTAAACCCAGCCGACTAACGCCGCCCTGCGTTGCGCTAGGGTCTGCAACACCGAGCCGTTGGCATAGACTGGGTGATAGGCCAGTATGCCTGCCTGCACATCGACCTTGGTTTCCTGCACCAATTTGACCTTGCCGGAAATGGCAATGGCACCGGTGTCGCGTGCAATATCCAGCGCCTCGCGCCGGACTGGCTCGGAATACATGTCGTAACCGAAAGCCCGAAGATTGCGACCGGAAAATGGTTCTAGGTAAATGATGCTGGTGTAGCTCTCGCGTTGCCCTTCCGGCTTTACCACATAGTCGGCAAAACCCTCGTGGCGCAGGGCCGCAATATGCGCATTCAATTTGTCGGCAGGAATGTAGAGCGCAAAACCTACGCCTTGAATGCCTTTATAGCTCTGATCCAGGTCGAGCTTTTCGACGTAGGCATGCCAATCGTCGCGGGTAACCTTGTTCGAGCCGGCGAACAGACCGGCCGCACCGCGCAGTATCTCTGTGTAGGCGGTGACCTTGTCACCGATTTTGCCGGTAATGTGCTGGGCCGCAAGGTAAAACCGGGCATGCAGAAAATGTTCCCGGTGTTCTTCCAGCGTAAACCATATCCCCACCAGGCAAAGCAGCCCGGCGGACAGCACCGTAAACGTAACCCATGTGTAAGAGGGTTTGTGAGATTTTGGAGTTTTTTGACTGAAACCGGTCGATGTCAGCACCTTTGTTACTCTTTCGGTGGCCCGGCTAAACGGCAACAGAGGGTGAACTCCGCTCCACCTTCATAGTTGCGTACGCTCATTTCTCCGTGCATGCTGTTTTCAATGATCACTTTTGACATGTACAGGCCAATCCCCGAACCCATTGCCTTGGTGGAAAAATAGGGCTCAAAAATTTTATCCATGATCGGGTCGGGAATGCCGCCGCCATTGTCGGCGACAACTACGATAACATTTTGTCCGGCTAGGGCGAGCCTTACCCACACCTTGCCGTTAACGACCTGATTTTGTAATATCGCATCCTTGGCATTGGCAAACAGGTTGAGCAACACCTGCGTGAATTCATTGGCAAAACCGTGGATTAAGGCATCTTCGCCTGGCTCCAATTCAATGCCGATATGGTTGTTGCGGAAACTGGCGGATACCAGTGAGATGGCCTCTGTAATGGCCTTAGCCGCACTGAATGGCAGAGCTTCCTTGTGCGGACGGAAAAAATTGCGGAAGTCGTCAATGGTGGAGGACATTTTCTGGATGAGTTGCTTCCCTACCTCAACCTGCATGGTGAGGTATTCATCCGTCAATTCATGGTAATGGTAAGCGTCCTCGATGTTGGCTAGGGCCAGCCCTAGGGTGTTTAGCGGTTGCCGCCACTGGTGGGCAATGTTGCCGATCATCTCGCCCATCGCCGCAAAGCGCGATTGCTGGATGAGCAAGTGGTCCTTCTGGCGGTTTTTTTCCGATTCCTCCCTGACACGTTGCTCCAGGGAATCATTGAGTTCTTTGAGCGCTTGCTCGATCTGATGGCGGTGGGTGATGTTTTCCAACATGCCGAGCCGGTATAAGGGCTTGCCGGTGGCATCGCCAATGACGGCACTGGCCACAGTGGTCCACACCACTTCGCCGTTCTTGGCAATATGCCGCTTGTCTATCAGGAAGCCGTGGGGCGGCTCTGACCGCAAACCGCCGAATTCCTGCTCCGGCAAAATGTCCTCGGGGTGGGTCACATCGGCTACTGACATTTGCAGCAATTCATCCTCGGTATAGCCCAGCATTTGGCAATAGGCGGGATTGGCGGCAATGAAGTGCCATTCGTCGACGCTGACCAGGGCAATACCAAACAAGCTTTGTTCAAAAATGGCGTGGAAACGCGACTCGCTTTCGCGCCGATCATTTTCCGTATGCTTGCGTTCGGTGATATCGGTGAGGAAACCGTGCCAGAGGACGCTGCCGTCGGCCTCCGTTTCCGCCATACGGTAATTTTCAACCCAAATTTCGCCTCTGCCCGGCAGGTTGACTCTAAATTCAAATCTCCCCGGCGCGCGAGCCTCGCCGGACCGGAGTAGGCTCTCTCGAAAGCGGCCAAGATCGTCTGGGTGGATCAGCGACCAGATGATGCTGGCATCCTCCGCGAGTCCCGCAGGCTGCAAACCGAAAAACTTTTCCATATTAGGGCTGGCATAGGGAAAGCAAACCGAACCGTCCGGCCTCATGCGGAATGAATAAATCATACCGGGGGCGGTGGCTGCGAATTTCTCCAAACGCTCTTTTAACTCTACCCCTTCGCGTAGTGTTTCCTGGGCATGGTATGCCGCAGTGATATCGCGGAAGAGCCATAAACGCGCCCTTTGACTGTCTAGTTGCAAGGTTTGGGTAAACCGTTCGATCACCCGTCCATCCTTAAACCGAAGGGTGTCCCAGTGTTGCGCGTCGGTTTGATACAATTGCCTGACTTCGCACAGAAACTCCGTAGGCTCGACCAATTTGTCCAGCACATAGGCCAGCAAGCGCTCGTCCGTGCTTTCCGCCGCCAGCTCGCTTGGAATCCTCCAGAGATTCAGAAAACTTTGGTTCATCGCCAATATCTTCGCGGAAGCACCTACCACCAAGATGCCGTCGGCGGTGGCGTCGAGAATGGCGCGTAACAGGGCTTCACTGCGTAGCAAGGCTTCCTCGTGCTGTCTGGCCTTTTGTTGCGCGAATTGGCGTTGCGAGATGTCCTCCAGGGTGCCTACTGTGCATAAAGGATTACCGCTCGCGTCTCTGCGGACAACCCGGCCGGTTGCGGAAATCCACAGCCAAGCGCCATCCTGTTTGCGCAAACGGTATTCAGCCAAGTAAAGCAGATTATCGCCAGCCGGTGCCGCCGATAGCCTGGCAAGCACAGCCGGGCGGTCTTCAGGGTGGATTAGCGCAACCCAGTCGACAAAACTGGAGGGCGCCTGTTCGGGCGGGTAGCCCGTCATGGCACATAGCTCGGGACTCCAAGCCATCCGGTCATTGGCGTGGTCGTATTCCCAAATGCCCATACCGCTTGCTTCCAGCACCATCTGCAAGCAGAGTTCGAATTCGTCTAGGGTTTTCAAGGGCGTTGCCTAGCAGCAATTCTCATGATGGCTAACGTTTGCCCAAAGTCATCACAACCAGAGACCTTTCCATGACTTGCAAGGAGAAATAACCCAGAAGCGGCATTTCCTTGCCTTCAGCCAAAATATCCGCCCCCATCGTCGCATCGGTGTCGATGGCCTTAAGCCAGACCTGATCATGGGGAAGCCTAGGCAAGACAAAGTCAACACTGCGTGTGGTTGGATTGAACAGCAGGCAAAGCCCCAGATCGCCATCCCTTCCTGCATGGATGTGGCAACCTAGGCAGCTTTCCTCATCCCAACGGGGAAGCAAACCTTGGCAATTGAACCAAGTGATTTCATCTTTGCGGTAAAAAAGTTCTAAGGACAACACCTTGTTGCGCTTGCGGAATGCAATCATACCTTGGACGAATTGAACCAACTCGCGGTTTTTGTCCGACAAACTCCAGTCGAACCAAGAAACTTCGTTATCCTGGCAGTAGGCGTTGTTATTGCCGTGCTGGGTGCGGCCAAACTCGTCACCCCCCAACAACATCGGTATCCCGCGCGAGAGGAACAAGGTCGCCAACATATTTTTCCTTTGTTTGAGTCGGATGCGGTTGATGTTGGAATCATCGCTCGGACCTTCGACCCCGTAATTGGCGCTGAAGTTACAATCGCAACCGTCGCGGTTTTCCTCACCGTTGGCCAGATTATGCTTATGGTTGAAACTGACCAGATCGTTCAGGGTGAATCCATCGTGGCAGGTGATGAAATTGATGCTGTTGATGGGGGCTTTCCCGCTGTGGTCGTATAGGTCCGCGCTACCACACAGGCGGCTCGCCAAGGTGCCGGTCATGCCCCGGTCCCCACGCCAAAAGCGGCGAATATCGTCGCGGTAATGCCCGTTCCATTCCGACCAACGCTCACCGGGGAATCGTCCGACCAAATAAGCCCCGCCAGCATCCCAAGCTTCTGCGATCAGCTTGACTTCGCGGAGGATCGGATCTTCGGCAATTTGTTCCAACAGAGGCGGGTTGGGTATTAAATGCCCACTTCTATCACGACCTAATATGGAAGCAAGGTCAAAACGAAAACCGTCCACATGCATTTCCACCACCCAGTAGCGCAAACAGTCAAGGATAAAATTGCGCACGACAGGATGGTTGCAATTGAGCGTGTTGCCGCAGCCCGAGTAGTTTTTATAATGTCTTTTATCTTCTTCGAGCAGATAATAAATACTATTATCCAAGCCCCTAAAATTCAACGTAGGGCCTGTCTCGTTCCCCTCGGCGGTGTGATTGAACACCACATCCAACAACACCTCAATGCCGGCTTTGTGCAAGGCTTTGACCATAGTCTTGAACTCGTCCACCTGGCAGCCTGGATACCTGCGGGTGCCGTAACCTTCGTGGGGAGCGAAAAAACCAACGGTGTTGTAGCCCCAAAAATTGACCAATCGGTCCTTGGTAAAGGGGTTTTTTGCTGTCAGTTCATGGGGGTTGAACTCTTGCAATGGCATTAATTCAATTGCGTTTACGCCAAGCGCCTGAAGATAGTCGACTTTCTCGATGAGGCCAAGAAAAGTGCCGGGATGATCGCCTCCGGCAGAAGGATGTATGGTAAAGCCTTTTACATGGGTTTCATAAATGACCAATTCCGGCCAGTGCCTTTTAAGCCGGCGGTCGTCTTCCCAATCGAAACCATCGTGAATAACCAAGCCTTTGGCCACACCTGCACTTGTATTATTGGAGGCAATGGATTGCGGGCCGTAACATGGGCTGAAATTCCAAGGTCGCGGACTGGCGATTGCACTGGTGTAAGGGTCCAGTAGCACAGCTCCGGGGCAGAACAGATGGCCCTGCCCAGGCGCATAGGGTCCATCAACCCTGAAAGCATAGCTTTGACCACGACCGGCACCTTTTACAAAGATGTGCCATATGTCTCCCGTGCGGTGGTGGTCTGAATCCAAATCTATGACTTGCGAGGGTTCGGTATCCGCCGCATTATCGAATAGCAAGAGAAAAACACGCGTGGCATGGCGGCTGAACAATGTGAAATTGATCCCGCCCTGCTGCAAGTAAACACCCAAAGGGATGGGAGAGCCAATAGTATGGTCAAACGGCGGCTTCATCATTGATGTTAAGATTGCCTTGCAAGGGATGTCAGCAATAAGTGATTATAATGATTTTTTATGGCCGGGACATGGTTTGTTCACAATAAAAAAGAGGGGGAAGACCACTCCCCCTCTTTATTCACTACCCGAGTGGAAATGGATTACAGGTCCGGGCAGAGTTGTTTTCCAATCAGCTTGGAGAAACTGGCGAAGACTTGCAGCAACACACCCATGATGGCCAGAGCCAGCCAGCCGAAGATCACGAAGCCGTAGTGCAAAGGAGCAACGAACAGCTCCTCCATGAACCAGAAGGTGTGGCCCCACTCGTTCAGGCCGACGTTCGGCAGGATCATGAAAGGACCGGTCACAGCGATCAGGTACGGCAGGGACAACCCTTCGCTCCAGAACGGCAGGCGGGTCTTCGCATACAGGAACGCAGCGCCGCCCGTGATGATGTAGATCGGGTAGCTCAGGTAGAATTCGATGATGTGCGACGGGGTGAAGTCGGTGTCGCGCACAATCGTCTGGTGCCAGGTGCCGTCCTGCTCGGTGAAGTAGGAAGCGCCCCAGTAGATGGCCCATGCGTACGCAAACAGCCATACCAGGTGGGTGACGTTGCGGCGCAGCTCTTCGCGCGGGGTGATCGCGGCCAGGTTGCGGTCGCGGGTCTTCCAAATGTAGCCCCACAGGATCGAAGCGGTGACGATTTCCAGCAC
>CAIZPP010000113.1 GCA_903934875.1 uncultured Methylococcaceae bacterium
ATGATAGAATCACCCTTGGGAAGTTGTTCATTAGTCCGTCCCGAAGTGGAAACTGCCGACTGGAGAGCCGTGTGCGGGAGAACCGCCAGCACGGTTCGGAGGAAGGGGGAGGTTGTGAGCCTTCCCTACCCCTATACAACATCCGGGCTACAGCCTACACGGTTGCGTAACATCAGATACTTAACTTAATGGCAGTGACGCCGGAGCGTGGGAACGATCAATATCTATCCATGACGTTGGCCTGCAAAAATGGGAAAATGACACACGGAGGAACCTATGGCCGACAACTACGACAATTACACCCACGACGAACTCGTCCGCATGTTGCGGGAGCGTGACCGCAAGCCCCGATTTGGGCTAGTGTGGGAGCGCGACGAGATCGAACACGACAGAGCCGTCAACGACGATTTTATCGCTTTGGATTTTGACCCTGCCCTATCCTGCGGCGGTGAGCCGTTCCGCAACCTCATCATTGAGGGTGACAATTTTGACGCGCTGCGCTTTCTGCGCATGACCCATGCGGGCAAGGTGAAGTGCATCTACATTGACCCGCCCTACAACACCGGCAATAAGGATTTTATTTACAATGACAGCTTTGTAGACAAGGACGATGCCTACAAGCATTCCAAGTGGTTGGAGATTCTGTATCGGCGGTTTCTGCTGGCGCGTGAACTATTGAGCGATGACGGGGTTATGCTGATTTCGATCAATGACGTAAACCGGGCAAAGTTGGAATTGCTGATAGAGCGGATTTTTCCGGGCATGAACCTAGGCAGCATTGTTTGGCGCAACCGCCAAGGCTCGAATGCCGATCAAGGCTGTTTCCTCAGTTCCGATCATGAGCACGTGTTGGTGTATGGTGGCCCCGGTTTTAGCTTTAACGGGTTGGCAAAAAGTTACGAGATGTATGGAAACCCGGACAACGACCCTCGTGGTGATTGGCGCACGGGTGATTTGACACTAGGATTTTCCTATAAGGAACGCCCTAATTTGTATTACCCCTTACATGATGCAAAAACGGATATTTACTACCCTCCCAACCCAGATCGGATCTGGGTTTATGCTTCCCGCAATCGACTAAAAGCATTCCCGGCAAAAGTCGCGGAAGCGCCCCAGTCCGCCGTCTGCTGTCGGCAGCGCTTGCGAGGCCCGTTGCGGCCCGGTCTCCAAGTCATAGCTTGTAAGACAGCTTAGGTAATCTTGGCGGCGGGTCCGGTCAATCAGAATGGGCGGAAGCCCCGCATTCAACACCGGCAAATTCGCCAGTAATCGGGCCATGCGGCCGTTGCCATCGAAAAATGGATGGATGCGGACAAAGCCGAGGTGTAAAGCGGCATCAGCAGCCAGTGCGTCCTGTTCATTTAATGATTGCACTAAGAAGCCGTTGAGCAGGGCCAGCCAAGCCGCCATCAGCGGCGGTACGTCAACGGGATGCGCGAATTCTATGAAGACTTGCCGCCCTTCCACGGTGGCGTGGGTGCCGTTCGGTTCCCGTTTCCATGCGCCCACTGGCGAATAGAGGTCAACGGTCACTTGCGTCTGGACGGCGCGATGCAGTTTAAATAAGTCTGCCTCGGTAACTGGCTTGCGGGAATCCAGCAGTCCGTACAGCAAGCTGATGGCTTTGGCATGGCCGATGACCTCGTTATGGTCTTGCAATGGCTTGCCGGATACGGTCAGCCCTTCCTGCAGGATGAAAGCAGTTTCCCCAAGCGTCAGTGTATTACCCTCCAGCGCGGTGCTGGTGTGTGTCCATAGGTCTCGCAACTGCGCGGCCAGCGCTTGGCGCAGGTCAGGATCAAGCCCGTCAAAAATAGTCTTCATCGGTGGTTTCTAATATTACGTTGGAGTGCAAGGCCTGCCTTGCTTGGATTTACAAGTAGTTCGAAATTTGCAAGGCAGGCCTTGCACTCCCTACGAGTTTACCTTAATGACTGATGTTACGCCGTGCCGTTTGTTGGCTGTTGTAGGGCGGCCTTCAGGCCGCTAAACTAAGTTCGCTGGAATTAGGCTGATCGAAGCGGCCTGAAGGCCACCCTACAAGTGTTCGCTGCGTAACATCAGTTAATGAATGGTTCATTCACCCAATTAGCCATGTTACCAGCAGTAGATTGGCAGGTCTCTGCGTTGTCGCTATGCCGCTTTTATGGTCTAATATAATAACCGTTTTTCATTGATTTCTGAGGCTTTACAAGTTGGGAACGGGAGTCGGCCTAGGCGTTTGGCTCCATACACTTCTTGTGGTTTTTGAGTCAAGCAACTTTTCACCCATCTTCCTATTCTGTTTGACGCGTTCATGCTGGATTGCGGGGGGGATGGTTTTGGCCGTTTATTTGTCTGATCAACAGGCTCGATTATGCTAATTAAAACGAAATTAGGCTTGGATGTCCCTATTACCGGGGAACCCGAGCAGGTGGTGCATAGTGACGGGGGCTTTGCTAGGACGGTTGCCTTGATTGGCCTGGATTATGTTGGTTTGAAACCAACAATGCAGGTATCTGAAGGTGACCGGGTCAAGCTCGGCGATGTGTTATTCTCCGACAAGCAACACCCCAGCGTAGTGTTTACCTCTCCGGGTTCCGGTGTGGTCAAGGAGATCAATCGTGGCCCGAAGCGGGTGCTGCAATCCGTTGTCATCCAACTGGATGGTAGCGATCAAGTGACTTTCCAATCTTACGAGGAAGCCGAACTCGGCAATCTAAGCGTAGAACAAGTCAGGGAAAATCTGTTGGCATCAGGGCTTTGGACGGCCTTCCGCACCCGGCCCTACAGCAAGGTTCCAAGTCCTGAGACTAGCCCGCATGCAATCTTTGTGACCGCAATCGACACCAATCCCTTGGCGGCGAACCCTGATGTTGTCATCAACGAGCGCCCGCAGGATTTCCAGAACGGCTTGGCTGTCATCGCCAAGCTGACCGAAGGCAAGGTTTATCTCAGTAAATCGCCTTCCAGTTCCATTTCCACCAAGGTTCCGAAGGTGGAAATCGCCGAATTCGATGGCCCCCATCCGGCAGGTTTGGTGGGTACCCATATCCATTTCCTCAGTCCGGTTGGTTCGACGAAGACGGTGTGGCATTTGGATTACCAATCGGTGATCGCCATCGGCAACCTGTTCACCACCGGCCAGTTGGACGTGTTAAGGATTATTTCCTTGGCCGGGCCACTGGTCAACAAGCCGCGTTTGGTGCGCTCCCGCGTCGGGGCCAACCTGTCCGATTTGGTAGATGAGCAGCTTGATGCCAGCAAAGAGGCCCGCGTGATTGCAGGCTCCGTCCTGAACGGACGCAAAGCGGAGGGTTGGGCTGATTATCTTGGCTTTTACCACAATCAGGTTTCCGTGCTGGAGGAAGGCCGGCACCGGGAGTTCTTTGGCTGGATCGTGCCTAGCCGCGAAAAATATTCCTTCCTGAATGTCTTGCTGTCGAGTCTACCCAAGGAAAGAGGCCGTAAATTCCCGTTGCACACGAGTAAATTTGGTAGCCCCCGCGCCATCGTTCCGGTCGGTGTTTATGAAGATGTGGTGCCGCTGGACATATTGCCGACGCAACTGCTGAAGTCGCTGGTGATTGGGGACACCGATCAGGCCCAGTCCCTCGGAGCCCTTGAGCTGGATGAGGAAGACTTGGCGTTGTGCAGCTTTGTCGATCCGGGCAAGCATGATTTCGGCATCGCGCTCAGACAGAATCTTACTCAAATCGAGAAGGAAGGCTAATGTCCAGTACTAGAAAATTCTTAGACAAGATACACCCCCTTTTCCATAAAGGCGGGCGTTATGAGGTGCTGTATCCCGTTTATGAAATGGTGGATACATTCCTTTATTCTCCGGCGGATGTCACTGTCGGCAACACCCATGTGCGTGACGCGGTTGACCTTAAGCGCGTCATGACGTATGTGTGGATCGCCGCGCTGCCCTGTCTGCTGATGGCTTTGTTCAATACCGGATATCAGGCCAACCATGCCATGCAGGCGATGGGCCTGGCGGACGCGCCGGGTTGGCGCGGGGCCATCGCAGGTTTTTTTGGTTTCAATCCGAACAACCCCATCTCCGATCTGGTCCACGGCGCTTTGTTTTTCTTGCCGGTTTACATCGTCACCCTGGCGGCGGGCGGTTTTTGGGAAGTCCTGTTTGCCACCGTGCGCAAGCATGATGTCAACGAAGGCTTCTTCGTGTCCTCCATCCTGTTCGCATTGACCTTGCCGCCGAATATTTCGCTGTGGCAAGTGGCTCTGGGCATTTCATTTGGTGTCGTCATCGGCAAGGAAGTGTTTGGCGGGACCGGCAAAAACTTCATGAACCCGGCTTTGACCGGTCGTGCCTTCCTGTACTTCGCCTATCCGGCATCCATGTCGGGAGATGCCGTGTGGACTGCCGTGGACGGCTTCAGTGGCGCGACATCCTTAGGCTTGGCGGCTCTAGGTGGGGTGGATGCCATCAAAGCAGCGGGGATTTCCTGGTGGGGCACCTTTTTCGGCATTGAGCAGGGTTCGATGGGCGAAACCTCGGTGGTCGCCTGCTTGCTGGGCGCTGCCTTTTTGATCTACACCCGCATTGCCTCATGGCGTATTATCGCCGGTGTGTTTTTGGGCATGGTGGCGACCTCCACCCTGTTCAATATCATTGGCAGTTCCAGCAACCCGATGTTTGCCATGCCGTGGTATTGGCATTTGACTTTGGGCGGCTTTGCGTTCGGCATGACTTATATGGCGACTGACCCGGTCAGCGCGGCACAAACGCAGGCGGGCCGCTGGGCGTTTGGATTCCTGATCGGCCTGATGACGGTGCTGATCCGTGTGGTCAACCCAGCGTTTCCCGAGGGTATCATGTTGGCGATCCTGTTCTCCAACATCTTCGCGCCGTTGATCGATTATGTGGTCGTTCAGGCTAACATTAAGAGAAGGGTGAAACGAAATGCCTAATAGCAATCAGACTGGACAAGTGTTGTCCGACAAATTCGCCGGACTGGTGGAGAAGGCGAAAGTTTACGCCCAGCATATTCTGTCGTTGGGGAACGACAGTTTTGAAAAGACTGTGGTTGTGGCTTTTGCCCTGTGCCTAGTCGGTGCCGTGCTGGTTTCCGGTTCCGCCGTGATCCTGAAGCCATTGCAGGTCAGCAACAAGGCCGCTGACGAAAAATCCAACATTCTCGAAGTGGCGGGTATGTTGGAAGAAAAAACCAATGTCGAAGAGGCATTCAAGAAATTTGAACCGAAGATTGTCGATTTGGAAAGTGGCGATTATGTCGACGGGATCAATCCTGAAACCTTTGACCAGCGCAAGGCATCCAAAGACCCGGCTTTAGGTGTTGAAATCCCCTCCGATAAGGACATTGCCAAGATCGGGCGCAAATCCAAATACGCCAAAGTGTATCTTGTCAAGGAAGACGGCAAAACCAAGGCGGTGATTGTGCCGGTTAGCGGCTACGGATTGTGGTCCACCATGCACGGCTACATGGCCCTGGAGAGCGACGGGCAGACCGTGATTGGCTTGAACCTGTTTGACCAGGCGGAAACTCCCGGTTTGGGCGGCGAAGTGGTCAATCCGAAATGGAAGTCATTGTGGAAGGGGAAGAAAGTCTACAAGGAGGCTTCGGAAGAGGGGAAGGATTTCATGAAGAAGCACCACACTGAAGTGGGCGAGCCTGTGTTGAGTTTGGTTAAGGGTTCAGTCGATCCATCCAAACCCGGTGCGCAGCATCAGGTGGACGGTCTGGCCGGAGCCACTCTGACCAGCAACGGCGTGAATAACTTGATACGTTACTGGTTGGGCAGCGAAGGCTTCGCACCCTATTTGGCGAAATTCAGAGCACAAAGAGGTTAAGACGATGCAAGCAGAAACTAAAAAAGTCCTGCTCGACCCGTTGGTCGACAACAACCCGATCACCTTGCAGGTGCTGGGCATTTGCTCGGCATTGGCGGTGACTTCACAAATGTCCACATCATTAATCATGAGCTTGGCGCTGACCTTGGTGACGGGCTTCTCCAGTGCCGGGATTGCGTTCATCCGCAACCATGTGCCGAGCAGCATCCGCATCATCGCGCAAATGGTGATCATCGCCTCATTGGTGATTGTGGTGGACCAAGTCCTGAAAGCCTTTGCTTATGACATCAGCAAGAAATTGTCGGTGTTTGTCGGCCTCATCATTACCAACTGCATCGTGATGGGCCGCGCCGAAGCCTACGCGATGAAGAACCCGCCGCTGGAAAGCTTTTGGGACGGAATCGGTAACGGCCTAGGCTATAGCGCAGTGCTGATCAGCCTTTCCATCGTCCGCGAACTGTTTGGTTCGGGCAAGCTGTTGGGCATTGAAGTATTGCCTTTGGTCAAGGACGGCGGCTGGTATACCCCCAACGGTTTGTTGCTGCTGCCGCCTAGTGCCTTTTTCCTGATTGGTTTGATGATCTGGGCGGTGCGCTCATGGAAGCCGGCGCAAGTCGAAAAAGCCGATTACGTCATTAGCCACGCTGCGCATGGGGAGGCACACTGATGGAAGGTTTAATCAGTCTTGCCGTCAAGTCGATTTTTATCGAAAACTTGGCGCTGTCCTTCTTCCTCGGCATGTGTACCTTTATCGCCGTCTCCAAAAAAATCTCCACTGCGGTGGGTTTGGGGATAGCGGTGATGATTGTGCAGACACTGACCGTGCCGGCCAACAACCTGATCTACAGCAAACTGCTCAAGGACGGTGCCTTGTCATGGGCAGGGCTTGCCGATACCGACTTGAGCTTCTTAGCCTTAATGAGTTGCATCGGTGTCATCGCGGCATTGGTGCAAATTTTGGAAATGACGTTGGACCGGTTCTTTCCGGCATTGTATAACGCGCTGGGTATTTTTCTGCCCTTGATCACGGTGAACTGCGCCATTTTGGCCGGTTCATTGTTCATGATCGAACGTGATTACAATTTCTCTGAAAGTGTGGTGTACGGCGTTTCCTCAGGTTTCGGCTGGGCCTTGGCGATTACCGCTATGGCCGGTGTCCGCGAAAAACTGAAATACAGCGACGTGCCGTCGGGTCTTCGTGGCTTGGGCATCACTTTCATAACCGCCGGGCTGATGGCCTTGGGTTTCATGTCCTTCTCCGGCATACAGCTCTAAGGATAAATCAAAATGTTGGAAATTATTCTGGGAGTCACATTTTTTACCGCTATCGTGATCGCCCTGGTGTTCGTGATATTGGGTGCTAAGTCCAAGCTAGTCGCCGAAGGCAATGTTGAGATAGAAATCAACCATGAGAAGAGGATTCACGTCCCCATAGGCTCAAAACTGCTGACGGCGTTGGCGGACAATAACCTGTTCGTCTCCTCCGCTTGCGGCGGCGGCGGCACATGCGCCCAATGCCGGGTGAAAGTCTCGGAAGGCGGCGGCGACATTCTGCCTACTGAGCTTACCCACATCACCAAGCGTGAAGCGGCGCAAGGCGACCGTCTGGCCTGTCAGGTCACAGTCAAGCAGAACATGAAGATTCATGTCCATGACGAAGTGTTTGGCGTGAAAAAATGGCAGGCCACGGTGCGGTCTAACCACAACGTAGCCACCTTCATCAAAGAGCTGGTGCTGGAACTGCCCGAGGGCGACAGCATTGACTTCCGTGCCGGCGGTTACATTCAAATCGAATGCCCTGCTTACCAGCTCAAATTCTCCGAATTTGACATTGAAGAGCGTTTCCGCGACGAGTGGGACAAGTACAATCTTTGGGCCATAGAGTCTGTGGTGCAGGAACCGGCCATCCGTGCCTACTCCATGGCGAACTATCCTGAAGAGAATACTATCGTCATGCTCAATGTGCGTATCGCGACACCTCCGCCGCGCATCGCGGATGCGCCTCCGGGCATTATGTCATCGTACATTTTTAACCTGAAGCCGGGAGACAAAGTTACCATTTCCGGGCCGTTTGGCGAGTTCTTCGCACGCGAAACTAACAACGAAATGATTTTCGTCGGCGGTGGTGCGGGCATGGCCCCGATGCGTTCGCACATCTTCGACCAGCTTCGCCGCATCAAAACCGACCGCAAGCTGACTTTCTGGTATGGCGCCCGTTCCTTGCGGGAGATGTTCTATGTCGAGGATTTCGACATGTTGCAGGCTGAAAACAGCAACTTCACTTGGCATATCGGTTTGTCCGAGCCTAAGCCCGAGGACAACTGGACCGGCCATGTGGGTTTCATCCACAATGTGCTGTATGAGAACTACCTGAAGAACCACCCGGCACCGGAAGACTGCGAGTATTACCTCTGCGGCCCTCCGATGATGAACTCGGCGGTCATCAAGATGTTGACCGATCTGGGTGTTGAGCGCGAAAACATCATGCTGGATGATTTCGGCGGTTAGTTTTTTTGGGTTTTTATCGATGTCAAAAGAACGGGATGCGGATGCATCCCGTTTTTTTTTAGTCCTGTAGGTCGGATGCGTTTCTTTGTGTTGCGCCCGGCATAAGATTTCAAAGCGCGACGGGGTTTATAACCCCGTCCGACTTTAAGTAAAACGCCGTCATTCCAGCAGGGATGCAGGAATCCAGTCACAGGGATGTGAAGCCATAAGTTTACGAAAGGCTTGCCGTAACCCGTAGTGGGGGGCCGGATTTGTCGGGTTACGGCGCACTCAGACGGAGTCATGGTCGGGCAGAATGTTCAGATAGGCATCTAATTGGCGTTCCCATTGGGAACGCCAAGCACCAGCTTGGCTAGGGGGAAGGTATTGTTTATCCGGTGACTTTCCTTTTCAGCATCCAAAACACAACGCTGGTCGCCAACACCATGACGCAACTTAACAAGATCAAAATCGCACCTAGCAGTAATAATTTATCAAATGCATAATCCACCACGGCTTTGCTGCTGGCCTGGGCTTGTCGGCTAAGCAAATCCAAGCGGGCGGATAAAGCGTCTAGGCGTTGCGGACTGGCCGTGTCGTTGAAGGTCTGTAATAATTTGGACAATTGTTCTGCGCTAGCGTTGATTTGTGCTGCCGCAGCGGTGTAGTCGGCTATCCTGAATGGCTCGGAGTTGGGGTCGGAAGGGCTGGCTTGCAATTGTTTCAGTACCTCCTGGAATGTCTTCAATGTGCTGTTGCTGGCATCGGACATTTGCTTTCCAGCGCTCAATGCTTTCTCCGACTGTTCCGCAAGTTTGCTTAGCCCCGGCTGCTGCGAGGCGATGGCTTGGACGATATGCTCGCGTTCGCTGCTGATCAAGGCGGGGAGGCCCTCGCTGACCTGGCTGAACCGCTCCGCCGAGGCGGAAAGCTGGCTGGCGCTGGACAATAGCTTTTCCACTTGGGGCATTTCCGCAGTTTGCACAGTGAACAACTCGGTTTGCCAACGCACTAGGGTTGGCATGTGCCGGGCCAGAAACAAACCCCTTTCCGCGAACAATCGGGTGTTCGCCAGCTCACTGGTGGCGGGGTCGAGACCGGCAAAAGGATCAATGAACAATAGGTTGAAAACACTGGCTTTGTCAGGCTGGTTGGCGTGATTCATCTTGGCTATTTCGGTGGCAAAACCAAGCGACCCGATATCGTGCGGGGTTTGCCCGTCGGGATGGCTTTCCCGCCAAGCTTTGATGCCGTTGCTGAGTTCCTCCATTTGTTCCTTGCGCAGCGTCGTTTCGGCAATCCGCCAAATTTCCTTCTCAGAATCAAGGGCTGCCGCCAACAGCGGTTTGGCCGAATCACCAAACCGCTTGGGCATCCAATAATCTTCGATATTCATGCGGTTCAGGCGGACGAGGATGATCATGTCCAGCAGATTGGCGTAGGCATTGGAACCGGTGGCTATGGCCAGGACATCGTCCGACAAGGCTATCCGGCGTCGCAGCAAAGTTCCCCGGCTGCCAGGTTCGTCGATTAGGCGCAACCGCCCGATGGCCAAATTAGTGGCATCTAAATAGTGGTCCGAAAAGCGGATCAATTGGGATTGCAACTCCACCGGGTCAATGGTCACGCCTTCTTTATTTAAAGCAAGGACAGCTTGGATGGCCTTGTCGGGTAGTTGCAAAGTGCTTTTGATTAAGGTGCAACCACTGAAGCCTAGCAAAATAATGGCAAGCAATAGGGGCTTTGGCAAGCGGGTTGCCGGGAGGGCATGGACAGGCATACCCCTTGCCGGCGGGGGAATGAAATCTTTCGTGTGGAGTGTGTCGTTGCTCATCGGCATTATTGTACCCCCCTTTGTAAAAGGGGGGCTAGGGGGATTTTGGGGGCTGGGCCGTTTGGCAAGGCATTGATAAACCCCCCTTGATCCCCCTTTGGCAAAGGGGGCAGAACAGCGCACCCCATCCTCGGCGTTATCACAAAGTGATAGGTGGTGAAGCATGGCGGGTTACGGTGCGCATAAATGCCAGTGTGAGCAGCAAGGTTTTGCGCTATGCGCAACTAATGCGCCCTGCACCAGACAGGCATTGCCGCCAAAATGGAAATATGACAAAGCGGTGAAAAAAGTCTTGACGGGAGGTGTTGGTGGGCCGATAATGTGCGGCTACTGTCAGGCGTAACGGTTTTGCCGGCGGGGCGGCCCCGGAGGGGCTTTAAAAAAAGGGGTTGACAACGCGGCGGGATGCTGTAGAATGGTCGGTCTTTACGGCAATGCGCTGAAGCTGGGTTGCCGGATTCTTTTATAGTTTGGTCGGACAATTTGCGCGGGAGCCGGTGCCCTGGGGGGTGCCGTCCCGGCGGGCGCGGGGCCGCCTTCGGGCGGCTTCGCGCCGTAAGATACATTGGCTATGCAGGACTGCCGGTTATTGCCGGTGCCCATTGGACGGGGAAGAAGATTAAACTGGAGAGTTTGATCATGGCTCAGATTGAACGCTGGCGGCATGCCTAACACA
>CAIZPP010000114.1 GCA_903934875.1 uncultured Methylococcaceae bacterium
CCATATCATTGATCGTTAAGCCGTTCATGGTTCGACAGGCTCACCACGAACGGCTTCACTTAATGGCAGTGCCCCTATGGCTGTGTAACATTAATTAACTGATGTTACGCATTGGAGTGGCAAAGCTCGCTTTGCCTGTCAAGGCAAGCCTTGACACTCCAAAACGAATTCGCACATCGGCAATCCTTTGCAGACAACGGCACAGGGGCCTGTGCGTAACATCAGTTAATTAACCATCTGTATGCTATGTGTAACGGAATTGCCCCGGCCAGTCCCGGTAATTGAAAACTTGGCCGGATTCGCGCACTTTGGCGATGGTGGACAAGTCAATGTCGGCATAAACCCATTGCGCCTGGTTAATTTCGCCGATGGCCAGCACACCATTATCGGGATATCCATAATCCACTGGTGTGTAAACCGCCGCCGCACCGATGTTGACATCCACCGCCTCAGACCAAGGCGCGAGACCCACGGTAGGCGACTGCACCACATAGCACTGGTTTTCCAACGCCCGCGCCTGGCAACCGATGCGCACCCGATGGTAGCCGGCCAAGGTATCGGTGCAACTAGGCACGAGGATCAAGTCGGCCCCTGCCTCCACCTGCCGTCGGGCAAGCAGCGGAAACTCGCTGTCGTAACAGATGTTGATGCCGATTTTGCCTAATTCGGTGTCCAGCAGTTTGATTTCGTCCCCCGCCGTTATGAGCCACTGTTCATTTTCGAAACGGGTCATCTGCAATTTGTCTTGGTAATCGCTGCTACCGTCGGGCCTGAACAGGTACGAACGGTTGCGGTAATTGCCGTCTTCCTGCCGGACAGGAAAGGTTCCTGCCACAATGCTTACACCGTGGCGCTTGGCTTGATCTGTATAGAGGCTTAGAAAATCAGGGTAAATCATTTGCAAAGCCTCAAGCTGCTTGGACAAAGACCGGTATACCTCCTGCGGGAACAACGAAGCCAGTTCCATGCTGAAATACTCGGGGAATAGCAGTAGCCTGGCCCCCTGCCCTACCGCTGCGCCCACCCAGAGGCTGACTTTAGCCTCATATTCCGGCCAGTCTTGCAGAAAGCCAATATCGTATTGCGCCGCCGCCAGGCGGAAAGCTTGGCTCCCGCTCATGACAGTGCCTCTGCAATGGGTTTTAGCCAAAACACCATATCATGCGGTGTCTCCTGCTCTTGGTCCACGTCCTTCCAGTCATAGCGGGTGCTCAATTCAGCGTGTCTGACATAGCCGAACTTCGTCCAAACCGCATTCAGTGGCACATAATCAGCCGGTCTCAACTGATGCTCCTCTGGGCGTTGCACACAGCAAAAACTTAGCCAGTCGAAACGGCCCAAGCGGCGGGCATGTTCTTCGCGCCCGGTGAAAAAACGCTGGTAAAGGCCTCTTCCGCGATACTCCTTGAGCAACACCGACTCAGCGCAGTAGAACACCTTTGCCGGATCGTAGCCTTGATCAATGAAGGGTTGCTGAAATTCAGGGGTCTCATCCTGCATCGGCAGGCCGGTGGAGGCACCAATCACCTTGCCGCCGTCTAGGGCAAGCACGACAATGCTGTCCGGCGAACGGACATAGGTCTGTAAATAGTTTTCCTCGTACTCGGCAGTACCATCATAAAGATAAGGGAAATCTCTGAACACCGTAATGCGCAATCTTGCAAGATCGGCAATCCAAGGTTCCACCGACTGGCCGGACAGGTGTGTGATGGCAATAGGGTTCATTTCATTACCCTTGGCTGACCTGCTTGATCCAATCTTCCAAGTTGTAATAATTGGTGACGCGGGCGACCTTGCCGTCGCGGATATCAAAGAACGCGCCAGCCGGCAGGCGGTATTTCTGGCCGCTGGCCTCGGGCAGACCCTCGTCGGTGACAAGATATTCGCCCAATACCACGAACTCGGCGGAGGCGCGGGTGCCTTCATCATTGCTCATGACCACCATTTCCACCAATTGTTCTTTGTAATTCCGGTTCATCCGCTCCATGAATGCTTTGAACGGCTGCTTGCCGATTTCGCGTGAGCCTTGATTGGTATCATGGATGACATCGTCGGTCAGCAGACTGAAGAATGTGTCCATAGCGCCGACATTGAAAGCGGCATAATAAGACTCGATCAAGGCGTTGGCAGTCTGGCTCATTGTGTGACCTTTTAAGTTATTGCAAGTTATGGTGAGTATCTCAACATTTTACCGGAATGCAGAGCGGGTTTGAAGTGCAACGGAAGTGCCGTTATTATAGAATGCTTAAGTCTAATCAAGTAAGCATCTGATGTTGAAAACGCTGTATGCCATGACCGCTCCGCTCTTACCAGCCATTTTTATCGCCCTTTTTTGCCTAGCCCCGGTTTACGCCCAGGATCAGATATCGCGACCGAACGAGTGCACCACCGCGCTGGTGCAAGCCGATGACAAGGGCGTTTTGTCCACCAATGCCCAATGCGGTCTTTCCAGCCAAAATGCAAAAGCCATTGAGGATGCCCTATTTCAACTCAGGCATGACTTGAAACCCACTTCCGATCAGATGCGTACCCTGTTGGCCGCCAGCAACATGATATTGGGTGCAGTGCTGGACCGCTTGATTGTCGGCGAGATGAATCTGGATGGCGTCATGAAAATACCGCAACTGCTTGCCATCCAAGGAAAAGCCAAACCGGGCATTGATACAATGGCCGAGGCCGTGCAATGGAAGCAGCATTACTCAAACATGATGGACTCATTGCAAACAATAAATGACACGGGAGCGGGCGATGCCTCCGCCATACAGGCATTGCAAAGCTTGGATTTGGATTTAGCCTCCAGCTTGTTGGATGAACTACTAAGCGCAAAAGATGGCAAGGAAACAGCCACCGCCAGGCACTGTTATTTAAGGGCACAAGTTGATTTGCTTCAGTTCCAGCCGCAAAACGCACTGCCTCTGCTGGAAAAAGCCCGGCAATTGCAACCCGACAACAAGGAATATGCCTTTGCTTACGCCAAAATTTTGCAGGAACAAAACGCCCAAGGCTCGGTGGAGGATATCTATACTACGCTGCTAGGCCAATACCGTGCACTGGCTAAAGACAACCCCACAGTCTATTTGCCCGCCGTCGCTACGACGCTGAATAACTTGGGTTCGGTCTACAGCAAGTCCAAACGCATGAATGAGGCGGAAAAAGCCTACCGTGAAGCGCTCGATATCCATCGCGGCCTGTCTAAAGATAACCCTGCGGCCAAGCAGACTGCTTTAGCCATGATCCTCAACAATCTCGGCAACCTGTACAACGACAGCAAACGCCCGCAGGAGGCGGAAAAGGTCTGGGCTGAGGCGCGGGACATCCAAAGAGACCTAGCCAGGAGCGAGCCTTCGGTCTACCAGCCAAACTTGGCCTTGACGCTGCAAAATCTTGGCAACGTGTATAGCGATGCCAAACGCATGGACGAAGCGGAAAAAGCCTACCGTGAAGCTTTGGACATTCGCACCACCCTAGCCAAAGACAACCCAAGCACCTACCAACCTGAGGTGGCTATCACGCTGAATAATTTGGGTTTGCTGTACCGCAACAGCCAACATTTTGACGAGGCTGAAAAAGCTTATAGCGAAGCTTTGGCTATACAACGGGAACTGTACCGTTCCGACCCCGCAGCCAATGCCGCCAACCTGAAAGCCATGCTGTCCGGCGAGGCCGTGCTAATGGACAAAATGGGCCGTCCAGAAGACCGGGCAAAAGCCGAAGCCGAGCGGGCATCCATTAAGTGAAAACGCTGTAATTTGGAGGAAACACATGTCCGCAAATCTTAAGCAACACGATTATCTAATAACTGAAGAAGAATATCTAACGGGTGAATTAGATAGCGAAATCAAGCACGAATATGTGGATGGCTATGTTTATGCGATGGCTGGTGCAAGCAAAAACCATGATCGCATAGCAGGCAATGTCTATAGCGAGATTCGTAGTTTATTGAAAAGTTCGCCTTGTGAGCCTTTTACCTCGGATATGAAAGTCAAGATAGGCTCTAAATTCTTTTATCCCGATGTGATGATAGTTTGCAAAGATCAAACCCAATCGGAGTATTACACCGAATCGCCGACGATCATTGTCGAAGTCTTGTCAAAATCATCAAGACGCATGGATGAAAAGATCAAGCGCATGGCTTACCAATCTATAACGACATTACAAGAATATGTGTTGATTGAACAGGATTTTGTTGATGTGGAAGTTTGTCGACGTTCGGAAGGCTGGGTTTCCAATCATTATTTTATGGGCGAAGAAGTCACGTTTGAATCCATAGGTTTGACGGTTCCGGTGGAGGAGATTTATGCGCGGGTGGAGAATGAAGATGTGCGGACGTATTATGAAGAACAACAGCCTTCTCAACATCAAAGAGTTAGTTGATAGCTCGAATGAAAGGGCAAGATATTCAGTTAACTTGAAACGTTAGCTGAATATCCTTTATTAGGTATATTTTAAAGATGAAAATGCTGTACATAAAGATATCCCCATGTACAGTGTTTTTTCTTAACAAAGAAAAACAAAAAAGAACACTCATTCAAACTATCCTGTGTGTCTGTGCTTTGCAAAATGATATAGCTCAACAAGTAACTCTTCGATATTAAAACGCTGTATGATCCAATACCTCATCCGCCGCATCTTCTACGCCGTGCCCCTGCTAATCGGCGTGAACATCATCACCTTCGTGCTGTTTTTCGTCGTCAACAGCCCCGACGACATGGCGCGTATGCACTTAGGGCAGAAGCGCGTCACCACTGAAGCCATTGCGAAATGGAAGCACGAACGGGGCTATGACCTGCCCCTATTCAACAACGACAAGGAGGAAGGTATAGACCAGTTCACCGAGACTATTTTCTATCAAAAGTCCGTGGGGCTGTTCCTGTTCCGCTTTGGCCGGGCCGACAATGGCGACGATATAGGCGCGGATATCAGCCAACGCATGTGGCCATCACTGGCGATTGCGGCACCCTCATTGATTGTCGGTCTGCTGGTACATATCAGCCTAGCCTTGATGCTGGTGTTTTTCCGCATGACCTACTTGGAATTTTGGGGCGTGGCACTGTCCGTGGCGCTGATGTCTATTTCCTCCTTGTTTTATATCATCGGCGGGCAATTTCTGCTGGGCAAATTGTTGCAACTCACGCCTATTTCTGGCTATGACCTAGGCTTGAATGCGCTGAAATTTTTGGCGCTGCCAGTCATCATCAGCGTGATTGCCGGGATTGGCTCCGGGGTGCGCTGGTATCGGACCCTGTTTTTGGAGGAGGTCGAAAAGGATTATGTGCGTACCGCGCGGGCCAAAGGCTTGAGTGAAACCACTGTGCTGTTTACCCATGTGCTGAAAAACGCCATGATCCCTATCTTGACTGGCGTGGTGGTGGTCTTGCCGCTGCTGTTTATCGGCAGTTTGCTCACCGAATCGTTTTTCAGCATTCCAGGGCTGGGCAGTTATACCATTGATGCGATCAGCAAACAGGATTTCGCCATCGTCAGGGCGATGGTATTCTTAGGTTCGGCATTGTATATTTTAGGCTTGTTACTCACCGATATTTCCTACACACTGGTCGATCCCCGCGTCCGCCTGAACTAAAACCCATGATCTTTTTTTGGACCGACATCCTGTTTTTTATCCTGCTGCTGATGTTGGCGGCAAGCATTGTCCGCACCCGCAGCAAAGAACATTTGCGCAGGCCCTGGCGCAAGGTGGCGCGAAGCAAAAGCGCGATGGTGTCCCTGACCGTGCTGGTATTTTATTTTGGCTTTGCCATCCTCGACTCCATCCACTTCCACCCGACCGAGGCGCAAAACGGGCAAGGCAAATTCAAGACCGAGGCCATCAGTCTGCTGGACTGGTGGGCCAGCCCTTTGCGCTTACAGGTGGAAAAAACCTATTCAGCCCCGTTTGCGACCACGGCCTTTGCCCGCGAAACGATACGCGGCGCGGACGGGGTTCCCCGCCGGGCTTACCCACGTTTGCAATACGGTGGCAAACATTTGGCAGATCCCGAGAACGAAAAAGACAGCGATATTCTGCAAACCGCTGGCAAGGGGATAGCGCATGGATTGTTGGCCTGGCTGGTGCTGGCAGGGCTACTGAATGTGGCTAGGTCGAGGGCGGCCCGGATGCCTTATATCCAATGTGGCAAGGAGATGTTGCAAGGCAATACTGAAATGCCTTGGCAGGCGATGCTACTGACTTTGTTGTTGTTGCTTGTGCTTGGTTTCGGTTTGGGCGAATTGAGCCTAAAATACCATGTGTTCGGCACCGACAAAGTGGGCGGGGATGTGTTTTTCCAAAGCCTGAAAAGCATACGCACAGGCTTGCTGATCGGCACCTTGACAACCTTCATCACCCTGCCCCTAGCCCTGGCCTTGGGGATACTGGCCGGGTATTTTCGCGGCTGGGTGGATGATGTGATCCAATACATTTACACCACCTTGAATTCCATCCCCGGCGTATTACTCATCGCCGCCTCAATGTTATTGATGCAAGCCTACATGGCCCGCCATGAGGACGAATTTGCCAGCCTCGCCCTGCGCGCCGATTTCCGTTTGTTGTTTTTATGCATGATTTTGGGGCTGACCAGTTGGACCGGATTGTGTCGCTTATTGCGGGCGGAAACCTTGAAGCTGCGTGAGATGGAGTATGTGCAAGCCGCCCGTGCTTTGGGTACGCGCCAGGGCAATATACTACTGCGCCACATCTTGCCGAATGTGTTCCATCTGGTATTGATTTCCGTGGCGCTGGATTTCAGTTCACTGGTGCTGGCCGAAGCGGTCTTGTCTTATGTGAACATCGGCGTGGACCCGACCACCGAAAGCTGGGGCAATATGATCAACAGCGCACGTTTGGAAATGGCCCGCGAGCCGGTGGTTTGGTGGTCGCTGTCCGCCGCCTTTGTGTTCATGTTCGCGTTGGTGCTGGCAGCCAATCTGTTCGCCGATGCCGTGCGGGATGCGTTTGATCCAAGAAGGGCGGAGTGATATTTAACAGTTCTTTGGGAATTTGAGTGGAGAGCGTCCCTGCCAACTAGCCACACACTTTGAAAACAATGGCATGCTTGTGGGCGTTATTGCGAAAAGCACATTGAAGAAATTTTGGGGGCAAGCTGACTACAGCGATGCACAAGCCCCGTTAGAAAGTTGGCACGAGGAAACGCTTAAAGCTGACTGGAAATCGCCGCAAGCGGTGAAAGCACAATATGGTAGCGCAAGCATCTGCGGCAATAATCGTGTGGTCTTCAATATCGGTGGAAATAAATACCGCTTAGTAGTTGAAATGCAGTACCAAGCTGGAATAGCTTGGATCAAATTCATCGGTACTCATGCCCAATATGACAGAATTGATGTGGAGAATGTCAATGAATATTAAACCTATCCGTAACGACCAAGATTTGGCATCAGCCTTCCGCCAACTAGAAGGCGTATTCCAAGCTCCGGCAGATACCCCAGAATTCGATGAAAGAGAGATTTTGGTGACTTTGATCGAAGCTTATGAAAATGCGCATTATGCGATTGCACCTCCTGACCCCATAGAAGCCATCAAATTCAGAATGGAGCAACAGGGGTTGACCCCCCACGACTTGGAGGCTTTCATCGGCAGCAGTGGACATGTCAACGAAGTTTTGACCCGAAAGCGTCCTTTGAGCCTAAAAATGGTCAAACGCTTGCATGATGGATTACGGATTCCTTATGAAAGCATGCTGGAACGAATGCAAATTTTCGATTGACAGTGAACTTTTGACATCCAAATGTTAACCGAATACGATTTCGACTATTCAAAGTCAAAACCGAACCGATTTGTAGAATTAAAATCGGGGGTTACCGTCGTGCTAGATTCTGACTTGTCGGTAGTTTTTACAACTTCTGAAGCCGTCATTCAAGAAGTCTTGGCTAATTATCCCCAGACCCAAGCAATTTATTTATTTGGATCATGGGGTACAGAGAATGAGTGGCCAGACAGCGACGTGGACATTGCTTTACTATTACCACCTGTGGAAGCCAAAAAAGTAGGCACCCTGCTGATGAGTCCATTGCGGTTTAGCCTGGAATCCTTGCTCAACAGGCCAGTAGACCTGATCAACTTGCGCCAAGTTTCCACCGTGTTTCAAAAAGAAATCGTATGCTCCGAACGGCGGATATATTGCATGGATGACTATGCTGCTGATGAGTTTGAAATGTTGACATTATCTTATTACCAACAACTCAACGAGGAGCGCAAAGAGATTTTGGATGAGTTTTGGCAAAGCGGAAAGGCGTACACGGTATGAATGACATTATCATCAACAAGGTACAAAGCATACAGCGTTGCATTGACCGGGCAAGGGAGGAATATTCGCTTGCAGGCGATAATTTTTCCAACGATTATAGCCGCCAAGATGCAGCCATTTTAAACATTACCCGTGCTTGCGAACAAGCGATTGATCTCGCCAATCATGTGATAAAAAGTTATAAACTCGGGATACCCACATCTAGTGCGGAAAGTTTTGAACTGCTCGCTAGAAAAAATATAATCTCCGGTGACACAGAACGGAGATTGAAGAAAATGGTGGGGTTCCGCAACACGGCAGTCCATCAATATCAGGGGTTGAATCTGGAAATTATTATCACTGTTATTACAAACGGCCTTGATGATTTACTAGACTTTACTCAATCCATCATTGAACATCATAAACAAAAGAGTCAACTATGAAATTTGATGCAATAGGCTTACAAGTCCCCATCATTTTACTACCCAACAAAGACGTTGACCTGACCCGCTGGGCGGTCATCGCTTGCGACCAATATACCTCGCAAGCGGAATATTGGAACCAAGTTGAGGAAAAAGTCGGCGCTGCACCCTCCACCATGCGGCTGACCTTTCCAGAAATCTTTCTCGAAGATGCCGACAAGGAAGAACGCATCCAGCACATCAACCAAGCAATGCGGCAGTACTTGGGTGACGGAACGCTGCTGGAACAAAAACCAGGGTTTATTCTGGTGGACCGGCAAACCAGCCACGCGCCTTCCCGCAAAGGTTTGATTGTGGCACTAGACTTGGAACACTATGATTTCAGCGTGGGTTCCAAAACCCTAATCCGCGCCACTGAAGGCACCATCGTGGAGCGTTTGCCGCCTAGGATAAAAGTGCGGGAAGGAGCGGAAATCGAACTGCCGCATATCATGGTGTTGATCGACGACCCGGAAAAAACCGTCATCGAACCCCTATTCGGACTGGGTTTGGACCCGGTGTACGATTTTGATTTAATGCTAAACGGCGGGCATATCAAGGGCTATTTGATCGACCAGCCCAAGCATATTGCATCCATTGCCGATGCTATCACGCAGCTTGCCGGACCTGGACTCACGCAAGACGCTGCCGACCGCGACGTGTTGCTGTACGCAATGGGGGACGGCAACCATTCTTTCGCCACCGCCAAAGCCATCTGGGAAACAAACAAGGCCAAGGAGGAGGACCAACAGGCAATCCTAGAACACCCCTCCCGTTATGCCTTGGTGGAGTTGGTCAACCTCCATGACGAAGGCTTGGAATTTGAAGCGATTCACCGGGTTCTGTTTAAAACCTCCCCCGGCAAGGTGCTGGAAAGCATGGAGCGGTATTTCCTCAACGCTGGAATGGAACTGCTATTGGAAACCTGCAACTCTCTTGAAGATGCCAAGGAAAACGCCTTGGCGCGTAGCCAAGAGCAGGTTCATGCGATTCCTTTCCAGGCACAAGGCAGTTTTGGCGTGGCGTTGATCCAAAATCCAAAACTCACCTTGGAGGTTGCTTCCTTGCAGGCATTCTTGGATGACTTTTTGCGACACTACCCAACGGCGGAACTGGATTATATCCACGGCGAAGAGGCCGTCGCGGAATTATCTGCCAAACCGGGTTGCATCGGTTTTCTCCTCCCTGCTCTTTCCAAATTCCATTTATTCAAAAGCATAGCCCAAGACGGTGCCTTGCCGCGCAAGACTTTTTCCATGGGCGAGGCGGATGAAAAGCGGTTTTATTTAGAGTCTAGGAAAATTAAAGCTTAATAAAAAAAGGCTCTTGAGCTTTCGCTTAAGAGCCTTTCTATTATTTGGTGCGCCCGGCAGGATTCGAACCTGCGACCAATGGCTTCGGAAGCCACTACTCTATCCAACTGAGCTACGGACGCTTTACAGGGTGAATTATACACTGATGTTACGCAGGATGCCAGATGTAGGGTAGCCACCCAGCAACGGGCTTTACCGGCCTAAAGCACAAAACAGGCGTAAATCGCACTTCTTCAGGTATTTTTGTTGCCCGACAAAGCCGGCATCTGTATGAACTGCTTTGCAAAATGATATAACCCAACAAGTAACTCTTCGCTATTAAAAACGCTGTAACAGGCTCTTCAAATGGGCCAAGTTAGCTTGCCCCCGTTCGCGCTTGACTTCCTCCGGGACTGGGTTGCGGTCATTCCACTCCAGTTCCTCCAGCGGCAATTCGTCCAAGAACCGGCTAGGCTTGCAATCCGTCATTTCGCCGTATTTTTTCCGGTGGGTGCAATAACTGAAGGTCAGTTGTTTTTGCGCACGGGTGATGCCGACATAAGCCAACCGGCGCTCTTCCTCAATGGCATTGTCCTCAATGCTGTTTTGGTGGGGCAGCAGGTTTTCCTCCATGCCAACCAGATAGACATAGGGGAACTCCAAGCCCTTGGCAGCATGTAGCGTCATCAGGCTGACGCGGTCTCCGCTGCCTTCCTCTTCCTGGCGATCAAGAATGTCCAGCAACATGATCTTGGCGACCACTTCCGCCAGAGCCTTCTCACCGCCGTTTTCCTCCTTGGCAAGACGGCGCAGCCAATCCAACAGTTCTCGCACATTGCCCATGCGCCGGTCGGCCTGGGCATCGCTGGTGCTGTTTTCCTGCAACCAGTCCTCATAATTCAGCGCGTCGATGAATTCGTCTATCACTGCGAAGGTGTCGCCGCGCTCGGCACGGTCGGCCACATCCACCAACCAATTATTAAAATGGCGCAGTTTTTTCACGGCGGCTTCCGGCAAGAGCTGTTCCAAGCCCAATTCAAAACCAGCGGCAAACAGGCTGACATGGCGTTGGTTGGCGTACTGTCCGAGCTTTTCCAAAGTCGCCGGGCCGATTTCCCGGCGCGGGGTGTTGACCACACGCAGGAAAGCAGCATCATCGTCAGGGTTGACCATCAGGCGCAGATAAGCCAAGATGTCTTTAATCTCGGTATTGTCGAAAAACGACGCCCCGCCGCTGAGAAAATAAGGAATGCTATGTTCGCGCAAAGACCGCTCGAACAGCCGCGACTGATGGTTGCCCCGGTACAAAATGGCATAATCCGAGAGCTTCGTATTGTGGCGGAATTTGTGGTGGATGATATCCGCCGCAATCAGGCGCGATTCGGCAATTTCCTCCTTGGCCTTGATGACCCTGGGCGGGTCTCCGGGTCCGAAGGCACTCCACAAACGCTTTTCGAAAACATGGGGATTATTGGCAATCAGGTGGTTGGCGACTTTTAGAATGCGCCCGGTGGAGCGGTAGTTTTGTTCCAGCTTGATGACTTGCAGGCGCGGATAATCCTGTTGCAATTGGGTGAGGTTTTCGGGCTTGGCCCCGCGCCAAGAGTAAATCGACTGGTCGTCATCGCCCACCACGGTGAACCGCCCCAAATTACCGGTCAGCAGTTTGACTAATTGATACTGGGTCAGGTTGGTGTCTTGGTATTCGTCCACCAGCAGATAACGAATCTGGTTGCGCCATTTCTCCAATACCTCGGGATGCTGCTGGAACAATAATACCGGCTGCAAGATCAGATCGTCGAAATCCATCGCATTATAGGCTTTGATCTGGCGGGCGTACTCTGCATAAACGCTGGCGGCAACCGCATCATCCGGGGTGGCGGCACCCTGCCCCGCCGCCTGTTCGGGCAGCACAAACTGGTTTTTCCAACGGCTGACCTGCCAGCCGTATTGGTCCGCCTTTTCCATGTCGTAAACCTGCGGCCCGTGCTTGATGAGTTCCTTCACCAGCAGCTTGCGGTCA
This sequence comes from uncultured Methylococcaceae bacterium, assembly GCA_903934875.1. GTDB lineage: Bacteria > Pseudomonadota > Gammaproteobacteria > Methylococcales > Methylococcaceae > Methylumidiphilus. The sequence goes on from CAIZPP010000114.1 coordinate 12,017, forward strand.
TGCTCGTCAAAAATTGATATGGCGGATTTAAACCCCAAAGCCTTATGTTCGCGGCGGACGATGTCCAGCCCCAGGGCATGGAAAGTGGACACCCTAAGCCCGCGCACATCCTTGCCTTGGACTAGTTTGCCGACGCGGGTTTTCATCTCGCGGGCCGCCTTGTTGGTGAACGTCACCGCCGCGATATGGCGGGCCGGGGTGCCTTGCTGGATCAGATAGGCGATTTTCTCGGTGATGACCCGCGTCTTGCCGCTGCCCGCCCCGGCCAGCACCAGCAAGGGATGGTCCAGCAGTTTGACGGCGGCGAGTTGTTGGGGGTTTAGTGTGGATGGGCCGGACATAAAGAATCAATAATATTTTGCAAAACCCCTAACAGTTCAGGGAGGTTCTGAATAAAGTAGCGGGATGAATCTATTCCGACTTGGTTGCCTTCCAAGCACAAGAAAAGCCACTCGTAGCCACTCGTGACAGCACCGTAGACACGAGGAATATCATCACTATGGTTTTGGTTAAACAATTGCGCGGCATACATTTCGGCAATGCACTGTGGCGAAGCATCAATTAAATCTTGGTCTTTTTTCACTTCGACGATGGCAATCACCGGGCTTTCGACAAAAGCGGCATTGTACTTATTTGAGATCAAAAAATCGCAAAAGCCTTTCAAACCGCGCTTTTTATCAATGTCGAATTGATGACCAGAAAAAATAGCGATTTTTTCAGCGTTTCTTTGCTTCAATTCCACCAATACCGGCGTGATCAATAACTCCGACCGCGCCTTCTCAGTACTGGTGGGCAAGGCATTATTATAAGCCAGCGTTTGCAATAACCAAGGCGATGGGGCCACGGCAGTTGCGACTTCGTCGAACAGTTGTTGCATGGTGACAGAAAGCCCCAACCCGGCTAAATCTTCAGCGGTATATTGAGAATAAGATTTTTTCATGATCCTATAGCGTTTTCAACATCAAAGAGTTAATTTTATGTTATATCATTTTGCAAGGCACATACACACAAGATGGATTGATTGAGCGTCCTTTATTATTATCCTTTGTTATTGGAGTTTTAAATGTTCGATATTATCATAAATGGTATAATAATGTCCCAACTCACCCAATTTATTTCTAAAACTCATCCCCAATATTTCCTGAATTTACTGGCGAGTTTTTGAAAAATGTATAAATCAATGGCTTTTTACTTGCCTTAAATTGCCGATGGGCGACATCAAATTCTTCCTCTGTGTATTTCCCCGTCTTGGTGAAAAACAAGCTGACGAAAATGTCACAATTTTGTATTTCTAGATTATATTTGTCAAACCACAATTGCCCAAATCCAAAAACGTGGCACGGGTTTTCTTATTTTCTTCAATCAGGCGCAGGGCGAGTTCCGACACGGGGGTTGGCTCCTTTGGGGAATTGGCAAGGTGGCTGGTCAAGCCATAGGGCTATTTTATCCCAAGCCGGTGGACTTCGGGACAAAACTAGAACGATGGCTTCAATTTCGCGCAACCGGGTCGGCAATGAACTTTACAGCGTTTGCATATTCGGTAAAAATCTGTCGATTTGAATGGAAAACCAAGCAGACCGTAACCGTTCACCACCTAGGAAGGTGGGCGTCCCGTCCGCTAGAATTGCGGCCAAGATGGCCTCGCCCCCAGGAAAAGGCAGGGGGCTGAAGGGGTTACAGCAAACCCAACATGAAACACCGCATAGACCCCAGAATTGATCGTGTATTCAAGGCATTGCTCGGTTCGGATGAAAACCGCAAATTGAAACCGAAGAACAGCGCTGGCTGAAGTTTTTCAATGACGGCGAGCAATTGGACGACACGGCACTACCTACAGTGTTTTCATCTTTAAAACTGATGAAATGAGGCAAGCCATCAACACCTTAAAACTATTTTCCGAAAAAGAACGCGACTACCACGCCTATCAGGCAAGGCAAAACTATCTGCGTGAGCAGCGTACCCTGCAAGTGGAGCGAGAGGAAATGCAGCGTGAAATAGCGCGAATCCAGCAAGAAAAGGAGAATACGCAACAGGAGTTAGAGCGGGAGCGGATGGAAAAACAAGCTGCGTTGCAAGACAGGGAATCCGCGTTGCAGCGGGAACAGTCCGCACAAGCGGAAATTGAAAGACTCAAGGCACTGCTAGCACAAGTGGATCAAACCCGAAAATGAAATGATTTACAGCGTTTTTAATATCGAATAATTACCTGATGTTACGCATTGGAGTGGCAAAGCTCGCTTTGCCTGTCAAGGCAAGCCTTGATACTCCAAAACGAATCTTTGCACATCGGCAATCATTTGCAGATAACAGCACAGGGGCCTGTGCGTAACATCAGTAATTACTTGTTAAGTTATATTATTTTGCAAATCAAACACACAATTGATGGTTTGATTGAATGTCCTTTATTATTTTCTTTGTTAAGATAAAAACGCTGTAACATCAAGCGGAAGCCGACACTATTTCCCAATACAAAAACTCCCAAACACCCGGCCCAATAAATCCTCGGTGGTGAACGCGCCGGTGATTTCCGACAGGGCGTGCTGGGCCAGCCGCAGGTCTTCCGCCAGCAGTTCTGGGGCATTGCATTCCTCCAATTGCCGCAAACCGTTTGCAACCGCCTCGCGGGCGCGGGCTAGGGCTTCAAGGTGGCGGCGGCGGGCGGCGAACACATCGCCGACTCCGCTATCATAACCGGCGCGTTGCTTCAGATACTGCCGCAGCATTTCCACCCCCGCGCCGGTCTTCACCGACAGGCTGATTTCCACAGCACCGTCTGACTCATGCATTCCGGGGTACCTGCCGGTCAAGTCGATCTTGTTGCGGAGGCGGACGACGGGCAAGTTTTCCGTCCAGTCTGCAATCAAACCACCATCCTGCCCGGAGTACCGGTCATCCACCATCAATAGCACCAAGTCGGCATGGTTGATTGCCTCACGCGCCCGCCGTATGCCCTCTTTTTCAACCAAGTCCACCCCTTCTTCCCGCAAGCCGGCGGTGTCGATGATGTGCAAGGGCATCCCGTCGATTTGTATGTATTCGCGCAGCAGGTCGCGGGTGGTGCCCGCAATCTCAGTGACTATCGCCGTTTCGCGTCCGGCCAGCCGGTTCAGCAGACTGGACTTTCCGGCATTGGGAGACCCCGCGATAACCACGGTCAGCCCATCACGCAACACACAACCCTGTTTGGCCGAACGGTGGATTTGTTCCAAACGCCGCAACAGATTGGACAATTGCCCCTGTATGGCACCCTCGCCGAGAAAGTCGATATCCTCGTCAACGAAGTCGATGGCGGCTTCCACATAGGTGCGCAAATGGATCAACTCATCTACCAAGGCATTGATCAACCGGGAAAACTCGCCTTGCAACGAACGTTGAGCGGAACGGGCGGCCTGTGCGGTACTGCTTTCGATCAGATCGGCAATGGCTTCGGCTTGAGCCAAGTCGATCTTGCCATTAAGGAATGCACGCTCGGAAAATTCACCGGGACGGGCCATGCGCACGCCTAAGGAGAGTATGCGCCGCATTAACAAATCAAGCACCACGGGGCTGCCATGTGCATGCAATTCCAGCACATCCTCGCCGGTGAAAGAACGGGGGGCTTGGAAATATAGCGCAATTCCAGAATCAAGGACTGAACCGTCTTGGTCAAGAAAAGGCAGGAAACAGGCTTCCCGCGCTTGCAAGGGCTTACCCAGCACAAAGCGGATGACATCGGCCACCCGCCCCCCGGATACCCGGATCACGCCGACGCCGCCTTTGCCGGCGGGAGTGGCGACGGCTGCTATGGTCTCATTTGGAAAATTGGTCATAGCCTGGACCGCGCCCAAGCGATGGCCCCAGGCAAATCGGCGAACTCCCCATCAAGTTGGGCTTCAAATGCCGCCTTCAGCAAGCTCCCCATGACCGGTCCCGATTTCAGCCCCAAGCTTTGCAAATCGCGACCCCGCAGCAGCGGACTCGGTTGCTTTTCCAGCAAGTCCAGGCCCGCCGCCCGTTCTAGCAACCAATCCACTATCAGACAAGGCCCAGATGCATCATCCGCCGTCCGGCCACGAAAAACCGACCGCACGAGTCGGCATAACGGAACAATAGGGACGCGCAGGGCCAGGCGGCGGATGCTCCCATCCGGCACCGGCTGAGTAAGATGCTGTCTCCACAGCAGTAGGGCTTGGCCATGCTCGCGCACCAGTGTGGCTATCGGCTCAATCATGGAAGGCGGACAGCCCATTTTTTCCAACAAGGTTCTAGTCGGCGCATCGCCTTCGGACTCATGCCTGGGATTGCGCCAAACCCCGTCAACTAAGGCAGCGGTGGCCGGTTTACCGAGATCGTGGCAAAGGGCTGCCAGCATCAGCTTTAGCATTTCGTTGCCATCCAGTTTTTCTTGCCTACAAATTGCGGAGCAAGCATCCAAAATCAATAGCTTATGACTCCAAACGTCACCTTCGGGATGGAGTGCCGGGTTGTGCTGCGCTCCCCGCAGTTGTGCCAGCTCTGGAAACAATGCCAGTGCGCCGGTGGCTTCCATGGCAAGAATGCCAATCGACGGCTTTTCCGACTTTAGCAGCAACTTTTTCAATTCTTCCCAAATTCTTTCTGTGGATAGCGTGATTAATTCGTCTTGCAAGGACCGGCATTTTTCCAGCGTTTCCGCTGCGATGGCAAATCCAAAACGGGCGGCGAACTGGCAGGCACGCAGCACCCGCAAGGGGTCTTCATCGAAGGCATCGGAAACATGCCGAATCAGGCCTGACCGCAAGTCGGCGACCCCACCCCAAGGGTCTAGGAGTTCGCCAGTGCCCAAGTCCATGCCCATCGCGTTAATGGTGAAGTCCCGGCGCGAGGCCGCCTCGGCAAACGTCATGTCGTGGTCATGGTCAACCTCAAACCCCCGGTGTCCTTGGCCGATTTTCCTTTCCCGGCGTGGCAGGGACACGTCGATATCCATGCCGTCAACCTTGGCCTTGAGCACGCCGAAAGACTTGCCAACAGTATGTACTTTGGCGACTCGTTCAAGCACAGTGGCCAAGGCTTTGGCAGGCAGGCCATAAACCTCGATATCGAAGTCCTTTGGGGTCAGGCCAAGCAGATGGTCACGGACGGCACCGCCGACGAGTACCGGCTGCCCGCCGGCGATAAGAATGGCTTCGGCGAGTCGGCTGACCGGTTTTGGTAATCGGGCTAAGAGTGTCATCATTGCTTGGGCTGTTTGCTGTCCGGCAGCGGCCCCGCCAGACGGGTTCATTTTAGCATTGTCGGGGGGAGCACGTTGCTTCAACTCTGGCAAATCGGGGTATAATCTTGCTATTTTTAAACTTCCAAAACCAGTTTAAGGTGAAAACTATGTCCACTGCAGACACCTGCGTCACTATCGTACCCTATTTCAAAGTCGCGGAAGGGAAACTCGATGCCTTCAAGGCCCTATGCGAACAGTTTGTCGAAAAAACCCAAACCGAGCCGAAAGCTTTGTATTATGGTTTCAGCTTTGACGGCAACCAAGTGCATTGCCGGGAAGGCTACACCGACGCAGAGGGATTGTTGACGCATCTGGACAATGTCGGTGCCTTGTTGCAACAGGCTTTGACCCTTGCCGAACTGACCCGCTTGGAGATTCATGGCACCGAGGAACAGCTCGCCTCCTTGCGCGGGCCGCTGGCCGATTTAAAACCGCAGTTCTTTACGCTCGAATATGGCTTCCGCCGTTAACCACAATTTCCTTATCCCTTCGCCAAACTGATATTAATTTTAAGGCCGATGAAACGCCCCCCCATTCGAGTCAGTTCTTCGGTCTTCGGGTCGAAATATAGCTTGACATCGGTAAAGCGCCGGTCTTGGTAGTCTTTGTCTATCCACGGACTATCGACCATGAACCGGTAAACGTAAACGTTTTTCCCGTCTTCTTTGGATTTTTCCAGAGGCTCTCCCATCGCCTGCTTGATTTGTTGCAAGGTCGGGGGGGGCACGGTGATTTTGGCCCGGTCTTTTGGGTCGACCTTGTACTTTCGGCTGGCTTCGTCCACTTTGCCCTTGGCCAAGGATCGAATCGAATCCTCGAAAAATTTCGCCGGCACCATGACCATGAAAATAGGAGAAAAATCCCAGCGGGTCAGATAGTCGTCCTGGTCAAAGTCCAAGGTAAAGAAAAAGTCCACCCCTGGCTGCAATCGCCCTTTGGCGTCGATTTTGTGGAAGGCTTGAATCCAGCGGCTACCGGTCGGAGTCTGTTCCTTGCTGGTCGGTTGCAGCTTTGCCAATGTGACGAAATCATCGTTGAGCAGCACCGGGTTCTTAAACACCAAGGTAAAGTGGTCGCTGGCTTCGATGGCGAAGTTTTCATCAAATTTGGCTAGTTGGTTTTTTAGTTCCAACAAACGGAACCAAACACAGGCGCTCAGGCTGGTTAGCAGCAGTGCCAATACTAAATAGCGTAGCAGACGGTTCATCGAAAGAGTCAGGCCCCAAGCAATCCAGTATGCAGCAGGGCAAACAAAGCCAACCCTGCGAACAGGCCGGCCACGGCATCGTCAAGCATGATTCCCAGGCCACCGTGGACGTTGCAGTCCAAGTAACTGATCGGCCAGGGCTTGAAGATGTCGAAAACACGGAAAAGGACAAAACCGGCCACCACCGCGACAGCCGAAGCAGGTGCGCCGGCCAGTGTGATGAACAGGCCCACAAACTCATCCCACACAATGCCGCCATGGTCGCCAATGCCTAGGATTTGCCCGCAACGGTCGCACAACCACACTCCGGCCAGAAACATGAGCAAGGTCAAGACTAGATAGGCCGGTAGCGGAAGGTTTGCAGCCAGAAGGTAAAGCGGGATGGCGGCCAGAGTCCCAAAAGTGCCCGGCGCCTTTGGCGCAAGACCGGAACCAAACCCGAAGGCGAGTAAGCAGACAGGATTCCCCATGATGCGTCTGGCGGGAATTTTTTCACGCTTGGCGTACATACAACGTTTTCAACATCAAAGAGTTACTTGTTAGTGGGTAGGATAGCGCAGGTTATTCGGTTAACCTGAAGGGTTAAAGGAATGTCTGTTTTAGGTATATTTTTAACTGATGTTACGCAGTCATCGCTAGAGGATGGCAACTTGTGGAGTGCGGCGACTCGTCGCCGCTGGACGCAAAAGGCGGCGACGAGTCGCCGCACTCCACAACATCCGGGCTACAGCCTACACGGTTGCGTAACATCA
>CAIZPP010000115.1 GCA_903934875.1 uncultured Methylococcaceae bacterium
CTCAGCCGCCTGCGTTACCCGATTTGCATTTATGTACAGCGTTTTCTCTTAACAAACTGATGTTACGCACAGCCCCTATTGCTGTTATCTGCAAAGGATTGCCGATCCACGACGATTCGTTTTGGAGTGTCAAGGCTTGCCTTGACAGGCAAAGCGAGCTTTGCCACTCTGTGCGTAACATCAGTTAACAAAGAAAAATAATAAAGGACACTCAATCAAACCATCCTGTGTGTGTACTGCTTTGCAAAATGATATAGTAACTCTTTGATATTAAAAACGCTGTATGCCCAACCCTTACGAAATCTACGATCTGCTGCAAGATTACGCCTGTGGCGTGGAAACCGTCCGTGAAGTCATCATCGGCCTAGTGTGGACGTATTGCGAGGCTGAGGCCTGCGGTCTGGCCATGAGTCCCGGCGTTCCGACCCGCACCTTGTCATGGGCGGGACAGTTGCGCGGCAAATCTGTCGCCGAGCTGGCCCGCTGGGTGCGCGAATTCGAGCCTTATCCGGCCACTGTCGGCATGGCGGCGGTCAATGCAGCCATCAACCGCAGCCATTGCCTACCCGAAGGACTGACTCTAGACCCTGGCACGGAAAGCGCCAATCTCGCCGTCTTCAAGCATTTCCTGCCATTCATCCAAGGCAAGAAGACCGTTGTCGTGGGCCGCTATCCGGGGCTTCAGGAGTTTGTCATGGCCCACGGTTTGGACCTGACCGTGCTGGAGCGCGCCCCCAGTCATGGCGACTTGCCCGATGCCGCCTGTGAATACCTGCTGCCAGGGGCGGAGTGGGTATTCTTGACCGCCAGTTCGATTTCCAACAAGACCTTTCCGCGCCTGGCGCAACTGTCCCGCGACGCTGTGACCGTCCTGATGGGGCCGACCACGCCTTGGATACCCGATTTGCACCATTTTGGCATCGACTTCCTTGCCGGGGTCGAAATCGCCGACCGGGAAACCTTAAGGGCGACAGTGGCCGAAGGCGGGGGGGTGCGCCTATTCGATGGGGCCGTCCGCTACCGCGTGTCGCCCTTGGGTGCCGGTGCCGCTATGGAATGGTCGAAACAACTGATCGCCCAAACCGCCGCCGGAAAGGAAACTTTGACCCGCGCCATGGAAGACTGGTATGGACGCGGCGAAACGCGCCGCTATCCCCGTTACACCGAATTGGATGCGACCAACCGCTCCCTGTCGCGTCTTGACACCTGCTTCAAGCGGCTTTGGGATGCAGCCCGCCATGACGGCTGAAGGACAAGCTTGGGCGAGTTCGGCCCGTCTGATCCTTTATCATTCGCAAAGCACTAGTGCGCGCACCCTGTTCCTGCGCCACGGATCGGGCAGTGTCATCGCGCCGGAACCGCTGCCATTCCTCTCCACGGTGCTGGACGAGGGGGAATTCAACATCGGCGATGCCGGGGTTTTCCTGCATCCTGCCACCTTGGCCCGCGCTTACTGTGTAGCCTTGGACCTGCTGCCGTCCCTGTTGCAAGTGGATGCCGAATTCCACGAACGGGTGGACACGCCACAACACACACTCAATATCTATTTGGCCCGCTTCACTTGCATCGACCCGCCCCGGCAGTTGTTTGCCGGCCAGGGCGGGAAATTCTGCGCCATCACCGAACTGCGCGGTGGCCATCCGGCGGAGATGGACTTGTTGCAGCGGGCCTACCAAGCCATCATGGGGTAGTCAGAATTTCAGCACAATGCTGGAAAACAGGCTGTTGACGAGATAGTCTAAAGGCTGATTATTCAGGGGGGGGTTAGGGTTAATGGTGTCACGTTTGCCGGCCAGGTAGCTGAGCGTGACCTCCACGTTCGGCACTGGCGTGTAAATTAGCGAAACCTGCCCGTTCATCACCGTGTCTTGGCGGGTCGGGATACCTTGTACGATTTGATCGCCAGTGTAATCTAGCGTTTGCCGGGAAAATTTCGCCGTCAAGGACAGCTTAGTGCTCACCTGCCACATCGGTGACACACTAAAGCCCTCGGTAAGGACATAGCTTGCCGTCACGTCTGTCCAAGTCGCCAGCCTGCGCCAGGTGGAAAAGGCCAGCATGGTTTTGGCAGTGGGGGTCCAGTTAAGCGCCAAGTCATAGGTTTCGCCGCCAAAATCGCGCTGGCTGTAATCGGGGTACAGGCGGGCGATGTAGCCGACTTTGCCGCTGAAACTGGTTTTCTCGCTGATTTTCCAAGTTAGCAAAACATTGCTGTTATATTGCTGGTACTTGTTGTCAACGAGTGTCGCACCGTCCAGTTGCCGGTTTGGGTATTTGCCGCTGATGAAAGAACACTCCAGCCCGAAGGAATTGTTTGACGGAGTCGTATAATTCAAACTGGCCACAGCCGTTGTATATTGTTGGTCATTGGCCGTCCACTGGCTTGCGCCATTGGTGTAGCTTTGCCAGCTTAGGCTGGTCAGCGCCTTCCAGCGGGGATGCCAAGTATAACTTAAATTGGCAAATACATTGTTGCCGGTAATCATATTCAGCCCAATGAAAGTGGTGTTGGTGAACCCACCCATTGCGCGGGTATAGGCATAGCCGACTTCCCCCGACAACTGCCTGCCGAACTGCCACTGCCAAACTGCCCGGTCATTTGATGCAATATTGTCCAAAAACTTATTGTTGGCGAAACTGAGGTCCGACACGCTCAGGTTGAGGGTAAACTTTTGGCGGCCTAAAGTGTAATTGGCGGCACTGCCGACCGTGGCCTGGTTTATCACATCGTCGCGGCTTGCCCCGCTAGGCAGCGGTGTGGCATTCGGCGAGCTGGAGCGGTAGAACAGATTGTCGTTGTAAGTGATGGTTTCCGAGATGTATGGCTGGAAAATGTCAGACGGGTCCGCTATGGCATGTGCCGCCGCCGGGCATAGCCACAAAAAAAAGAACAAACGATACAGCGTTTTCAACATCAAAGAGTTACTTAGATAGCTGGTATGAAAGGGTGGGACATTTTTACCGTAACAAAGAAAAATAATAACAGATGGAGTGCAAGGCTTGCCTTGCGGAGTTCTCAACCCCTTGTAAATCAGAGCAAGGCAAGCCTTGCACTCCAATTGTTGGCAAGTATAAGCCCTTAACTTAATGGCAGTGACGATGAGCGTGGGAGCGATGTGAATATAGTGTCCAGAATGCGGCGGAGTCAGGTGGGCGGCAACGCATTCTCCTCGCCCGGCCCGGTTGGCGCTTCATCCAGCAAGGGCCGGTTGGCGATGCCCATGCCGACGCTGAACTGGACACCCCAGAGCAGTTCCACGATCCAGAATTTTAGCGCTGGAAACGCCAGCACCCCGCCGGCCGCCAACAGGCTGAACCGCTGCGTGAGCTTGGTGTTGGCCACAATCGCCCGGTCAAAGCCTTTGGCCAGATGCCATAGCACTCGCAACTGGGCCAAGTCGTCGTCCATCAGCACGACCTGGGCGGCATCGGTGGCAACCGTGGTCGCCCCGCGCAGGGAAACCGAGACCTCGGCTTGGCGCAAAGCGATGGCATCGTTGATGCCGTCGCCGATGAAGCAGACCCGCCGCCCCTGGGCTTGCAGTTCCCGCACCCGCTCGGCCTTCTGCGTCGGCAGCGTGTTGGCGAAGTAGCCGTCCATGCCGAGTTCGGCGGCGAGCTTGGCGGTCGGGGCATCCTGGTCTCCGGAGAGGATGTATAAAGCCAGGCCCTGTTGCCTTAGCCAGTCGATGGTCGCCTGTGCCTCCGTTCGCAGGGTTGCCGCCAGTTCGATTGCCCCAAGCACGATGTCAGCCACCGCTACGAACACCAGTGTGTTTCCAAGAGCATGGGCGGCATCTTGCGCCAAGCGCAGGTCAGCCGGCAACGGTAAATTTTCCATCGCTAGGAAGCGTTCGCTGCCGATCCGCACCTGCTCCCCTTGTATCCACGCCTTAAGCCCTAAGCCCAATTCGTAATGCGCATCGTCCAAAGGGGGAAGTGTCAATTGCCGTTGCTCGGCCGCCGCCAAAATCGCCTGCGCGATGGGGTGGTTTTGGCGCTGCTCGGCGGCGGCTGCGCAAGCCAGCAGCCCGGCCTCGGCATAGCCTGCACAACAGTGGATAGCCACCACCTGCGGCTGGTCGAGGGTGAGTGTGCCGGTTTTGTCGAACACTACCGTGTCGACCTCCGGCAGCCGCTCCAGCGCCCGCCCGTCCTTGACCAAGATGCCGTGGCGGGCGCTGGCCTTCAGGCCGTTCAACATGCCCAGCATCTGCAAAGGCACCAAGCTGAAGAGGACATAATTGCATCCCAGCATCGCCGATGCCGTGAGCGGTCCGCCGACTATCCAGCCTAGCGCACCGCCGGCCAGCATCGGGGCCAGCGTGTGCTCCATGCGCCTGAATTGGTCGGCAAGCTTTGCCTCTTGATGCTCAACGGTGCGGTTGAGTATCTCGCCGATCCGTCCGGCGGCGGTCTCCTCGCCGGTTTTTTCGACCCGCACCTGGATGCGCCCGCCCAGCACCAGGGTGGCGGCCAAAACCGTGTCGCCGACCACCTTTTCCACCGCGTGCGACTCGCCGGTCAACCGGTGTTGGTCAACCGTCGCGACACCTTGCACGACCACGCCATCGACCGGGATCGGCTGCCCGGCTGTCAACACCAGTATGTCGCCTAGCCGCAATTGTTCAAACGGAACCTCGATCTCGACACCGTCCACGACGACCCACACCCGCTGCGGCTGCTCGCCTAATAGGTGGGTCAAGGTATGGCGGGTGGTTTGCTGGATCAGGAATTCGATTTTCTGGCACAGGCCGAAGAAGACCAGGCCCACAGCGCCAGCCAATAAATACCCGCCTAGCCACATGCCTGCCAGATAAAACGGCAGCATCTGCATTACGCTGAGCCGGCGCTCCTCGACAGCGACGCGCCAGGCTTCCTGGAAGCCGGGCCAGGCGTTGTAGAGTCCGATGGCGATCACCCCTGGCAGCAGCGGCCAATGGGTCAGCTTTGCCAGCACGTTCAGCCCCAGCGACACCAGGCCCAGGCCCAGCGAGCGGTTGGTGCGCAACTCCAATGCACTGAGGTGCCGCTGCCCGCCGTTTTCTAGCGACTGTATTTGCCGGTCCCGTAACCGGCCTGCGAGCCAAGGGTCGAGGCGGGTCTGGACCAAGGTCTGGTACTTCTCATCCCAGCGGACCACGCGGGCGTGGACAGAAGCCAGAGGACCTGACCCCAAGGCAGGCCGACCCAGTCCGGCTGTGGACGGCTGTGGCGCGGCCAGCGCATCCATCAGCGTGGCTTGGCGGCGCTTTTTGGCAATCGACCTGCTTGCGGCGAGTGCGCTACCGACGATGGCTATCGCAAAAATATAGGGCATGGGTACAGCGTTTTCAACATCAAAGGATTACTTGTTTGGTTATATCATTTTGCAAAGCAATTCGCATACAGGATGGTTTGATTTCGTGTCCTTTGTTATTTTTTTGTTAAGAAAAAACGCTGTACATGAATGCAAGTCGTGACTCCTAGCGGTGAAAAAAGTGGCACATAGACCGTTTTGTCGGGCAACAAAAGGACGTTTCAAGAACTATGGCTTACGCCTATTGCGCCTTACAGTGCTCAGCGAAGCCCATAATTGCATTATTATATTCGTTTAAATGATTGGTTTGCATACATTAATGAAAATGGTATGTATTATGCATTGGAATATCTTTATGTACAGCGTTAGCATCTTTAAAAACCAACTAAAAATGAATATTCAAACAACCTTTGGTTGAAAAAAATGTCTAGCATTAACAATAAGCCCTATCAAGTAACCGATTGATGTTGAAAACGCTGTATGTTACGGTAATATCTGGCGCAAGTAAGCCGCCATGCCCCGCTCTGCGCGCCAATGGCGGGGATAGCCCAGCGAAACCTCTTCAAAGCGAATGCCGTCGCGCCGTTGTGTGTTGCGGATGTGCAAATGCCCGTAGACCACTGCGATGACCGGGTAGCGCAGATGCCAATCTTCGCTGCGCCGTGTGCCGCACCAGATTGAAAAGCGCGGCAGTGCGGGCAAATGCGCCAAATCAAAACGCAAGGGAAAATGGTTGATCAGAATCAGCGGCGCCTGCCGGGCGGCTTCGCGCAGGCGCTGTTCGGTGTAGTCGCAACGGGCCGCGCACCAAGCCGAGCGCGATGGATAAGGGTCTGGATGCAGCAGCAACTCGTCGGCGCACACGACCCCCTCCGCCTCCGCCCAAGCCAGCGCCTGATCCTCGGCCAGATAGGCAGGGCGGAAGCTGTAGTCATAGAGGATGAACAAGGGGGCCAACAGGCAGCGCGGGCCATCCTCCGCAGGCCATAGCGGGTAGGCATCTTCCGGCGTCAACACGCCATGTTTGCGGCAAACCGCCACTAGGCACCGGTATTTGGCCTCGCCACGCAGCGTCTCGCCCGGCACGGTCCACAACTCATGATTGCCCGGAGCCCATAGCACCTGCGCAAAGCGTTGTGTCAGTATGGCAAGCGCAAAGTCCAAATGCGCCTCCGTCTCGCCCACGTCGCCTGCGACGATCAGCCAGTCCCCAGGAAAAGCGGGCAATGTATCCAGTGCCCGCCGGTTCGCTTCATAACCCACATGCAAATCGCTGATGGCGTAGAGTTTCACAAACGTCGGTTGCCTCAGCCTGCCGATTGCGGCGGCGTTTGCGCGGCCGCCAAGCAGGTCGCCAAGCACTCCGCCAACACGCGGACATGAGGCGGGCGCAACATCGACGTGTGGTTTCCAGGTACAGCGACGATGTCCAAGTCGGTTAAAGTATGCTCGCACCAGCCCAGCCCCCAGTTTGGGAGGGTTTCGGCCGGCACTTGCGGGTGCTGCTCTTCCACTTGGAAGAGGGTCAACGGCACGGCAAGTTTCGCACTAGGCCAATAATTCATTTGACTGTGCTTTTTGGTGATCTCGATCATCGTGCGCACTTGTTCCATGTCGGTCATAGGCGGAAACAGCTTTGTACCCTCCAGCCAGACACGGAAGACCTCCAAGGATTGCGCCGGATCGAGCGACTGCATTTCTTGGATAAGATCGCCAATGTCTGTTTCTAGCCATTGCGCGGTCAATTCCGCCGCGGTGATCCACCAAGGCACACTGTCCCCGGCGGCTGCGCTGATGTCCCTTTCAGGTACTGGCGGACGGCTGTCCAGCAAGGCCAACAATGCCGTGCCCTGGCCTTGCTCTGCCAGTTGCCGTGCCATTTCGAAGGCTACGATGCCTCCGGACGAATGCCCCCCCAGTAAATAAGGGCCTTCCCGCTGCACTTGCCGCAATGCCGCGACATAGCAGGCTGCCATCTCAATGATGTCGGTGTGGGGGATGGAGATGCCATCCAGTCCTGCGTGTTGGAACGCATAAAACGGCTGCTCCGGCCCCATTTGACTGGCCAGGTCGTAGAAATACACTGCGTCGCAGCCTGCCCCCGGTACGCAAAAGAAAGGCTGCCGGGAACCGCCGGATTGGAACACCACCAAGGGCTGCCAAGCATGGGCTTCGGCTACAGACTGTAGCCTGAGCGCCAACATCTCGATGGTGGGATTTTCAAATAAAGCCACCAAAGGAAGTCGCTGGCCGAATTGCTTGTGGATATGTGCCGCCAGACGGACGGCCAGCAGCGAATGTCCCCCCAGATCGAAGAAATTGTCACGCACACTTACTCTGGGTAGCGCCAGTATTTCGCACCATATCTGGGCCAGTTGCAATTCGGGCAACGAGCGCGGAGTGGCAGAGTTCAAGCCGCAGCCTGTCGCACCGGTTATAGGCGCGGGCAGGGCTTTGCGGTCGACTTTGCCGTTGGGGGTCAACGGCAGGCTGTCCAGCACGACGATATGGGCCGGTACCATGTAGTCGGGCAGGCGGGACTTTAAGAAAGTGACCAGTGGTTGGTGGTCAGTGGCTAGGGAAGTGGTCAGTGGCCAGTGACCAGTGGCCAAGGAAGAAG
>CAIZPP010000116.1 GCA_903934875.1 uncultured Methylococcaceae bacterium
GTTCGACTTGCATGTGTTAGGCATGCCGCCAGCGTTCAATCTGAGCCATGATCAAACTCTCCAGTTTAATCTTTTTCCCCGTCCAATGGTCACCGGCAATAACCGGCAGTCCTGCATAGCCAATGTATCTTTCGTCGCGAAGTCGCCCGAAGGCGGCCCCGCGCCCGCCGGGACGGCACCCCCCAGGGCACCGGCTCCCGCGCAAATTGTCCGACCAAACTATAAAAGAATCCGGCAACCCAGCTTCAGCGCATTGCCGTAGAGACCGACCATTCTACAGCATCCCGCCGCGTTGTCAACCCCTTTTTTTAAAGCCCCTCCGGGGCCGCCCCACCGGCAAAACCGCTACGCCTGACAGGAGCCGCACATTATCGGCCCACAAACACCTCCCGTCAAGCCCCTATTTTGAACTTTTTGTTTGCTACCATTTCCACATCCGTTTGCGTACAAACCATTTCAATCGTAAAATCGGCAATTTAGATAGTCTTAGGAGAACCTGATGCGAATAGACCAAGAAGCACTTACCTTTGATGATGTTCTCCTGATTCCCGCGTATTCGAACATTCTACCCCGCGATGTGAATCTGGCCACCCGGCTTACCCGCAATATCAAACTTAATATTCCCTTGGTGTCTGCCGCAATGGACACTGTAACCGAAGCCAGGCTGGCTATTGCCATGGCACAGGAAGGCGGGATAGGCATCATCCACAAAAACATGACTGCCGAACGCCAGGCTTATGAAGTCAGCGCGGTAAAGAAATTTGAAAGCGGCGTAATAAAAGACCCCATCACCGTGCCACCGGCGATTAGCATACGCGAAGTGATTGATTTGACTCGTGCTAACCGGATTTCCGGGGTTCCTGTCGTCGACAAGGGCGCATTAGTGGGCATTGTTACCAGCCGAGACTTACGTTTTTCGACCCGCCTCGAAGAACCCATTACCAAAATCATGACACCCAAAGAGCGCTTGGTCACGGTGCGCGAAGGGGCGGGCCACGATGAAGCCATCCGCCTGCTACATAAGCATAGAATTGAAAAAGTTTTGGTGGTCAACGAAAAATTCGAACTGCGCGGCATGATTACCGTGAAAGACATTCAAAAGGCGCGGGATTATCCGCAAGCCTGTAAAGACGAGCAAGAGCGCTTGCGCGTAGGGGCCGGGATAGGCACCGGCACGGGCACCGATGAACGAGTCGAGGCACTGGCAGCTTCCGGCGTGGATGTCATTGTTGTCGATACCGCGCACGGCCATTCACAAGGCGTACTTGACCGGGTGCGTTGGGTCAAGCAAAACTTCCCGCATATCCAAGTGATCGGTGGCAATATTGCCACTGCCGCTGCGGCCAGAGCGTTGGTGGAAGCCGGCGCGGATGCCGTTAAAGTAGGCATAGGACCAGGGTCGATTTGCACGACCCGCATTGTCGCCGGCGTGGGTGTGCCGCAAATCAGTGCCGTCGCCAATATCGCAGACGCCTTGCAAGGCACCGGCGTACCGCTGATTGCCGATGGCGGCATCCGATATTCCGGCGACATTTCCAAGGCGCTGGCGGCGGGGGCTTACTCGGTCATGCTCGGCGGCTTGTTTGCCGGCACCGAAGAAGCACCGGGCGAAGTCGAACTGTACCAAGGCCGCTCCTACAAGTCTTACCGTGGCATGGGTTCGCTGGGTGCGATGGCCCAGCAGCAAGGCTCCAGCGACCGTTACTTCCAAGAAAGCGCAGAGGCTGAAAAACTGGTGCCGGAGGGCATTGAAGGCCGCGTCCCTTATAAAGGCAGCATGATCGCCATCATCCACCAATTGATCGGCGGCGTCCGTGCGGCGATGGGTTACACTGGTTGCGGCACCATCGACGAAATGCGTACTAAGGCTAGCTTTGTGCGCATCACTTCGGCCGGCATCCGGGAGAGCCATGTACATGACGTGACCATCACCAAGGAAGCGCCGAATTATCGGTTGGATTAAGGCTTACAGCGTTTTCAACATCAAATGATTCCTATAAAGTGTATGATTGTGCAAGACATTCTGTTAAAAAAAAAGGCTTGATTGAACATCCGTTTTAGTTACGCTTTGTAAATAAAAACGCTGTAAACCTACAAATTAAGGTGATTTCCAATAATGAATCCATCAAAACCGAAATGAATTGTCCACGAAAATCACGAACAATTCCTCCACAAATCACCTTGCCAAGCTGGTGCTTGGCGTTCCTTCTGGGAGCGCCAAGCACCAGCTTGGCCTGTTGGATGGGATGTTCCTTATTGGATATCACCTAATGTGAAGGTAACACCATGTTGCTAGACTACTTTAAAGCCGCCATGCGCCACGCCCAGTATGAAATACTATCGGACGATGGCAGTTTTTACGGGGAAATACCGGAATGCAATGGCGTGTACGCCAATGCCAAGACTCTAGAATCCTGCCGTGATGAAATGGAGGAAGTCTTGGAAGAATGGGTGTTGTTCAGAGTTTTCAAAAACATGCCTATACCAATTATTGACGGATACGAAATATCCATTCGGGAAGCCGCTTAAATCCCAAAAACTCAAAAGGAAAGTTCGGCCCAATGGCGCACGATACGTTTAGGCTTCAAAATCGGCGTATCGACACTACCTGCTTTGCTCTTAACGTTGCGTCGTTGCGCCGTTGCGTGAGTAAAAAATCATTGTCCAACTGCACAGCCAAGCAGCACGACATGAAAGCAAAAAGATAGTCTCACGCAACGGCGCAACGTAAAAGAAGTAATGATGGCGACAAGGATAGGAAATTCTTGTGCCAAGAAGCAGCCAAAGGTAATAGGAAGATTTTCACCGTTATCTGGAAAGCGATCCAGCCTTCCACCACCGACCGATGATATTTGAAATTGAGGACACTATGGGAATCATTAGCACCGAAATTCAGTTATCCAACCCCAGAAACCGGACACTTCGCCCGTTGACCGTGAAAGCCTTGGCCGACACAGGGGCTTTGCATTTGTGCATTCCCGAACACATCGCCATCCAACTGGAATTGGAAGAATTGTATAAACGGGAAGTGACGACGGCGGACGGAGGGCGACATTTATGCCCGTATGTTGGCCCCGTCGAAGTCAAGTTTGAGAACAGAGGTTGCTTTACGGGCGCTCTGGTATTGGGCAATGAGATTTTGCTTGGAGCAGTGCCGATGGAAGACATGGATATATTGCTCTCCCCCGCACGGCAAGCGGTCATCGTGAACCCGGAAAGCCCGAATATCCCGATGTCGATTGCGAAGGGGGTGATTCCATGATTATTGTCCTGACATTGCTAAAATGTAATGGGGTAACTAAATTATCGTCAACTAGCCGAGATTGATCCCATGATGCAGTTCAAACCCTTCCTAGGTCTCTGGACGACCTATCGCATTGAAAATGGTGTGGCCATTACCCAAACCCGGTCACATCGGGCTTCGATTCCATTGCGCAATGCCAAGCTGGAAACCTTGGATTTGGACTGGCCGCTTGGGGCGATACGCATCGCCGCCCATGGCGAGGAATTAGTTTGGCGCAAGTTCCGCGACAGGGATCGCGTGATGGAGGCGCTGGAAGCTGAAAGGCAGAGGGCGATACAGCAGGACGAGCCGCAGCGCGTTCAAGTCAATGCAAATAGAGCCAAGGGAGATATGGATAAGATAATTCTGGCTGAGGGGCTTGATACCGGCAAAGCGATTTATTCAATCACAATATCCGATGATGGCAGCAAGCTTGCGGCGGGTAGCGAAGGCAGGGTTGTTATTTGGGATATTTCTGTAGGTCGGCTTCTTAGTACTCAAGACTCTGGCTCTTATGTTGGTGCTTTGTTTTTTAATCAAGCAAGACACAGCCTAGTGATAAGTAAATATGGTCGTGCTAGTCAATGGCGCTCTTATGATTTTATTCTAAACGATAATCCGCACTTACTAGAAGTTGATGTTTTTTTGGGTGAAAAGATAGATGATGGAATTGACATTCAGTTTGACAACATATCCATAAATGAGAGTGTTATTAGCTCAAATTTTACAAAGTACGCGCATATTAGAGACGCAGGTAGAGAAGCTATAAGAGAATCTATACACGGAGGGAGTTATCATGATGTGGTTGACTTATACGATCTGTCTGACATTCAAATGCTAAAAACTATTTATATATCTGATAGTGAACTTAATGAGATTGAGGCTAAATATATTAAACATATTTATATTAAGAGAATTGACCAGATTGTTTTTAATCGCGATGTAAGCAAGCTTGCCATTCTTGTCACTTTGATCGTAGGTGCTTGCATAGAGTATGGATATATTTTTATGCTTGATCTTGATTCTGGTCAGAAAATTAAACTGGGGGAAGGCTATAAACCGACTGTTCTTGATTGGATAAGCTATATCGGTCTCATATTGACTAGCAACAAATTGTTATGGGAAAAGCCAAAACTAGAAAGCAAATGGGCAAACTTTTACAGTTGGCAGTCGTTGATACGGCAAGGTCGTAGCTATCTTGCGATGGCTTTCAGTCAGGATGGTCAAATACTTGCTGCATCTCGTCATCGGAACAGCATCGAATTATGGGATATTAACTTAAACCGAATAACACACACCCTAAATATTGTCGATCACTGCTATTTGATTATAGATATTAAGTTTACCCAAGACAGCAGGCGATTAGCATCAATCTATGAAGATTACAACAACAGAAGGATAATTGCATTATGGGATGTTCAAGCTGGCGAGTTAATAAAAACCATAGACGTAGATAGTTGTACCCGTCTTGCCTGCTTTAGCAAGTCTGGTGATAAAATATTTTTTGGATGCGAAGACGGCACTATCCGCTGTTGGGACATAACCGCCGGCCAAGAATTAGTCCGCCTTATGACCTTCGACGACGGGGAATGGATGGCCCTCACTCCCGAAGGCGAGTACAACGCCTCGCCAGGCACCGAAAAGTATCTGAGGGTGCAAACGCCGCAGGGCATTGAACCCATCGAAGACCACAAAGCAAAATTCCACAAGCCTGAAAGAATCGCCGAGATTCTTAGCCGGTAGCCAGGAAGGGATGACGAAGGAGTCCAAACAAATCGAAAAAACTGACACCGGCCAAACAATATGAAATCGCTCTTTCACTCCCTAATCACTACAAAATTGGACAAAGTGTAGGATGGGCAAAGGCCGCTAGGCCGTGCCCATCTTGGGCGGTTTGATGGGCACG
Organism: uncultured Methylococcaceae bacterium; assembly: GCA_903934875.1. Classification (GTDB taxonomy): domain Bacteria; phylum Pseudomonadota; class Gammaproteobacteria; order Methylococcales; family Methylococcaceae; genus Methylumidiphilus. The sequence goes on from CAIZPP010000116.1 coordinate 5,190, forward strand.
GCCTAGCGGCCTTTGCCCATCCTACCAATTAGCCGTTTTTTAGAGTTATACAGGAGTAGTTCAGTGTGCCACTCACCCTTGGAGGCATTGCCATGCAAACAGACGCATTGCGCTTGATTGAAAAATTGAATCTCCCTTTCCCTTGGGAAACCAACGCCAGAGGCCAGATTATCATGACACCGGTCAATTACGGACATAGTAGCCATGTGGGTGATTTGATCCAACTTATTGCCCGTATCGCGCCGGAATGGAAAAGCGGCAGCGAGTTGGGTATATTCACATCCGATGGTGTAAAAGCCCCGGATGTTACTTTAGCCAGCCCCGAGTACCACACTCGCCATATCAAAGACACTGGCTACGTCTCTGAAGCCCCGGAAATCTGCATCGAAGTCATGTCACCGTCAAATAGCTGGCAGGAAATGCAGGATAAAATCCCTTTGTATTTTGAAGTGGGTGCGCTAGAGGTGTGGATCGTGGATGTCGAGGGCAAGGTGTATTTTTTCGCACCAGGCAACGAAGCACTCCAAACTAGCCGTTTGATACCGGAGGCTCCGCTAACCATTTAACCTTCACCCTAGCCCTCTCCCGCAGGGAGAGGGGACATTGCTGGTTCCCAACCAGCTCTCGTCGTTATACACAAGTCGCGCTGATCAAGAAAACAGCGCCATGGATTGCCGGAATCCAGTCACAGGCCTGTCCTGAGAACGTGAAGCTTCAACCTTACGACAAAGCTTGACGTAGCTTGAGGTTTGCCATCCCTGGACGCTGGATTCCGGCATCCATACCGGATGACGGGTCTCCAACACTTGTGTATAACGATGAGAATTCCAGCTTGGGAACGATAGAAACTTTTTAACCCTCACCCTTGCCCTCCCCCAGAAGGAGAGGGAACTGGAAAAATTATGGCCGACATTCATTCCCACAAAATCCTCATTTTAGACTTCGGTTCCCAGTACACCCAGTTGATTGCCCGGCGTGTGCGCGAAATCGGCGTGTATTGCGAAATTCATCCTTGGGACTGCAACGAGGAGTATATCCGTTCATTCAATCCGCGTGGCATCATCCTGTCCGGCGGGCCGGAAACCGTCACCGAGGCCGACACACCGCGCGCTCCCACTGTGGTGTTCGAACTGGGCAGGCCGGTCCTAGGCATCTGTTACGGGATGCAAACCATGACCGAGCAACTCGGCGGCAAGGTCGAGGCCACCGCTCATCGTGAATTTGGCTACGCGCAGGTACGGGCGCAGGGGCATTCCATTTTATTGCGCAACATCGAAGACCACGCCAGCGCTGAGGGTTATGGCCTACTCGACGTATGGATGAGCCACGGCGACCAGGTGACCGTGCTCCCACCCGGCTTCAAACTCATCGCCAGCACCGGCACCGCCCCCTTCGCCGGCATGGCCGACGAGGACCGGCGTTTCTACGCGCTGCAATTCCACCCGGAGGTTACCCATACCCGGCAAGGCAAACGCATACTTGAACGCTTCGTGCGCAGTGTCTGCGACTGCAATGCATTGTGGACCGCCCGCAATATCATTGATGATAGCATTAGCCAGATACGGCGCACGGTCGGCAATGAGCAGGTTATCCTTGGCCTTTCCGGCGGCGTCGACTCGTCGGTCGTCGCCGCCCTGCTGCATGAGGCCATCGGCCAGCAACTGACTTGTGTGTTTGTGGACACTGGGCTGTTGCGACTGGACGAGGGCGACCAAGTGATGGCGACATTTGCCGAACACATGGGTGTCAAAGTCATCCGTGTCAACGCCTCGGATCGTTATTTTGACGCACTGGAAGGAGTGGATGACCCTGAACAGAAACGTAAGATCATCGGCGGGCTGTTCATCGCCATTTTCGACCAGGAGGCTGCAAAACTGACTGACGCCCGCTGGTTGGCCCAAGGCACTATTTACCCGGACGTGATCGAATCGGCCGGCTCCAAAACCGGCAAGGCCCATGTGATCAAGTCACACCACAATGTTGGCGGCTTGCCCAAGGATATGAAGCTCAAGCTAATCGAACCATTGCGCGAATTGTTCAAAGACGAGGTGCGGGAGATCGGATTGGAATTGGGGCTGCCATCGGCGATGATCCAACGCCATCCCTTCCCCGGGCCGGGGCTGGGAGTGCGTATTTTGGGCGTGGTGAAGAAGGAATACGCCGAACTGTTGCGCCTTGCCGACGCGGTGTTCATCGAAGAATTGCACCGCCACGGGCTGTACGACAAAACCAGCCAAGCTTTTGCCGTGTTCCTGCCGGTGCGCTCGGTGGGAGTGATGGGGGACGGGCGCCGTTATGATTATGTGGTCGCATTGCGTGCGGTGGAAACTGTGGATTTCATGACCGCCCATTGGGCACACCTGCCCTACGAATTCCTCGACCTAGTTTCCCGCCGCATCATCAACGAAATCCCCGGCATCTCCCGCGTGGTCTACGACATTTCCGGGAAGCCGCCGGCGACCATTGAGTGGGAATAGAGTGGGAGTGGAAGCAAATAGCCTCAATTTTCCGGCTTATATGCCGGAAATGCCCGTAAACGGGCCAATTCCCGCCTTCTACAGTGCGTAACATCTGTGTGATTAAAGTTCCCACAAGGATACCGGTAAGGATAATAAGTCGCGCAATCGCGAAGACACCTAACATTCTGGCCCCAGCACTAGGGCCGCAACCGGACATGCCTGATGTCTCGCCCCATGACGACGAAACTTGGATGCTCCGAGCCTTGGAACTCGCCCGCCAAGCAGAACAAGCTGGTGAGGTGCCAGTGGGCGCGGTACTGGTCAAGAATGGAGCGGGCATAGCCGAAGGCTGGAACTGCCCCATATCCACCAGCGATCCCACCGCCCATGCCGAAATCATCGCAGTTAGGGCCGGTGGACTGGCACTAGACAATTACCGGCTAGTCGATACCACGCTTTACGTCACACTGGAACCCTGCGCCATGTGCATGGCCGCCATCGTCCACGCCCGTGTCAAACGCCTGGTCTTCGGTGCGCAAGACCCAAAGCGGGGTGCGGTCTGCAACGCCCTGCATCTAGCCGATGCCGATTTTCTGAACCACAAGGTGGAATGGACTGGGGGGGTATTAGAGGAGGAGTGCTCTCTGTTACTAAGAGATTTTTTTCGCCGCAAAAGGTGACAATAGACAGGTAACATCCCTCAAAGGGATGTTACCTGTGGGGGCTATTTCTTCTCAGGAAGCAAATCCACAACCTTTGCAGATTTCTTCAAATCCTCAATATGGAGTTGAAGCTTCTGCCCAATCAACACATTGCGTATCTGTTCCTTGATATCGTCAAACGCAGGCGGGGGTTGTTTGCGCGAATCCTCGCGCTGGATGATATGCCAGCCGAATTTGGATTTTACCGGTGCGGGGGCAATCTCCCCATTTTTTAATGAAGCCACGGCACTGGTAAACTCTGGGACCATCTGCGCCGGATTGAACCAACCCAAATCGCCGCCATTCTTCTGGGCACTGGTGTCTTTCGAGTGCTTTTTTGCCAAATCAGCAAATTTTGCCCCCTTTTTCAATTTGGTCAACACATCGTATGCATCTGTTTCGTTTTCTAGCAAAATATGCCGGGCTTTGAACTCGGTAATATCCGCCCCCGCCACCTTCGCGTCGTATTCTTTCCTACAATCAGCATCGGTAACCACTATACCCTTGCGGAAACTGTCTATCGCCGCCTGAGCCAACACATCCCTAGTCACATTCTCCAATTGCCCAACAATAGCCGGGGTTTTTTGAAGGTTGTGCTTTTCCGCGTCTTGGCGTAACAGTTCACGGTTGATCAGAGATTCAACAACCTTGCCTTCGGAAACGCTATGGTCGGGGTTTTGTTTGCCGACTTCACTCATCAAGTAATTGAGCGCGTTTTTGCTGATAGGTTTCCCATTGACTGTGGCAACCGCGTTTTCATCACCTGCCGCATCCGCATCCTGCTCAGAGGAGGCAGGCTTGGCATCCAAGGTGGCACATCCTTGCAAAACCATGAATGCCACAAAAAAAGCGGCAAATAGGTAGGATTTATTCATGTAATGATCCTTTCAGCTATTGCTTGGCAGGCTTTTGCGAGGGAGCAGCCACCGGTGCGGCGCTAGGTGCGGGATTGGCCGCAGGTGCGGGCTGGGAAGCGGCCACGGGTGGTTTGCCCGGTTCATCGGTCTTTCCCGACACTGCCGGCGGCGTAGGGAGAGTCAAGCGCTCGATCTTTGCTGAGGCTTTCAAGTCTTCAACATGTTTCTGCAGCTTTTGCCCAACCAACGCATTGCGGAACTGTTCTTTTACCGCTTCGTAAGGAGGCGGTGCCTGTTCGCGGGAATCCTCGCGTTCGATGATATGCCAGCCGAACTGGCTCTTGACCGGTGCCTTGGTAGTTTCACCATTTTTCAGGCTAGCCAGCGCGGCTGAAAATTCTGGCACCATTTGTTGCGGGTTGAACCAGCCCAATTCTCCGCCGTTCTGTTTGGCGCTGGGGTCCTTTGACAACTTTTTTGCCAATTCGTCAAATTTAGCTCCTTTCTGTAGCTTGGCCAACACGTCTTTGGCATCCTGTTCGCCATCCAACAGGATATGCCGCGCCTTGTATTCTGTATTCTTCATGGCTGCCACACGGGCATCGTATTCCTTTTTCAGCTCCTCTTCGGTCACTGCTGCGGTTTTACGGAAATTCTCCACACTCGCCTGCACCAAGACTTCCCGTGCTGCATTCTCAATCTTTAGGGCGACCGACGGTTCCTTGGCCAGATTATTTTTTTCTGCCTCTTGCCGCAGCAATTCCCGGGCGATCAGACCATCTACCACTTTATCCTCAGGCACTTCATGTCCACCACTGCGTTGGGCCATTTCTGCCATAATGGACTGTAACATGGCCCGGCTAATCGGTTGGCCGTTAACAATCACCACCGTGTTTTCCGCCGTCGGCTTGCTATCGGCAAGACTGGACAGGGACGTTGCGGAGGGGTTAAACGATGAACTCTTCTGGGTATTGTCGGATGGGTTGTTGCAACCTACGGACAGTAGAATACTGGCTACGGCAGTAGCACAAAGGGCTTGTTTTCTCATTTATAATCCTAATGTTAAATGTGTTCAAATTCTTCGGGTGTGAAAGCTTTGATGCTAAGCGCGTGTATGTCGGTGCGCATTAAATCTCCTAGTGCCTCATATACCAATTGATGGCGCTTGAGCAGCGTCTTTCCTTCAAAAGCACTGCTTACGATTGTCGCATAAAAATGACCTCCCCCGCCCGCACCAGCATGGCCGGCATGGCTTTGGCTGTCATCATGGAGTTCCAGCTTGGCCGGTGCAAGCACTTCTAACAGTAATTGCTGAATTTTTTCAATACGGCTAGTCATTAGAATACCTTTTTAAAAGGCTTTACAGTAACACAGGCGTATACCCCTGCCAAATTGTAGGGATCGGCAGTGGCCCAATCACGCGCAGCCCCCAAGCTTGCAAATTCAGCCACAATAAGGCTGCCAGTAAAACCGGCGGGACCGGGGTCGTCGGAGTCAATAGAGGGGTGGGGGCCGGCCAGCAACAGATGCCCCTCGTCCTGCAAGACCTGAAGCCTTTGCAAATGAGCCGGCCTCGTTTGCTTGCGCAGCTCCAAGCTATCAGGGTTGTCTTCTGCAATAATAGCGTATAACAAAGCTTCACTCCTCCTCGGCAGTGGTTTCTGGCAAATGGCGGGATAGATATATCGATTGCAACAACACAAATAAAAAGGTAAGCCCCAACATCCCGAATAGCTTGAAATTGACCCAGGTGTCGGTGGAAAAGTATGACATGACGAAATAATTTACTCCGCCTATCAAAAAGAAAAACAGCGTCCAACTCAGGTTCAGCGTGCGCCAGACCGCTGACGGCATGGACAGCTTGCCCCCCATCATGCGCTCAATCATGGTCTTCCCACCCAACCATTGACTGGCTAAGAACACGGAGCCAAACAACCAATTGACTACAGTAGGCTTCCATTTGATGAATTGCTCATCCTGCAAATATAAGGTCAGCCCCCCGAAGACTAGAATAATCACCAGTGTCATCAGGTGCATGGTTTCGATCTTGCGTGTCCGCAGCCAGTGGACTAAAACTTGAATGACACTGGCAGCGATAGCCACTGCAGTGGCCACATAAATGTCATAAACCTTGTAGGCTATGAAGAAAAACAAAATAGGGAAAAAATCGAAAAGCAGCTTCATGGTGTTAGTGAGGGTTGGGTAGTGAATTTTTTGCGGCCAAGGCGGATACGCCTACGAAACAGGACTTTTCGTGGTATTTTGGGGACAAACGAAAACAATCGAGCACTTTATCGGACATCAGGTTTATCATAACCACTATTTTAACCATTCTCTAGTTAAAATACACTGCCAAATAACGGAAGCCTGTAAACATTCCAAGTGTATGATGAACGAACAAACCAAGATAGAACTCGAAGCGGCCACATTTCGCCGACTGCTGAAACATTTGCAAGAACACACCGATGTGCAGAACATCGACTTGATGATCCTCGCGGACTTCTGCCGCAACTGTCTCGCCAAGTGGTACAGCGCCGAGGCAAAACTGCGCGGCTTGGAGGTGGACTATGCATCCGCGCAAGAAACCATCTACGGAATGCCTTACGCCGAATGGAAGCAGCAGCACCAAACCGAGGCCACCCCAGAACAAATCGCAGCAATGGAAGTAGTTTTACGGCGCCAGCAGGAAAGCGGGCATTAGCAAACAATCAGAGCAGCTTGACCAGCGCGGCTACCGCGCCAACGGCAAACACCATCAAGGTGCCGAGCTTGATCGTCATGCGTTGCTCAAGCATGGTGATCTTGTCGCCTAGGCGATCTTCCAAAGCCTTCAAGTCTTCCTTGGTAGCCAAGTCTTTTAGGTTGACTTCGAGGACTTCCGCCAAGGCTTCCGCTTCGGCCTCGGCTTGTTTATCGGGCACGCCCGCGTCCTTCAGGCGTTTGGAATATTTCAACGTATCGAATGCAATAGTTGCCATAATTTTCCTCCTAGGTCCATCCTACCACGAAACTACGAGCGCTGGACAGGTCAAGAGTCGAATCGCATCTTTTTTAAGTAAGGGTTCATAAGTTTTTAACGGCTAGGAAATAAGGCTTAACCGTTCGTCCTGAGCTTGTCGAAGGATGGGCGGTTAAGCCATTCATGGTCCGATCCTTCGACAAGCTAAGGGACTCACCACGAACGGCTTAACCTTCTGCCAGCCAAAAAGTTAAAAAATATAGGGTCACCTACTTATAATGCGGCTAGGTCCAACACCGAAGTAATCGCTGCGATCATCAACTGGGCAGTCCGTGCGCCTGCGTCTATGCAGCCTTTGGCGCGTTCACCCAAAAACGAGGCGCGGCCTTTGGTGGGGAGCATGTCGCGGGTGGATTCGCAGCCGGCCTCGGCGATGCGGTTGAGGGTCGCCAATACTTCAGGTAATGCTTGTGCGTGTTCCGCAGCAACTTTGAGGGCATGTGCCACGGGAACCAGCACATCGAGCATGGTTTTTTCGCCGACATCCGACTTGCCGCGATGTTTCATCGCTTCCACTCCCTGCCCAAAAGCTTCGGCCAAGTTTTGCAGACTCATGCCTTTGCCTTTGATGGCCTTGGCCATCGCAAGAAACAAGGTGCCGTAGAGCGAGCCGGAGGCACCGCCCACCGTGCTCATCACGCTCATACCCATTTTTTGGAAGGCGGCGGACCAGTCCAACTCTCCCAGGCTATCGGCCAGCCCATCCAGAGTTGACAGGCCCCGTTGCAAATTGGTGATATGGTCGCCATCGCCTATGGCTTGGTCCAGCTCAGTCACTTCCTCCTCATGCTCATTGATTGCGGCGGAAGCGGCTTGGATGAATGCTTTAAGTTGGTTCGTGCTGACGGTCATCGGAGTTCTCGCTATGAAAGGTATTACCGGCCCTTGGAATTCTTGAAATTGGCCAGCCATTCGTTTGCCAATTTCCGGCTTTCGGCAACTTGCTCTGGACTCATGGTTTTTTCAATGCCTTCCACGCTATGTCCTGCCCCGGCGATGTGGAACCATTTTGCCGCTTCCACAGGGTTTTTCGCCAAACCCTTGCCTTCCTGATTAAGAATCCCAAGGTTGTACTGGGCTTCGGCATTGCCTTGCTCGGCCGCTTTCGAAAACCATTTCGCCGCTTGTTGGAAGTCTTGCGTTACGCCTAAGCCATCCATCAACATGACAGCCAAGTTCACTTGTGCGGAAATAACGCCTAATTCGGCATCCTTGCGATACAAAGCGGCGGCTTTGTCATAATTCTCCGCCGAATAAGCCTCATCGGCTGCGTCCAATTCGGGGTGGTCGGCAGCATAAACCTGCCCCAGCCCTAAGGCGAACGCTAGTGCCAACACTGCTGTCGTTAGACGATTCCCTAAAATGTTTACACCAATTGAAAACAAAGTATACAGCATTTTCAACATCAAAGAGTTACTTGGTAGTGGGTATGATAGCGCAGGTTATTCGGTTAACCTGAAGGGTTAACGGAATGTCTGTTTTAGGCATATTTTTAAGATGAAAATCCTGTACATAAAGATATCCCCATGCATCACATACCATTTTAAGAAATATATGCCAACCAATCATTTAAACGAGTATAGTAATACACTAATGGGCTTCCCTCAACACTGTAAGTGTTTAAATGCCTCCAAAGCCTGCTCGCGGCTCGCTTTAAGGTCTACGATAGGATAGGGGTAATCCAGCCCTAAGGTCACGCCGCAGGATTTTAATATTGCCGCTGGCGCTTGCCAAGGCTGGTGGATGAAGCGGGCGGGCAAACGGGCGAGTTCGGGCACCCAACGGCGGACATAATCACCGTCTGGGTCGAAACGCTCGCCCTGTAATACGGGATTGAAGATACGAAAATAGGGTGCGGCATCGGCACCACAACCTGCGACCCATTGCCAGCCTAGGGTATTATTGGCCAAGTCCGCATCCAGCAAAGTATCCCAAAACCAGCGTGCCCCTTCCAGCCAATGGATGCGCAGGTTCTTGACCAGAAAAGAAGCCACCACCATGCGGACGCGGTTATGCATCCATCCTGAGTGCCACAATTCGCGCAACCCCGCATCCACCAGTGGTATGCCAGTTTTACCCCTTTGCCAAGCCTGCATAGGCTCTGCGCGGGGTTCGCTCCACGGAAAGCTCACGAAGCGTTCGTTCAAGGGAGATTCCGTCGTATGCGGAAAATGGAATAACAGATGATGGGCAAACTCGCGCCAGCCCAATTCGCGGACAAAACTCTCCGCCCCGGATTGCCCGCCGGATGCCAACCTAGTGCGTATCGCCCAAACGATCTGGCGCGGACCAAGCTCGCCGAAATGGAGATGGGGGGCAAGGCGCGAGGTGCCCGCATGGTCAGGCCTATCCCGCTCCACCGCATACCCGCCCAGCGCAGAATCGACAAACTCTTGCAACTGCGACAATGCCCCTTCCTCACCAGGCTGCCAAGTCTCCCGAAACCCGCCGTCCCAAGCAATTTTAGGCAATAAATCCAAACTTTCAACCGCCAAGCTCGCCACGCCAGTTGAAACAGGAGGCAAACTAGGCGGAAGAGGTAGAATCGAGTGTTCTAGTCCTCGATTTTGCACAGCTTTCCAGTAGGGAGTAAAAACTTTGTAAGGCTCTCCGTTTGACCTACTGACTTCCCAGGGTTCGTACAACAAGGCGCTGTTGAAGCTTTCGACTAGCAAACCGTCTGCACGCAAGCTTTCCTTGATGGCTTTGTCGCGGGCGATGGCCGGCGGTTCGTAGACACGGTTCCAAACGATGTATTGCGCACCGGTTTCAAGGATGAGCTGGCGCAAGACCTCCAAACTAGGCCCGTGCCGGATGATCAAGCGCGAACCCAGCCGTCTCACGGATACGTCTAAGGCGGACAGGCTGTGGTGCAACCACCAACGGCTCGCGGACCCCATCGCCCATCCGTCATCCTCTCCGGGAGCGTGTATGTACAAAGGCAGCACCCGCTCCGCCATGTGCAGGGCTTTACTGAGTGCGCGATTGTCTGCCAAGCGCAAATCGCTGCGGAACCAAACTATGGCTGTGTTCAATATATCTATGCCTGCAAAGGAAAGACCGGCCCAGTTTCCAGGACCGATCCGGTCTTCAGCAATTTATGGAATTTTATTGCTTGAATTGGGCAGATACTTCAACCCCTATCTTAGCCCTCAAGTAATCCAGATAGGCATTGAACTCAGCCTGACCCGCATTTTTTGCCAAGTAATCCTTAGCCATTTCCAACTCCTTTGGATCGACCGATGCCAGCAGGCCGTCTTTGACTTCGGTTAAGATGAATACGACTTGTTCACCATTATCCAACGCGGCCAATGCGGCGCTGGGTTTGCCTCCCACAGGCCGGGGGGCCTTGTTCACCGCCTTGATCAACGCAGGCGGCGTGTCCGTTTTACCGGCCAGCTTCACCGTGGATTTGTTCAAGCCCACACCGATGGGCTTGGCCGCATCGGCCAAAGACTTGCCCTGCCGCAGATCAGCCAGCACTTGTTCCGCCAGCTTGCGAGTGTCTTCCTGGGCCATTTTGGCCCGAAGCTTGGTTTTAATTTCCTCTTTTACCTCCGCCAATGGCTTGTCCGTAGCCAGTTGGTGTTCCTTCAGATGGAGTACATAAACCTTGTCAGTGCCAACCTCCAGAGCCGGTCCATTATTGCCTTGGAGCACTTCCGGGGCAAATGCGGCATTTCTAAATAAAACCTCGGTCGCCTCGCCTTCCCCCGCCTCCCGCGTGAACAATCCGGTTTGGGCAATTTTTAAATTCAGGTTCTTCGCCAATGGCTCCAACGTGTCTTTATGCTCGAAGCTCATTTCATCAAGCTTCTGTTTTAATTCATAGAATTTGTTTTCTGCCGCATTATGCTGGTAACTTTTCTCAAGTTCCGCGCGAACTTCCTCAAACTTTTTCGTAGTGGCTGGAACCAGTTCGGTCACTTTGATCAGGTGGTATCCGAAGGGTGTCTTAACCGGCTTGGAGACCTCTCCTTTAGCAAGGGCAAAGGCCGCACTGGCAAAACTAGGGTCTAACGTGTCTTTGTTGATTGGCCCTAAGTCGCCGCCTTTATCGGCAGAATCTTTGTCGTCAGAGTTATCCTTGGCCAATTTGGCAAAGTCTTCCCCCTTGGACAGCCGCTCACGCAATGCATCAGCCTTGGTCATTGCCGCTTTGGCCTCGTCCTCCTTGTCCATGTCAGCGGCAATCAATATATGGCTAACCTTACGTTGCTCAGGAGTGCCGTATTGTGCCTTTTGCTCCTCGTATAGGCTTTTCAGTTCATCCTCGGTCGGGTGAAAATCCGCAGATACATCGTCTATGCTTAAAGTGACATAGTCAACGGAAACCTTCTCGGGATTTTGAAATTGGCTTTTGTTTTCTTGGTAATAGGCATCGATATCCTTATCTTGGACTGCTGCCTCGGTCTTTTTCACCGGGATGGTCATGTATTCAATCTGCCGCTCCTGATTCCTTAAGCGATAGAAATTTTCAAGCTGACGTTTGGTCACAATGGACGTGTCAGTGACACCTCGCACAAACTGCTCATTGAGCATTTGCTCTCTGATTTGCGCGGCGAATTGCTGGGGTGTCATGCCTTGTGAGGCTAGAACCGACTTGAGTCGGTCTTTATCGAACTTGCCTTCGCTCTGAAAGTACGGCTGGGACTGCACATAGTTGCGAATATCCGCTTCGCTTATCGTTAACCCCTCTTTTTTTGCAGCCTGGGTGATCAATTCCATGTTGATAACCTGTTCCAGTGCTTCGTGCCTGATTTGTTTCTCGTCGTAATCGGACGAACCCATCCGGGCAACTAGGTTTTCGTAGGTGCGGTTGACATCTTTTTCCAAGATATCCCGGTCGCCAACCACCGCCATGGGTTTTTCCTTGCCACCATTGAAGTAGTTGTTAATCCCCCATAGTCCGAATGGAATACCCACGAAAAGTAACATGACCCAGGCAAATATTCCATGTGCTTTGTCTCTAATCGCTTGCAACATAAGCCAGAACCTTTCTTAAAAGTGTCGTATACGGTGAATTTTCTTTCGCCCATAAAAAACCCCGAGACTTGATGCCCGGGGTTTTTATGCCATTTTGGCGGAGCGGACGGGGCTCGAACCCGCGACCCCCGGCGTGACAGGCCGGTATTCTAACCAACTGAACTACCGCTCCAAATTGTTAATGGTGGGTGCTGTAGGGATCGAACCTACGACCCTCGCCTTGTAAGGGCGATGCTCTCCCAGCTGAGCTAAGCACCCGATCTCCCTTCAACTTATTTAACTATTTTAACGCATCCTTTAACGCTTTGCCAGCTTTAAATGAAGGAATTTTTGCAGCTTGGATGGTTATTGTATCGCCAGTCTGTGGATTGCGCCCCTGACGCTCGGCTCTTTCCTTCACTCCGAAGGAACCAAAGCCCACCAACGAAACTGTTTTCCCCCTTTTCAAGGCATCCGTAATGGTTTCCAGAACAGCATCCAATGCCCGCCCCGCATCGGATTTTGTCAGATCGGCTGATTCAGCAATGGCTTCGATAAGTTCCGACTTGTTCATACACTCCCCCTGTCTATCATTGATAATTAAGTTACTTCCGTCTTCTACCGCTTGTTCCCGCACAGCCATTTTGCCACGCCGAAACCTTGTTTAAATGCACAATACAGTAGTATAAAACCACGTCAAGGCGAAAAACAACCTCATCAGTGGGCGGTAATTGCATTCACCGCCGCTTGCTTTCCTGAGCAATCCGAATCGACCACCACTGGAATCTTCGGTAGGGGTTCAGGCAGCCTCTGCAGGGCTAAGGCCAACACTTCATCAATCCAGCGCACACTGATGACTTTCAAATCCTGCTTGATGTTATCCGGGATTTCCGTCAAATCCTTTTCGTTCTCCTTCGGAATAAGCACGGTGTCAATGCCTCCACGGTGTGCCGCAAGCAACTTTTCCTTAAGCCCGCCAATAGGCAGCACCTCACCGCGCAAGGTAATCTCTCCGGTCATGGCAACATTGGATCGAACGGGAATCTTGGTCAGTGCGGAAACAAAAGCCGTGCACATGCCTATGCCCGCGCTAGGACCGTCTTTTGGCGTGGCACCTTCCGGCACATGGATATGGACATCATTCTTCTGGTAGAAGGCCGGGTCAATGCCAAGAACATCCGAACGACTCCTAACCACAGTCATCGCAGTATGGATTGACTCCTGCATCACCTCACCAAGCTTGCCGGTAAAGGTCTGCTTGCCTGTTCCTGTCATGATTGCAGCCTCAATGGTGAGCAACTCCCCACCCACTTCAGTCCATGCCAAACCTGTCACTTGCCCAATCTCATCGTTCTCTTCCACCCTGCCGTAACGGAAGCGCTGCACCCCCAAATATTGGTCGAGATTGCCTTCAGTCACTGTAATTTGCTCGGCATACGGTTTCAACATCAAGCTTTTGACTACTTTGCGGCAGATTTTGGCGATGTCACGCTCCAAGTTCCGCACCCCCGCCTCCCTGGTGTAATACCGAATGATGCCGCGCACGGCAGATTCGCTAATTTCTATTTCACTCTCTTTCAATCCATTGTTTTTAATCTGCTTGGGGATAAGATAACGCAAAGCGATATTAATCTTTTCGACCTCAGTGTAACCTGCGATGCGTATGACCTCCATGCGATCCAGCAATGGGGCGGGGATATTCATCGTGTTGGCCGTTGCGATGAACATCACTTCCGACAAATCGAAATCTACCTCTAGGTAGTGGTCATTGAAGGTATGGTTCTGCTCAGGGTCCAACACTTCCAACAAAGCCGATGCCGGGTCGCCGCGAAAGTCTTGCGCCATCTTGTCAATTTCATCCAGCATAAACATCGGATTGCGGGATTTTACCTTGGACAGATTTTGCAGAATCTTGCCTGGCAAAGAGCCGATGTAAGTGCGCCGGTGTCCGCGAATTTCCGCCTCGTCGCGAACGCCGCCTAAAGCCATGCGCACATATTTGCGGTTGGTGGCCCTGGCAATGGATTGTCCCAGCGAGGTTTTTCCGACACCGGGGGGTCCTACCAAACAGAGTATTGGACCTTTTAATTTTTTGACACGGTTTTGCACCGCCAAATATTCAAGTATGCGCTCCTTCACCTTTTCCAGTCCGTAATGGTCCTTTTCAAGCACCTCCTCGGCCTTGTTCAAATCCAGGCTGACCTTGGTGCGCCTCTTCCACGGCACGCCGACCATCCAGTCGATATAATTGCGCACTACCGTAGCTTCCGCCGACATCGGCGACATCAGCTTCAGCTTGTTTAATTCAGCATCGGCTTTGGCGCGGGCTGCCTCGGGCATGCCTGCCTTTTCGATTTTACGTGCGAGTTCCTCGATTTCGTTGGGCACATCCTCCATTTCCCCAAGCTCCTTCTGGATTGCCTTCATCTGCTCGTTGAGGTAATACTCCCTCTGGTTTTTTTCCATCTGCTGCTTCACCCGTCCACGGATGCGCTTCTCCATCTCCAGCATATCGACCTCGTTTTCCATCAAGGTCATCAGCTTTTCGAGGCGTCCGGCAATATCGTCCATTTCCAAAATCGCCTGCTTTTCTTCGATTTTGATGGTCATATGGGCCGCTATCGTGTCGGCTAGGCGGCTAGGATCGTCAATGCCGGAAAGGGAGTTGAGAACCTCCGGTGGAATGCGCTTGTTAAGCTTAACGTACTGGTCGAAGGTGTTGATGGCCGTCCGCGACAATACTTCAATTTCTTGGTCGCTCAAATCCAAACGGTCATGCAAGGGGGTCACTGCGGCAACATAATGCTTGCCCACAATGCGGTATTTTTCAACTTTGCAGCGCTGGTTGCCTTCAACCAGCACTTTGACGGTGCCGTCGGGCAATTTCAAAAGTTGCAGGATGTTGGACAGGGTTCCCACCTCATACAAGTCAGGAAAGCCCGGATCGTCGTTTTCCGCATCCTTTTGCGCCACTAGCATGATCTGTTTGTTTTCCCTCATGGCGCTTTCCAAAGCCTGGATCGACTTGTCCCGCCCGACAAACAGAGGAATTACCATATGCGGATAAACCACCACGTCGCGCAAGGGTAAAACGGGTACCATTTTTTCCACATAACTATCATTTTCTGGCAATTTTTTTTCCATAGGAGAACCCTTTGAAGTAACTTAGGAAGCGAACGGGGTAACCCAACTTGGCCTTATTTTGTGCAAGGCCAAGCTGATAATACCTCATCTTACGCCATGAGGAACGCTTGATGCCGAAAAAAGTGCAAACACATTGGAGGGGGATTATTCTGCCGAGGCAAACTGCTTTTCTTCGCTTTTATAGATTAAGTAGGGCTGAATCTCACCTTTGACTACTTTTTCATCAATAACGACCTTGGAAATATGGTCTGTGGAAGGCAGTTCATACATGGTATCGAGTAGAATGTGTTCAAGAATGGTGCGCAGCCCCCTCGCACCGGTTTTTCTTTCCATGGCGCGCGTGGAGATTGTTTTGAGGGCATCTTCACGAATTTCAAGATCGCATCCCTCCATCTCAAACAATTTTTTGTATTGTTTGACCAAGGCGTTTTTGGGTTCGGTCAAAATTTTCACCAAAGCATCCTGGTCCAACTCCTCCAAAGTGGCGACAACCGGTAGCCGACCCACAAACTCGGGAATCAATCCATAACGGATAAGATCCTCCGCTTCCACGTCGGCCAGCACCTGGCCTACATTCCGGCGCTGGTCCTTGCTTTTGACATCGGCTGAAAAGCCAATGCCGCCTTTTTCAGAACGGGCGCTGATTATCTTGTCCAAACCAGCGAACGCTCCGCCGCATATGAATAGAATATTCGCCGTGTTGACTTGCAGAAACTCCTGCTGGGGGTGCTTGCGGCCACCTTGTGGCGGGACCGAGGCGACAGTCCCCTCAATCAGTTTTAGTAGCGCCTGTTGCACACCTTCGCCCGAAACATCACGGGTAATGGAAGGATTGTCTGACTTGCGCGATATTTTGTCGATCTCATCAATATAAACAATGCCCGACTCGGCTTTTGCCACATCATAATCGCATTTTTGCAGGATTTTCTGGATGATGTTCTCCACATCCTCGCCTACATAGCCGGCCTCAGTCAGCGTGGTGGCATCGGCGATGGTGAAAGGCACATCAAGAAGCCGCGCCAAGGTTTCAGCCAACAAAGTTTTGCCCGACCCAGTCGGCCCGATCAGCAGGATATTGCTCTTCGCCAACTCGACCTCATGCTTCCTGCCTTGGCTGCGCAAGCGCTTATAATGGTTGTACACAGCCACTGCCAAGATGCGCTTGGCCCTTTCCTGGCCAATGACGTATTCGTCCAAGACATTTTTAATTTCCTTGGGCTTGGGCAACTTATCCGAGTTTCCTGAAACGTTATCCTGCAACTCCTCGCGGATGATGTCGTTGCACAATTCAACGCATTCATCACACACGAAAACAGCCGGACCGGCAATGAGTTTTCGAACCTCATGCTGGCTTTTTCCACAAAAAGAACAGTACAGAAGCTTGCCGCTTCCATCCTTGCCGGTTTTATCGTCACTCATCGCAACCCCCTAAACTCAATCATATGTCCGACACAGCATCGGGCCATCTATTCAACACTTGCATCAATCGCTGTTTTCATCTAACAACAACAAAACACGCATAGCAGACAATTGCAGCCCACGCTCAGCCAGCGGGTGCCTGGCGGCTGGCAAGAACTTTGTCAATTAGACCATACTGGACGGCATCATCACCGCTCATAAAGTTGTCACGGTCAGTATCAAGCTGTATCTTCTCAAGTGGTTGCCCACAGTGCTTAGCTAAAATTTTGTTCAGGCGCTCTCGCACAGCGAGGATTTCCCGTGCGTGGATGTCAAAGTCGCTGGCTTGTCCTTGGAAACCACCTAAGGGTTGGTGGATCATCACCCTGGAATGGGGCAAACAATAACGCTTGCCTGCGGCTCCGCCTGCTAGCAGCAACGCGCCCATGCTGGCCGCCTGCCCGATGCAAAGGGTGCTGACATCTGGCTTGATAAATTGCATGGTGTCATAGATGGCCAAGCCGGCCGTCACCGCACCGCCTGGCGAATTGATGTAAAGGTGGATGTCTTTGTCAGGATTTTCAGACTCCAGGAACAGCATCTGGGCCACGACCAGATTCGCCATATAGTCTTCAACCGGACCCACCAGAAAGATGACACGCTCTTTTAACAGGCGTGAATAAATATCAAATGCGCGTTCGCCCCGTGCGGACTGCTCAATGACAATGGGCACTAGTCCGCCCGCTGCGTGGATTTCGTTTGATTTCATGTTTTATTGCCTTGTAAGATATTTATGCAACGTCATCTTTGGACAGCCTGTGGGGAAGGCATGGTTAATTCCTTGAAACTAATTTGTTTTTCACTGACTTTTGCCGTTTCGAGGATGAGATCGACAGCCTGATCCTCAAGAACCATGCTTTGCACTCGCTCCAATTCATTGCGGTTGGAATTGGCATAATACCAGTCCACCACTTCTTCGGGGTTCTCGAAACTCAAGGCTAGTTCTTCAATCGTACGGCGCACTCTTCCGTTATCCAAGGCAATATAGTTGATTTCGACGATTCGGCCAATCAGCAAACCTAGCGCTACGCGGCGGCGGGCCAAGGGGACAAAAACCTGCTTAGCAGCGGACTCGTCGAAAGTTTGTTTGCGTTTTTCCGCTTCGCCCTTGGCCGAGTTGATCAAACTTTTCAATTCTTCATTCACCAACACCGTAGGCAAGCTCAAGGCTTCATTCCGAAGAAACAAGGCATCCATAACCGAATTCTTGGTCTTAAGATTTGCCGCCCGGTTCTTTTCCCGCTCCATGCTAGACAGTATATCTGCCCGGAAAGCATCCACGTCGCCATTTTTGATTCCAAAGGTCTGCACGAACACATCATCCAATTCAGGCAACACGCTCTGTTCGACACGAATCACTTCAACAGAAAACTGGCCTGATTTGCCGCCCAAATTGCCAAGTCCCGAATCCTGCGGAAACTCCAGGGTAAACGTCTTATACGAGCCAACCAAGCTGCCAATGAGCTCTTCCTCAAAACCCGGAAGCTGTTGTTTAGAGCCGAGCACAATAGAATAGTTTAGCACTTTGCCATTAGTAAGGTTTTCGCCCTCTGATTCGCCGGAAAAGTGGATAGTCAAGCGGTCACCCAGTGCAGCGGGATCGTCGGATGGATGCCATGTCCTGCGCTGTTCGCGCAGTTGCAACAGCATGTCATCCAAATCCTGCTCTGTCACTTCGGAAACAAAACGGTCAACTTCCAAAAGCTCCAGCGGGTATAGGACAAACTCCGGCATGACCTCAAAGTCGGCCACATATCTCAAGCCCTCCCCCTCTGCCGTGGCTTCAGGCGTAATCAATGGCCCCGCAACTGGCCTTAGCTTTTCATCGCGCACCGCTTCATTAAAGCTTGACGTGATCAATTCCGCAACAACCTCCTGCCGCACACCCTTGCCATATTTCTTTTGCAGCAGGCTCTGCGGTGTCTTTCCCGGCCTAAACCCATTGAGTTTGACGCTTCCCACCATGGATTTGAGACGCTGCTGCACTTGTTCCTGAATTTTTTGCTCAGGAACTTGAACGGTCATTTTTCTGCTTAATTCGGAAGTTGTTTCGATTGAAACTTGCATGTAGTGGTCCTCAAACTGAAATTTTTTAGTGAAAATCTCACAGTTGCGGGCGCACTTAACACTCCCCGCCGCATCCCAGAAGCTATTAAGGGGTCTGCCGGGAAACGGCCGGAAGAGGCCAAGGCGCGTTTAATTGTGGTGCGAATGGAGAGACTCGAACTCTCAAGGGTTGCCCCACTGGAACCTAAATCCAGCGCGTCTACCAATTTCGCCACATTCGCTTGTGGAATTATGATGGATTATACTCTAATTTCTGGGCGTTTGACGATGCGAAAAGCCCCCGCCTGACAGCCAAGCGCGGCTAGTCCTTCCTGCGGCATTAGAAAACTGCCTATATCGCAACGTAAACGTAATAATGACATTATATGATTAGTTTGCTATTTTTTCATCTTTCCCCATGATCTGCAAGCACACCAGTGATTTTGCAGCAATTCTTAATTTGGCGTAAATGCCCGTCCGGCATAGGGCCGGGTTGCGCATAACGCAAACCTGATGCTTGCAGTGACTTTTCTGTACTACCGCACCGTAACCCGCCATGCTGCCCACTCTGTAGGATGGACATTTAGCGTGCCGGAATTCCAAGGGCGGCAACCCCTTGCCGCCATAGGTTACGTGGCGGTGCACATCGGCATGGGGGTGCCGACCTACCCGCTTGGGAGCGGGTCATCAAGATTCAGCGATATCATCGTTCTGAGAATGTGGGGGTAACCGCCACCCGAAGGCCGTAATGGCTGTGGCGGGCGAAGGGGATGGGGTTGTTGTTCGGGCGGACGGAGCAGCGGGCGTAACTAGAATTGTCGTCAAACGCACCACCCCGCAACACACGGGTACCGCTTTTTAAAGATTCTTCCCGCCCGTCTTTTGGTTGATAGGGACAGGGCCGGTACAGGCTGCGCGTCCATTCCAACACATTGCCAACCATATCATACAAGTCATAGCCATTGGGAGGAAAGCAACCTACGGCGGAGGTGTCGCCAATCTTTGAGTAGGCATAATTCGCCCATTTTGGATCCAGCTTTTCTTGGAATGCCCATAGGCTCATCCAATCCTTTTTGTTGACGCTTCCGCTGCTGATATCCGTTAGCTTGTTACCGTCCTTGGCCTAGATTTCGGCATCCCTGCCGAAATGACGGGTCTTTGAACCAAAATGAGAATTGCTGTTGAAATCTCCATTTGCTTGCATAGGGTACCGGAGTGTGTTGGCTAAAAATCGTTATAATACTGTCATGCCGCCCACAACCACAGCCCAGCTAATTGATGTTATGATCTGGACAACAATTGACTACGAACTTTGGAATCCCCATGCGTTTCCTAGATGTCAAAACCGACTATGCCTTCAAGAAGGTTTTCGGCAGTGCCGATAGCAAGCCTATCCTGATCAGTTTCCTCAACGCCCTGATTGGGTTTCCCAAGGGGCGGGAAGTGACCGATCTGGTCATCGTCGATCCCTACCAAATCCCGCTGCTGCAAGGCATGAAGGACACCTATGTGGATGTCAAAGCCACGTTGGCCGACGGGCGCGAAGTTATCGTCGAGATGCAAGTGCTCAACGTCAAGGGCTTCGAACAGCGCATTTTGTATAACGCCGCCAAGAGTTATTCCCGGCAATTGCGCGAAGGCGAGGACTATACCCTGTTGAATCCGGTCATTGCCCTGACCCTGACCGACTTCACCTTGTTCGATGGGGAAGAGATTTGCAGCCGGTTTCTGTTGCTGGAAAAGGAGCGCTTCATCCAATACCGCGACGACATCGAGCTGATTTTTTTCGAGTTGCCGAAGTTCATTCTAAACGAAGGCCAACTGATGACGATCCAAGACAAATGGCTTTACTTCGTCAAAAACGCCGGACGTTTGAACGTAGTTCCGCAAGTACTGGACGAGGCGCCAATTCGAGAGGCTTTCGCAATTGCCAACACCGCAGCCATGTCGCAGGAAGATTTGGAACAGCAAGAACGGAGGCACGATTTCATCCGCCTGCAACGGGGTTCGCAAGCCAAGGCATTTGAGGATGGGCAGGCCGTGGGCGAGGCCAAGGGCGAAGCGCGGGGGCGGGCAGAGGGGGAGCAGGCCAAGGCGCAGGCTGTGGCGAGGAATTTGTTGCCGATGCTGGACGATACCGCCATCGCTGCCGTTACCGGTTTACCCGTTGCAGCGGTGGCACGGCTGAGAACGGAGATCAAATGACCCGAAATCACGCACCTATCAGCACAAGCATCGACGAAGGCGTCATTAAATTCGATTTGGCCTTTAACCACGCCCCGCCGCAAGAATTGGAAGCCATCACGGAATTAAATGCTTGGCGGCATATCCTCTACCGCCTTGGGCTGACCGGCTGCGACCCCGCCCGTTACCAAGGGCTGGCTTACGGCAATGTCAGCATGCGCACAGGGCCAAGCAGTTTCATCATCAGCGGGACACAAACGGGGGCTAAACCTCACTTGTCCCTTGGCGATTATTGCCTAGTCTTGGGTTTCGACTTGGCGAAAAACCAAGTATGGGCGCAAGGCCCCATCGAGCCGTCTTCGGAAGCGTTGACGCACGGGGCGGTTTACTCGGTCAACCCAGACACGAACTGCGTGCTCCATGTCCATTCGCCGTTGCTATGGCGCAGTGCCACACAACTGGGCATTGCTCAAACAGATGCCTCCATCGCTTATGGCACCCCGGAAATGGGGCTAGCCGTTGGGCTGGCCGCAGAGGGCCGTAGCCAAGGGATTATCTCCATGGGTGGCCATGAAGACGGGCTAATTGCCTTTGCCGATACGATCTGCATTGCCGCCATTGAATTGGTTAAATGCCTGGCAGAGGCGGAGAAACTATCACTCGTAGGATGGGCAAAGGCCGCTAGGCCGTGCCCATCAAACCGCGCAGACCTAGATGGGCAGGACCCTAGGGGGCCTTTGCACTGCCATTAAGTTAAGGATTTTCCTCTCGCCCTGAGTCCTGAGCTTGTCGAAGGATCGAAGGGTGGACGGAAAATCCCCATATCATGGATCGTTAAACCGTTCATGGCTCGACAGGCTCACCACGAACGGCTTGGCTTAATGGGGCAGTGAGGGGGCTTTTGTCTATCCTACACTTTGTCCAATTTTGTAGTGATTAAGGAGTAGGAAATAAGGCTTAACCTCCTGCCAGCCGAAAAGTTAAAAAATAGATGGTCACCTACTTATGCAAAGCCAACCAGACGGTTGCTCCCTCCGCGAGTGTCCACTCCACCCGGTGCCGCTGATGTGCCGGAAGGTAAAGATAATCCCCCGGTAGCAACTCACAGACTCCCACCTCTCCCTCAATCAGCAAACCCGCCGAGCCTTTTAGCAAAAGCACCCATTCGCCGTGGTCTTGGTCGTACCATTCCCCATCTGCCGTGGCCTGCCCATAGGAAACAATGCGCTCCAGCTTGAAATGGTCACATTCCAAGAGCTTTTCAAAATGTTCGCAACCGATGTCAACCGGCAAGTCTGCGAAAATATTTTGCACTTTTTCCGAACCAGCCATTGCCTAAAACCCTTCGCAAGCTTTCCTCTTATCCAAGAAGTGCGCTTGCGAAAGGCTCTAGGCCTTTGTGTTTGTCGGCCCTGCGGTATTTTGCACGATCCTTAAAAGCAACGGACCGATTGAACTTATAAGCATGTTGGGCGACAGGGTTTCTCGCCCCGCGTCCGTCCCGCTTTAACTTTTTAGACATACTCAAACTCGCTAATAAACGACTTAATTTGAAGGATTGACAGGATTTTGGTATTTTACAGCAATTGTTCCAAGTTTTCTTGCATGCATCTTACTAGGATAGCAGATTTTGACGGTAACACCGACACGACTATTGTTCACCCATGAATAGGCCTGGACCATCCTCCCCACTATCGCCGCCGGTCATTGCATCATCGGCTGGCACCCAGGTATGGCGGGGTTTGCACGGATGTGGCAACTCGCTGGCACTGGCGGAATCGGTTAAATCAGACCGCCGCTTGTACCTCATCGTCACCCCCGACATGCAGACCATGTTAAGGCTGGAACATGAACTGCGCTTTTTCCTAGGCGATGACTTGCCGGTTCTACAGTTTCCCGACTGGGAAACCCTTCCTTACGATGTTTTCTCGCCGCTGCCGGAAATCATCTCCCAACGAATCAAGACGCTTGCCCAATTGCCCGCCATCCGCCGTGGCATCCTAGTGGCAACCGCCGCCACCCTGATGCAGAAGCTGGCACCAAGAACCCATATATTGGCCAACAGTGTGGTAATGGAGGTGGGCGGCGACTTAAAAATGGATAACACCCGGCAAAACTTGGAAAGCACGGGTTACCAATGTGTGCCGCAGGTCATGCGGCATGGCGAGTTTGCCGTGCGGGGTGCCATTCTTGACCTATTCCCAATGGGCAGCGCGATGCCCTACCGAATCGAACTATTCGATGAGGAGATTGAGTCGATCCGCTTCTTCGACCCGGAGACCCAGCGTTCAAAAGGTAAGGTCGAGTCGATCAATCTGTTCCCTGCCCGTGAATTCCCATTTGACGAAGAAACCATCAAACAGTTCCGTCGCCGCTACCGCACCCAATTCCCGGACCTATCCACGAATAGCGCCCTTTATCAGGATATTAGCAAAGGAATAGCGCCTGGGGGCGTGGAATATTTTCTGCCGTTATTTGTCGAGCGGACGGAGACCCTGTTTGATTATCTGCCCAAGGACACTGTTTTTGTCTTGCAAGGCCAAGTGGAAGCGGCGGCATCTGGTTTTTTCGAAGAGGCACAAAACCGCTATTTGCTGCGCAAGGGCAATATCGACCGGCCTGCCTTACCTATAGACACACTGTATTTGGACCCCGACGAGTTAACTGCCAGACTCGACAAACATCCAAGGATAACCATCCCGTCTGAGGCGGGTGGAGACATTTTGCTCCCCTCGACAAGCTTCGCCAGCCGCCCGCTGCCCGAGCTTGCCATCGACCCAAAACAAAAGCAACCGACCACCGCCTTACGGAACTTTCTGCAGGAATTCCCTGGAAAATGTTTATTCGTTGCGGAAACCGCCGGCCACCGCGAAGCCCTGCTGGATACTTTAGGCAAATATGCGATCAGGCCACGGGTCATAGAAACTTGGAAGGATTTCAACCAAGCCGACAATGAAGTGTGCCTGCTTGTGGCACCGCTGGACCACGGACTTTGGATAACCGACCCGCCACTCGCCATCATCACCGAAACCCAGCTTTCCGGCGACAAGGTTCAACAGCGCCGCCGCCGCAAACTGGTGGAGCGCGACCTAGGCGCACTGATGCGCAATCTGGAAGAATTGGAGATCGGCTCGGCCGTGGTGCACCAAGAACACGGGGTGGGACGCTACTTAGGTTTGCAAAGGCTGACCGTGGGCGGCATCGACGCTGAATTTCTCGCCCTTGAATACGCCAACGGCGACAAACTGTACGTCCCGGTGTCTTCACTCCACTTGGTTAGCCGTTACAGCGGTGCCGGCGAGGAAGGCGCGCCGCTGCACAAATTGGGCAGCGAGCAATGGGGCAAGGTCAAGCGCAAGGCCATGGAGCGTGCACGGGATGTCGCTGCCGAATTGCTGGAAATTTACGCCAAACGGGAGGCAAAGAGAGGCTATGCCTTCCAAGCTCTGACCGAAGACTATGCGGCCTTCTCGGCTGGGTTTCCATTTGAAGAGACCCCGGACCAGGAAAACGCAATCCTCGACGTGACCAAAGACATGGCATCCAAACACCCGATGGACCGGGTAGTTTGCGGTGATGTCGGCTTCGGCAAAACCGAGGTGGCCATGCGGGCAGCATTCATCGCCGCCCACAATGGCAAACAGACAGCGGTACTCGTGCCCACCACGCTGTTGGCGCAGCAGCATTACCAGAATTTCCGCGACCGCTTTGCCGACTGGCCTATCCGCATCGAAGTCATGTCCCGCTTCGTCGGCAAAAAACAACAGGAACAGTTTGCACTAGCGGCCGAAGAGGGCAAAATCGACATTCTGATTGGCACCCACAAATTATTACAGAAAGACATCCACTTCAAAAATCTGGGGCTGGTCATCATCGACGAAGAACACCGCTTCGGCGTCGCCCAAAAAGAGCATTTTAAAAAGTTACGTAGCGAGCTGGATTTTCTGACCCTTACCGCCACCCCGATTCCCCGCACTCTGAATATGGCACTGGGGGGCTTGCGTGACATTTCCATTATCGCCACCCCGCCGCCCAACCGCCATGCCATCCAGACCTTTGTTAGCGAATGGTCAGACGCACTAGTCCAAGAAGCCGTACTGCGCGAAATCAAGCGTGGCGGGCAGGTTTACTTCCTGCACAATAAAATCGAAACAATGGAAAAAACCCAGCGTGAATTGCAACGGCTAATTCCCCAGGCCCGCATCCAACACGCCCATGGGCAAATGCCGGAACGCGAATTGGAAGGTATCATGCTCGATTTTTATCACCAGCGTTTCAACGTCCTCCTTGCCACCACCATCATTGAAAGCGGCATTGACGTGCCCAGCGCCAACACCATCATCATCAACCGTGCCGACCAGTTGGGCCTGGCACAGTTACACCAGTTGCGCGGCAGAGTTGGCCGCTCCCACCACCGCGCCTATGCCTATTTGATTGTGCCGCCCAAGACACTGATGAGCGGCGACGCGGTGAAGCGCTTGGAAGCCATCGAAGCCTCGGGCGAATTGGGGGCCGGGTTCCTGATATCATCCCACGACATGGAGATTCGTGGCGCGGGTGAGTTGTTGGGCGATGAGCAGAGCGGCGAAATTCATGAAATTGGCTTCAGCCTGTATTCGGAACTGCTGGAAAGGGCAGTCAAAGCGCTAAAATCTGGCAATCAGCCTGAATTGGACGCGCCTATGGAAATGGGGCCGGAAATTGATCTGCAATCCCCCGCGCTGATCCCTGACGACTATCTATTTGATGTGCATACCCGGTTAGTACTTTACAAACGCATTGCCAATGCCAAGGATGGGGAAGGCATCCGCGCCCTGCAAGTGGAAATGATCGACCGCTTTGGCCTGCTGCCGCCCGCAACGAAAACGCTGTTTGCCATCACCTCACTAAAATTGCAAGCCGAACCGCTAGGCATCCGTAAAATCGAAGTCGGTGCCAACGGCGGGCGTGTCTTGTTCAAACCCATACCCGATATCGAACCCATGAAAATCATCCTACTCATCCAACAACAGCCCAAGGTCTACCGTCTGGACGGGCCCGACAAATTACGCTTCACCCGGCCCTTTGCCACGCCTGAGGAAAAAATTGATTTTGTGACTGATTTGTTGGAGAGGCTACGATGACAAAAGCTGTTTATTAAAACCCAACAAGTAACTCTTCTATATTAAAAACGCTGTAACCATACAAACAAGAGGAATTTTAATGAAAATAGGCATCGTGGGGGCCGCCGGACGCATGGGGCAGACGCTGATCAAAGCCTGCCTGGAAACCGAAGGCGTCGAATTGGCCGCCGCCATCGAACACCAAGACAGCCCGGCGGTGGGCAAGGACGCGGGAGAGGTCGCAGGGCTGCCCCGCAATGGTTTAATCGTAGTCGCGGACTTGCCGGCGGTCATTGGCTCTGTCGATGCCTTGATCGACTTCACCCGCCCGCAAGCCACCTTGGCAAACCTTGAACTCTGCCGCCAACATGGCAAGCATCTGATTATCGGCACGACAGGTTTCACCTCTGAACAGCGCGGCCAAATCGAACAGGCGGCAGGCGAAATAGCCGTGGTGATGGCACCCAATTTCAGCGTAGGTGTCAACCTCACCCTCAAGATTCTGGAGTTGGCGGCACGGGTGATGGGTGAATACACCGACATTGAAATCATTGAGGCCCATCACCGGCACAAGGTGGACGCACCCTCCGGCACGGCTTTACGCATGGGCGAGGTGGTGGCAAAGACCTTGGGGCGTGATCTTAAAGACTGCGCGGTGTATGGACGCGAAGGCATCACCGGCGAGCGCGAACGCAAGACCATAGGCTTTTCCACCATCCGTGCCGGCGACATCGTCGGCGAACACACGGTGATGTTTGCCGATGAAGGCGAGCGGGTGGAAATCTCCCACAAGGCTTCCAGTCGGATGACTTTTGCCAAGGGCGCGGTACGTGCCGCGTTGTGGCTGGCCGATAAGAAAAACGGCTTGTTTGATATGCAAGATGTGCTAGGGTTGAAAGCATAATGATGGGTTTCGGCATCCTAAGCCTCTACCCATCTACCAATCAGCCATTTTTAGAGTGACATGGGAGTAGGATAGGACGTAACCGTTCACCCCCCCTGGGAGCGCGGGCAACCTGCCCGCAGGAATGGCGGTCAAGATGACCGCGTTCCCAGGAAATGAAAAGGGGGGGCGGAACGGTTACGATAGGACTATTCAATATTAAAAACGCTATAACAGCATAGTCTAATATCCCCCGCTCTTTTTCTTTGCCACTTTATCGCGCAGATAAACCGGCAGGGCATCTTCCGCAACCACGCATTCTCCCCGCCTGAATACCTCGGCCCCTAGGCGGGCGACCCAACTGGCTCGGGGGAAGCGATCGGCAAGGATGCCCTGCACTCTTGCCTCACCCAGCCGTTCACGCAACAAGCTGGCATAAGTACCCCAACCGCTACCTATGCCGAAACCTTCCGCTTGCTCGGGAAACTCCACCGCCACCGCGTTTACCACAACCTCCCTGCCGACTAACCCGGCCCAACCATTGTCTTCTTGCCGATATACGCCCCAATACACCTCGCCCATGCGTGCGTCGATAGAGGGAAAAGCAAAGCGGCGCTGGGGCGCTGGGGTAGTAAGACAGCACAAAGCCCCCTCTCCCTCCGGGAGAGGGCTGGGGTGAGGGCCATCGAAAGTCGCTTTACTTCCGCTGCCCTCCCTATCCGTTTCTGCCCAAGCCTCCTGCGCCAGGGCTGCCAGTGTGGAGACTGGCGCGACCGGCAAGTCCGCACCGAACGCCAGCCCCTGCACCACACCAGCGGCGATGCGCACCCCGGTGAACGACCCCGGACCCCGGCCAAACGCCAGCGCGTCCATTTGCCTGAGGCTTAAGCCGGCTTCGGCCAGCAGGGATTCGAGCATAGGCAAAATCAGCTTGTTATGCTGCTGCGGGGCCAATTGGTAACGCTCGACGACTTCGCCGTCCAGATACATGGCTGCGGAACAGGCTTCGGTGGAGGTTTCTAGGGCGAGGAGTTTCATGAGTGCATTATCGAATGGAATTTTCGCACCATATTATCCCTGTTACCGCCCCGATTCCAGTAAACTAACTGAGGTTGCGCAGGCAGGCTAAGCCACACTGCCATTAAGTTAAGGATTTTCCGTTCGCCCTGAGTCCTGAGCTTGTCGAAGGGTCGAAGGGTGAACGAAAAACCCCAACATATTGGCAGTTAAGCCGTTCATGGTTCGACAGGCTCACCATGAACGGCTTAACTTAATGGCATTGAGGCTAAGCCAGCAAACCCAGAGGTTCTTCCCAATCCAAAGGCAAGCGAACAGGCACGGCATCAAGTTCCAATCCGCCCTGCAGATGGTTGGCAATCCCCACGCGGCACAAGTCTTCATGCAACGCTTCAAGGAACACCCCTTGTTCCGCCCTAGCAAAGTTAGGATTGCGGGGGCCGTACTTCAAAGTTCCTGGTTCGCCGCGCCAAGTTGCCAGCACCAAGGCATTGGCGGCTTGCCCCATATCCATGGGCAGCAGTGAGTTCAGGCTCCCGACCACGCGAGTTTCCCGCGTCAAGACCAGCCTAGGCCCCGGCAACCAGAACCTCATCGCCAGATGTCCAACCCCGGATTCAGCAAAGGCCAAGATTCCTAAACGGTCAAAAGCACCTGCCCGAGGATAGCCCCTACGCCGGTGTGGTGCCCGCTCTTCCAGCATCCCATCAATCCGACTCCAGACTTGGCGCGGAATACTCATATCATATTTTAACGACAAGGCCGAATGTCTTTCCAGCGGCGTGTTCACGGGTAAGGATGCCATCGCTGTGCCTCCCACTCGGGCAAGGATATTGACCACTCATCCCGCCAACGCGCCGTCAACCCACAAGGAAACCCCGCAGGAATCATGGGCTGGCAACCATCCACCCAGGCTTTTGCCACCACCCCATGAGGGAAAATGGGCGGTGGCTGGAAAAATGCCACCCAATACTCCAAAGCTTGATAATTCAAAACGGTTTCCTTGGCTGTTTCATTGTTAATGGCATCCTGGGTCAAGGTCAACGCCCTGTCTCGCAATGTTGGGTCGTGACTGGCGGCGATGACATGGGCCGTGAAGGTTGTTGGCTCGGCTTGATTGACTCCGCAAAGAAGCTGGTCTTTTTGGAAACACCGCAGCATCCAATATTCCCCTAATGCGGCCCGAAAGGAATGCTCCCGGTCTGTTTTTAAAGCCGAACCCAGACTTAGGTAGGGCATTTCCACGGATGGCTGGAACACTAAGGTAAACCAACCGGCTCCGCCAAAACGTTCAGCCAGTGTGACTTCCACCTGAAGAACCCGCAATAGTGATCGTTTTTCGGCCAGTAGGCCCAACCGAACCAGCCATGCCTCAAGGCATTGAGGCTGAGGTGAAGAAAGGTAAGGTGTCAGACGGCCAAACCAAAACAGCATCTGCAAGTCACGTTCTATGACTTCCCGATAAGCTGTGGCGGCAGCGGCTTGCTGCGTTGTATGATAAGCCCACCCCGTGGTGACGGTTTTGCGCTTCAGGTCTTGGGCCAAGCCCGTCTGGAAGAACACCGCCTCAGCAGGAATCCAAACAGGTTTTGCCCCATCGCCGAACGCTGCCGGGATTGACGCGGCGGGCTGTGCGGCAAGACGGGCTAGATGGCCAGGTTTCAACATGAGCCGGGCTTCCTCCGGGAGGACTCCTAGCTCGTCCGGGAAATACACGCTGTTCCAGAGCGCTCCGTCTTGCCATGTCGCCCGCTCCAAGGCTTCGCCTTCCGCTGCCTGACGCGCCGACCAGGCATCTATCCCAAATCCAATTCCGGTGAATATCTGTCCAATCACCTCCGCTGGGTCGGTGCGCAAACTAAAACGCGCGCTGCATTGTGTCCCCATGCCCAGTTCCGAGACCAAGGTTTGAAAACTTACAGCCATGCCAGACATTGTGGACATCCGATAAATGGCGCAAAAGCTTGAATTTGCAAGCCGCTCCGGTCGAAGATCAAAGAATCGGAAGCTTTCCGCTCGACAGTGCGAGCCAAAGCCAATCCGGCATCCGCCATGGCTTTTTCTTCCACGGCCTCATCTGTCTCTAAACCAAACACCGGGGCAACGAGGTAACGCAAGCACAAGGGGCAGAATTGGCGCACTTGCATAACCGGGCTGACGATGACGGCTTGGGAGGAAACCACCAACAAGGCTGTCACCGCGTACGGATCGCGCCCGGCCAAAACTGTCTCCAAATCCAGCAACGCCGAAGGATGGCAGCACCAAACTGCCGGGCCGTTTTGGGGTAGGCGTTGGTCTTGTCCGCTTAACGCCGCCAGCCGGAAATGGGTTATCGGGCACAGGGTTGCAATGGGAGGAGGATTGTCGGCCGGTGCTTCTTTCGCTTCGAGTTTCGCCAAGACCAAACGCAAAGCCAACAGGCGTTGAGCGTCTGCCGCATTGCCTGTCGAACCTGACCGGATGCTCCTGATTAAATCGGCCAAGTCCCGGGCCAGCCAAGCCAGGCTGAGGCGAATCCAGCGTTCGCCATTACCCAGGAACACCGTGTGCATATCGATGATGCGGGCTTGTAAGCATGGGTTCATGCGGCCTACCCACAACTACTGGAGCATCCGCAGCTTGCTTCCAGCTTTTCTTGCTCTTCCTTCCGATGCTTCATCTCACCACGCTTAGCTTCAGCCAGCGTGGAATCCCCAAACACGGCCACCACTAGATCATCATCTCTGATGATGGCATCAAAAAGCTTTTCTAAGTCCTTCTTCGGGTATCGACCGAAGTAATCTTTTAGCTGTAATGATTGGCAGATTCTTAGGGCTAATTGGGCAACTAGGCAGCTACGCTCTGCCGGATTTGTCTCGCTCTCCAGAACTTGTATTTGATGGCAAAGCCCGGATGGAGTGATACCAAGCTTAGGGAGCGGGTAGTAATCGTTGGCTAGGCTGTGGCGGAATCCGTCGGCTATGGCAAGCTCAGCATCCAAGGCAAACAGTAAGGGTAGCCGCTTTGGATAGATGGGATCGATATTTTCTTCTTGGCAACTGACCAGCCACACTTTCTCCAGGCTCTTACGGATGAAAAAATGGGGTGTGTTGGGTTCAAAAGGCGTGTGGTGAAAGAAATTTCCGAAGGCTTTGTCGCAAAACTGTTTGTATTCGAGGGAATACAAAAGGAAGTCATGCCATACGCAATCCACTACACAGGAAGGCATCGCCAGTTTCTGGCCGTGATACACAGTAAAAGTCATATACAATCTAAAGCCCTCAAAAACCCTATCCATCTGCGCTTCAGTCAAGTGGGGATAGCGTTTTTGCAGTCGGTCGCGCAACCCGCTGGGAAACTCAAATTCAGCGATAAATGCCTTGCCGCGCTCAAGTCTTGCGGAGCGAATCGAAGACAAGAAATCTACGGCACTAAAAATCAGCCACAAACCAGGCAATAAGGCAAAAAGGAAAAGCAAAGGCAATAAGGCAAAAAGGAAAAGCAAAGTCGAAGTCATGGCGCAATCTCCCCGCACTGTCGATTAAGGCAGAATCATCGCCCAATCCCATCGCTAATGGGATTGTCATATTCCCAACTGCTGAAAAGCAAGTGGTAAAATGCCGGTTTGGCAGGGTAAACCGGCAGATTGCCGGTTAATAAGGTTACGTGTTTTGGCTTCGAGTCGAATATTTTCTGTTAAGATTCCGACCACAACACTACAGGATCAACCATGGAAACCCCAGATCTTCAAATCTTTCTTGACTGGCAAGACCACGCCGTCCAACTGGCCCCACGCGTTTGTGTCGTGATCGTGGCCGCTTTTGTGTCCATCCGCGTGGAGTGGCTTAGGCGGGCATTGCGTAGCACGAGGGACGGTTGGCGTGATCAGTTGGTGGCCACAGTTTTTTTCAGCGTTTGGGCTGTGACCGGAACCCACACCGGCATTATCCTGGGCGGGG
This sequence comes from uncultured Methylococcaceae bacterium, assembly GCA_903934875.1. Classification (GTDB taxonomy): domain Bacteria; phylum Pseudomonadota; class Gammaproteobacteria; order Methylococcales; family Methylococcaceae; genus Methylumidiphilus. The sequence continues at coordinate 36,963 of CAIZPP010000116.1, forward strand.
ACGGAAATAATGAGAGGAAGGTGGACTGTCGTTTCTTTGAGGTAACGGGGAAATTAGCCGAATCGCAAGCCATCATGGGCTTTAGGGACAGCATGGCCTTGGTGGCAGGTTTGGTGGGCGGACCTTGGGTTGGGCTGGGCACGGGGTTTTTGGCTGGGGCTGAACGCTGGTATTTAGGTGGCCCCGTGGCTTATTCCAGTGCCGTGTCGACCATTTATCTAGGGCTAGGCGCCGGCTTGGCCCGCCATTACTGGCCACTTTGGGCCATATCGTTGCGTGGTGCGATGTTTGTCGCCTTGGTCGGTTCCTTTTTGCACAGCATATTGGTTGTAGCCTTGGCCCTAAACGATCGCAGCGCCCCACCACTGGCCAGGGAAATAATCGGGCCGGTGGCATTCACTAACGTACTGGGCTGCATCCTGTTCCTGTGGATCATGGCGGACCTAGACCGCGAACGCTGGGCTTTGCTCAAGCTCAAACAAGCCAAGATCGACGCCCATTTTTTGAACAATGCCTTAAGCAATATCGACAGCGAGGTTGGAGCGCATCCGTCTGAGGCCAAGGCCGCTTTGCTTCAACTCGCCCGCTATTTTGACCGCATCCACAAATTTGCCGAGGCCGAGATGATCACTTTGGATCAGGAAATTGAGTTTTTGGACCACTATCTGGCGATCCAAAAATTCCGCTTCGAGGATAATCTGATCTTGGAAAAAGTGCTAATGCCCGAATTGGGGCGAACCTTGGTGCCGCCGCGATGCCTGCAAACCTTGGTCGAAAATGCTTTTGACCATGCTTATCCTGGCGGCAAGCGGCCCTTCCGCTTGCGCCTTGCAGCGCGTGCCCGCCCGCGTGGAATGGAACTTGAAGTTTGTGACAACGGGCCAGGCATGACACCCGAACGCTGCGCAGAACTAGGCAAGCAACCGGTGGTTTCAGCATCGCGTTGGGGCAGCGGAACGGCCTTGTATTCCTTGGCCCAAACCTTGGAATTAGCCTATGGCTCCCGCGCCGCTCTTAGCCTAACTAGCAAGCCTGGGGAAGGCACCTGCGCCCGTTTGACTTTGCCGGGGCTTACACGATGAATACGGCAAAACTGAGGGCAGTGGTCGTGGACGACGAACGCCGCAACCGAGAAGGCTTGAAGGAAAAGCTGCGCCAACGGGATGTCATTGTCGTGGGCGAAGCCGAGAGCGGCGCGAAAGCACTGGATTTGATCGGCAGTTTGGCCGAAGCGGGAGGCGTGGACGTGGCTTTCTTGGATATTCGCATGGAAAGCGATGAGGCCGGTTTGGTTTTGGGCAAGGCCATGAAATCCCTGCCTAATCGTCCCCGGCTGGTGTTTGTGACAGCGTTTCCCGAACATGAAAAGCAAACCTGGCCTTGCCATCCCGATTATTTCCTATGCAAACCAGTGGATGAAACCGAACTGGAAGAGGCTCTGAACCGGGTCAAGACTGAAGTTTCACGGAATAAGCCGCTTTCGCCCCCGACCCTGCCCAAACGGCTAGCCCTAGACCATACCTTGGAAAAGGGATCAGGGGCAAAAACCACGGTCACCCAATTTGTGCCTACAACCGAAATCCTATTTTTTCGGATGATTCCGAAAGGGGTTCCCAAAGGAGGTACGCTGGAAGCTCATTTGACTGGTCAACGTTGCGTGGCAGGGATCAGGCAGGTCACGCTGGGCCAGTTGGAGTCAGGCCTTGTGGCCTTTGGTTTTTTCTCCCCGCACAAGAGCTTTCTCGTCAATCTTTTACACATTGATTGTTTAAAGCCCGGTGTGAACGAAGGCTCTTATCGGATATCGATCCGGGGTAGCGAAATCGAACTGCCTGTGGCTAGAGAAAAATTAAAGGCTTTGATCCAATCCTTAGAGAAGATGGTTTGACGCACAGCGGTTTTTCCGGGTTTATAGGGTTGATGCCCGGTTGGCGACGCCCGGCACGGCCTGCAACAGTTTACGGGTGTAATCATCGGCAGGCGAGAACAACACCTGCTCGACCGGACCCATTTCCACAAACTTGCCTTCGCGCATCACCGCCACGACATCAGCCAGTTCGGCAACCACGGCAAGATCGTGGCTGATGAAAAGATAGCTCAAGCCCTGCTGTTGTCGCAGGTCTTTCAGCAAGGCTATAATCTGTTTCTGCACCGAGACATCCAAGGCGCTGGTCGGCTCGTCACAGACGATCAGCCGGGGATTGACCGCCAAGGCGCGGGCGATGCAAATGCGCTGCCGCTGCCCGCCGGAAAACTCATGCGGGTATCGCATCCGCGCCGATTTTTCCAGACCCACCGCCTCCAGCAATGCCTCCGCCCGCTCCCGCCGCTGCTGTTCCGTGCATTCCGGCTGCAAGGCCCGGATGCCTTCTTCGATGATATCCCCCACCACCATGCGCGGATTCATCGAGGATAAAGGGTCTTGGAAGATGATTTGCATCTCGCCGCAACGCTTGCGGCGGGCTTCGCCATTTGATCCGGTCACATCCATGCCGTCAAACAATACCTGCCCACCGGAGCTTTCGATCAAATTCAGCATGGCTTTGCCTAGCGTGGTCTTGCCGCAGCCGGACTCACCCACCAAGGCCAAAGTTTGGCCTTGCGGCAGGCTGAAGGACACGCCATCGACCGCCCGCACATGATCGACAACGCGCTGAAACAGACCTTTTTTGATCGGGTAGTAAACTTTGAAATCACGCACTTCCAATAGCGAAGGCGGCGGGTTGTCAATTTTCACCCGGCCCAGGCAACTCTCCAAACGCGGGCGGGCATCAAACAATTGCAAGCTGTAAGGGTGTTTTGGCTGCGCGAAAAACGGGCCACTCTCAGCCACCTCGACAATTTCCCCTTTGCGCATCACCGCCACCCGGTCGGACATGGTTGAGACGATGCCCAAGTCGTGGGTAATTAGCCACAGCGCCATGCCGGTTTCTTGTTGCAAGCGCTTGAGCAGGGCTAATATTTGAGCCTGTATGGTCACATCCAAGGCCGTGGTCGGTTCGTCGGCAATTAGCAAATCAGGTTTACCCGCCAAGGCGATGGCAATCATCGCCCGCTGCCTCATGCCGCCGGAAAATTGGTGCGGGTATTCGTCGAAATGCTGTTCGGGGCGAGGCATTCCGACCTGCTCCAGCAATTCGACGGCGCGGGCTTTCAAGGCCGCGCCTTTAAGTCCAAAATGCAAACGCAGCACTTCGCCAATTTGCTGGCCTATGGTCATCACCGGGTTCAGCGAACTCATCGGGTCTTGGAAGATCACCCCGATGCGCCGGCCCCTGATTTTGCACAGGGCATATTCCGGCATTTTGAACAAATCTAACCCGTCCAGCTTGGCCGAGCCTTGCAATATCCGCCCACCCAAAGGCAACAGCCGCAACACCGACAAGGCCGTCACTGATTTACCCGAGCCCGACTCGCCCACTAGCGCGAAGGTTTCGCCCGGTTTGATATCAAAACTGATGCCATTGACGGCAGGCACCGACTGTTCTCCTTGGCGAAAGGCGACGTGGAGATTTTTGACGGAAAGTAGTGGATTTTTATCCATCAAAAGCCACATTCTCGACCACTTCCAAGCCGTAGCCGGACAGCCCTAAGTATTTTTTCGGCGAACCCATCACGCGGATTTTGCGCACCCCCAAATCGGCCAAAATTTGTGCGCCAGTGCCAGTGGTGCGCCAATCATCATGGGTCTCCTCGCCGTGTGGAATCTCCACGCCAATGTCCTCCATACTGTATTGATGGATGCGCTCCACCAAGGACTTGCTGCCTTCCTCCTTGCGGATGACCACCAGCAAGCCACGGCCTTCTTCGGCAATCTTCTGCATCGTTTTACGCAGCGGAAATGCAGTCTCCTCGCGTTTGCCGCCGAACAAGTCGCACAGCAAACTCCTGCCATGCACCCTCACCAACACTGGCTCGTCGCCGGAAACCTGTCCCATCGCCAGAGCGAGGTGCAGGTTGTTGTCAATCCGGTCTTGGTAAGCATATAGGCGGAAGTGGCCAAATTCGGTGGGAAACTCACAGGAGCAAATGCGCTCGATGGTTTGTTCGTTCTGGATGCGGTAATGGATCAAATCGGCGATGGTGCCGATCTTCAGGCCATGTTGCTTGGCAAACACTTCCAATTCTGGACGGCGGGCCATCGAGCCTTCTTCGTTGAGTATTTCCACGATCACCGCCGCCGGCTCACAACCGGCCAGCCGGGCCAAGTCGCAACCGGCCTCGGTATGGCCGGCCCGGTTCAGCACCCCGCCGGGCTGGGCCATCAACGGAAACACATGCCCCGGTTGCAGCAGATCATCCGGCTTGGCCTGCGAGGCCACGGCACACTGGATGGTACGGGCACGATCGGCGGCGGAAATGCCGGTGGTGACACCGGTTGCCGCCTCAATGGAAAGGGTGAAGTTGGTGGAATGAGGTGTCTTGTTTTCGTTCACCATTAGTGGCAAACGCAATTGCTGGCAACGCTCGCGGGTCAGAGTCAGGCATATCAACCCCCTCCCGTAACGAGCCATGAAATTGACATCCGTCGGGCGTGTGTGGACAGCGGCCATGACGAGGTCGCCTTCATTTTCACGGTCTTCGTCATCCATGATGACGACCATTTTGCCTAGTCGCAGGTCTTCGATGATTTCTTCTATAGTATTCACAGCGTTTTCAACCAGCGTTTTCAACATCAAAAAATTAGGTTAGTAAATTTTGTCTAATGTAAGTTATTATTCTAAATCAATGGTTTATTTTATGTCATTATTATATTTACTTTTAAGATGAAAACGCTGTAACAAAGAACCCCCACATTCACTCATTTTACCGCACCCCGTAGCCCGGATGGAGCCGCTTGGCGAGCGTAATCCGGGTTTTGTTTAACTCCGCGCTCTCGTTCCACGCTCAAGTGCTCATCGTAAATACGCAATTGTTGAAAGCACGTCATTCCGGCAGGGTTTGCCGGAATCCAGTCCACAGGGATGTGAAGCTGAGAGATAGCGACTCTTCTTGATCGGCCATTAAACCAGAACAAAGCTGTAATTCAATGATGGGCAAAACGAGTTCGTCGAAATGCTGATTCAGGCAATATTGCTGTCGGCTGGATATGATGCCAGCCTTCCAACTCAGTTTGAACTTCTGAACGTTTAATGTCCTCGAAAATACGGCGGACATCAAAACCAACAGCTTCGGCTAGTGATTCTTTAACGGTTTTTTGCTCCATTAAGCGAGTCATGTATTCGTTACAGCATTTTCATCTTTAAAATATACCTAATAAATGATATTCAGCTAACGTTTCAATTTAACTGAATATCCTGCACTTTCATGCTAGCTATCAAATAACTATCCGATGTTGAAAATGCTGTGCTATTTCAGAAAACCGCTATTGGCAAGCAATTCCTCCGTAATACCCCCTGAGTAAACAGCGGCTTTCTCGCCCAACAACAACCGTTCCAGATAACGGGCCAGCAAATCGACTTCCAAATTGACTTTGCGGCCCGGTTGGAATTCTTCCATAGTCGTCTCGGCCAGTGTATGCGGGACGATGTTTAAATCAAATCGCTTGCCGTCCACGCCGTTGACGGTCAGGCTGACGCCATCCACGCAGATGGAGCCTTTCTCCGCGACATACTTTGCCAGATTGGCCGGGGCTTCGATGACAAAACGCACCGAACGGGCATCGGCACTGCGCTGCACCACCTCCCCTACCCCATCGACATGGCCGGAGACGATATGCCCGCCTAGCCGGGTGGTCGGCGTCAAAGCCAGTTCCAAGTTGACGCGGGAACCGGGTTTAAGAGTGCCCAAGGTCGTGCGGCTTAAAGTTTCGCGGGACACATCGGCACTAAACTGCCCGTCGCCGAGTTCGATGGCCGTCAGGCATACACCGCTGACCGCGATGCTATCGCCCAAAGCAGCGCCCACTAGCGGGAGTTTGCCGGTTGAGATGGTAAGCCTGAAATCTCCACCTTGCGGTTGGATATGGCTGATTTTGCCTATGGATTGGATGATGCCGGTGAACATAATTAAATTTGGAGTTCGAGTTGAAAACTAGCTAAATAAAAAACTGAAGTCTATTGCCATGAGTGCATTCAACCAATAAGCAATTTATTTAACTCTTTTAAAAACACAGGACTTGGCCATAGCGATTCTTGCTGAGGCAAACGAGATATTGGAATAACTCCCAAATGTGGTTCAAATAGAGACAAATCACATCGGGCATCAATCATCGCTTGTTTCGCTAAGTTGTCCATAATGGTGATATAACTATTCATTGAAGGATCAAATTCGATCCTAATAATTCCAGAATCAAAAGCCCAATGATAGGTTTTGGTAAGGCATAAGCCGTTAGGCACGGTATTCAAGTCGAACTTTGCCCAAGGTAGGATATGTGCTGCATCAACTCCGGGTATCGTGTTCATGCTAGTTTTTGATAAACGTACACCACTAATTAAACATCGGTTATCATAAGCATCAAGAATACTTTTACTGAACTTCCTGCCTTGATATCCTCGTTCAGCAACAAATCTCCAAGAGCGCAAATAATCCGAGCGGATTTCAATTGCTGTCCGTTTATCGTCTTCTGCAAGGACTATCGGTTGCAGCTTTGGTTCGTATTCTTCAATTGCAATACCTTTGCTAAAGAGAATATTTTCTAAAATAGGCAAGGCATCAAGAGACCCTTGATAGGATGTATCGTAATTTGCCAAACTAATGTAAACTTTATTTCGTAATTCTTCTAGATTTTTGTGTCCTTCCGGCAATACAAGGGCTTTGCCAAAATCTGACAATACAGATTGAATTGAGTCGGGTAAATTCTCAGCATTTTCCAGAATATATTGAATTCTTCCAATTCTATCAGGCACTGATATAAATTTGCTAGATTGTCCTTCATGTATTTCGATAATTGTTGGCCTTAATAAGCAAATTGAACTTGCAGAAGAAACCACGTCAACTTGAATGCTATAAATTTGATATTTTGCAGGAGCACTTCCCCTTGCCACTAGATATTCATCATCTGCTCTAACCCGACTTGGCTTGCGCAGCAACAGGAGAGCACTCAACCATCGGTACGCATGAGTAGAATCATCGTCACCTTTATTTAAACGTATTCTTGGTTTGCCGTTTTTGATTTGCAATACACATTTTCCAGAAACCAGTATATTAGGGGAAACTTGGAAATCTATTGCATAATTGGCTAGTTCAGTTGACGAAGTTGTACCTTGACTTCCTGCCAACTCATATTCTCCGCGTCCACCACTAGTTCGAAAGGCTATTTTCATAAAATGGAATTTTGCACAAAAGAGTCCAAATAGCTCTTTATTCGTTGCGCCAGCCAATTAATTACGGGTGGAGTGACTGCATTTCCTAGAGCATGATATCTTGCAGAATCAACATCTTCTTGATCTGATCCACTAGGCGAATCAGTCCATCCTACAGGAAAACCCATTATCCCCTCGCATTCTTTCGGAAGTAGGCGGCGCACACGTCCTGTCGATGGATAATTAACATAGGTTCGACTCCAATCGGTTCCTGTATGCCTAGCGGAAGTCGCGTATAGGCAATATGCCAAACCTTGAACTACTGGTCCGCCTCCGCCAATATCTCCAAACACTCTCTTAAAGGGGGAAATAGATTTCTCCCCATTTGGTCTGTCCGACGCAGCATCCCCCTCGCAGCGCCCGCGCTCAAAAAGTATTTGTCCTGGACCTGTCCTTTCTCGATGACATCCCACAATGTAGACTCTTTGGCGTGATTGGGGGACTCCGAAGTTTTTGCTGTTAAACACACGCCATCCAACAGCATACCCGAGTTCGGCCAACGTTCTGACAACAACCTCGAAATCTCTGCCTCGGTGTGAACTGAGTAAACCATGAACGTTTTCGAGGAGAACAACTCTGGGCAAGCGTTGCTCAACCAATCTAGCAAATTCATGAAAGAGTCCAGACTTTGCCCCCTTAAGCCCAGCTCTAGGCCCCATTCGCGCCAGAGAAACGTCTTGGCATGGGAATCCGGCTGTCCATACATCGGAAAAAGGGATAGTTGCCGGGGCAAGTTGTCGGATATCTCTTGCTCTGGGCGTGTTCGGCCAATATTTTTTAAGGACTTTATTACAGAACTCATCTTTCTCACACTGAAATACTATTTCAAAACCTGCCGATTCAAATCCAAGTTCAAATCCTCCTATTCCCGAAAAGAGACTAGAAACTTTATAAATCTTTTCATTCATATATAGCTTTACAATATCAATTACTTTTGTAATATCAACCGCACATCCTGCCCCACTCGCCGCACATCTTGCAAAGCCATTTGATAGCGGTCGGCCATGAGCTCCAAGGCCGGCAGGTGGAACAAGCCTCTGCCCCGATCCCCCAGAACGCAAGGGGCCAGATAAATCACCCACTCATCGACTAGCCCGTCGCGCAGCAATTCGCCGTTCAGCGTGGCCCCCGCCTCCACCATGACCTCGTTGAATTCAAGCTGGCCAAGCAATTCCATCAGCGCATTCAAATCGACCCTCCCGTCCAGACCAGCCGGAAGCAGATGGATTTCCGCACCCGCTTCGCGCAGCTTTTCCGCTCCCGCCGCCTCGGTTTCCAAGCCAATGATTAAGGTCCGCCCCGGCTGGGCTATCATCTTGGCTGTTGGGGGCAGCCTGAAGTGTGAATCCATCACAATGCGGGCAGGTTGGCGCTCGGGTATAACATCGCCGTTCGGGGGAGAGGGGGAAAACCGTGCTGTCAAAAACGGATCATCGGCCAACACTGTCCCAATCCCGGTGAGGATGGCGGAACTGCGGGCACGAAACCTGTGCACATCACGCCTAGCTTCCGGTCCGGTAATCCAGCGGCTTTCCCCGGACTCCATAGCCGTCCGCCCATCCAAACTCATCGCCAGCTTGCTGAACACCCAAGGCAGACCGGTTGCCATCCTTTTACAAAAACCGGGATTGAGCGCTTTGGCCTCGGCCCCCAACAAACCCACGGCAGTTTCAATGCCCGCCGCTGCCAAGCTGTCCAGTCCTTTGCCTGAGACTAGCGGATTGGGGTCCGTCATCGCGGCGACTACCCGGCTGACACCGGCGGCGATTAGCCCTTCCGTGCAAGGCGGGGTGCGCCCGTGATGACTGCAAGGTTCCAGGCTGACATAGGCGACGGCCCCCCGCGCTGCCTCGCCTGCGTTGCGTAAAGCCACCACTTCGGCATGTGGCCCGCCTGCCCTTTCGTGCCAGCCCTCACCCACCACAACCCCGTCCCGCACCAACACGCAACCGACGCGGGGATTGGGATGGGTAGTGTTCAGTCCGCGCTCAGCCAATCTAAGGGCTTGCGCCATAAATCGTGTGTCGTCGGCGGTGAATGGCATGGTATTAAGCTCCTGTCTTTTGGTGCGATGCAAAGTGCAGCCGGAATGCAAGGCCTGCCTTGCAAGTGCATCTAAAGGCAAGGCAGTCCTTGCACTCCCAGCGTAATATCAAACACAGCCCAAGTTTGTGTGCAGCACTTTTGAGCACCCGGCGGAACACGCCTGTTGCACCTTACCGCGTTGAGGGAAGCATTAGTGCATTATTATACGCGTTTAAATGGTTGGTTGGCATACATGTCTAAAAAGGGTATGTGAAGCATGGGCATATCTTTATGTACAGCATTTTCATCTTTAAAATATACCTAATAAAGGATATTGAGCTAACGTTTCAATTTAACTGAATATCTTGCCCTTTCATTCCATCTATCAAGTAACTCTTTGATGTTGCAAATGCTGTAACATGAGTTATTGCGGGTAAACCGGGAACCTGTGGCAGATATCGAGCACTTGATGCCTGACCCGGTCAATGACCGCAGCGTTTTCCGTCTCATCCAACACGTCGCAAATCCAGCCGGTCAAGGCGGTACACTCTTCCACACCAAAACCGCGTGTGGTGACCGCTGGTGTGCCAATGCGGATACCGCTGGTGACGAAGGGCGATTGTGGGTCGTTGGGGACAGCGTTCTTATTCACCGTGATATAAGCCTCGCCCAATTTCGCGTCCGCCAATTTGCCAGTCAGCCCTTTGGCAATCAGATCAACGAGGAACAAGTGGTTGTCCGTGCCGCCGGAAACAATGTTGAATCCGCGTGCGATGAAAGCTTCCGCCATCGCCCGGGCATTGGTGATAACCTGCTCTTGGTAATGCTTGAACTCCGGCTGCAAGGCTTCCTTCAGGGCCACCGCCTTGGCGGCGATAACATGCATCAGCGGCCCACCTTGGGTGCCGGGGAAAACCAATGAATTGAGCTTCTTTTCCAACTCCGGGTTGGATTTGGCCAAAATTAGTCCGCCACGCGGGCCGCGCAAAGTCTTGTGGGTCGTGGTGGTGGTGACATCGGCAATTTGCACTGGGTTCGGATACAGACCGACAGCAACCAAGCCGGCCACATGGGCCATATCCACCAATAAATAAGCACCGACTTCATCGGCGATGTCGCGGAAACGCTGCCAATTGACCACACGGGAATAAGCGGAAAAGCCGGCGACGATTAATTTTGGTTTGTGCTTGCGGGCTAGCGCATCGACTTGGCTATAGTCGATCTCGCCCGTGTCGGGGTTTAAGCCATACTGCACTGCATGGTAAAGCTTGCCGGAAAAATTGACCTTTGCGCCGTGGGTCAGATGACCGCCATGCGCCAAACTCATACCAAGAACGGTGTCGCCTGGATCAATCAGCGCCATATAGACAGCAGCATTGGCTTGCGAGCCTGAATGCGGCTGCACGTTGGCAAAATCCGCGCCGAACAACTGTTTGGCACGTTCAATGGCCAGCACCTCGACCACATCGACGTTTTCACAGCCGCCGTAGTACCGTTTGCCGGGGTAGCCCTCGGCATACTTGTTCGTCAGCACGGTCCCCTGCGCCTGCAACACGCGCAGGCTGGCGTAATTTTCCGAGGCAATCAGCTCGATATGCTCTTCTTGCCGTTTTTCTTCATTCTGTATCGCGGCCCACAATTCATCATCGAAACCGGCAATTTCCATACCCTTGCTAAACATAATATGACCCTGCTATCTAAAAATACGTTGGAAGGGAATATTGTACCCTAGATGGACACCGGCATTAAATTACGCCGTTTGGGTGAGCTTGTCGAACCATAAACGGCATAACCGTCCCCCCTTCGACAAGCTCAGGGCGAACGGTTAAGCCTTTGCCGATATGTGCTCCGCGCCTTAATTTGATAGCCGATATTTTCTATGCCGATCCCGTCAGGTTGACCCGCACCCGCTTGGAACCCCAGTTTCCCGGCGCGTGCTCGAACAGACCCGCGCAGGCCGTTCCGCACTGCTTGCATTTCCCAGCGGGAGTAAGGTTCCATGCGGAAAGCTCGTACCAATCCCGACCAATCAACAAATGCCCGCATTGATGGCACCACGTGCTGTCAGCCTCTTTGTTATGCACATTGCCGACATAGGCATAGCGGATGCCGTTCTGTAACGCGATTTGCCGGGCTTTGGAGAGCGTGGCGGGCGGCGTAGCCACAGTATTCAACATTTTCCAATCGGGATGGAAGGCGGAAAAATGCAGCGGAACATCCGGCCCCAGTTTATCGTACACCCACTGTGCCAGGCTTTCCAACTCGGCATCCGAGTCATTTTCGCCGGGAATCAACAAAGTGGTGATTTCCAGCCAGACTTGGGTTTCATGCTTGATATATTCCAGGGTCTCCAACACCGGCTGCAATTGCCCGCCACACACACGGTGGTAGAAATCCTCGCTGAAGGCTTTCAGGTCGATATTCGCCGCGTCCATGTGCCGGTAAAACTCGGCGCGGGGTTCTGCACATTGATAACCGGCGGAGACCGCAACCGATTTGATGCCTAGTTCACGGCAGGCAAGTGCCGTGTCTATGGCGTACTCGTGGAAAATAACCGGGTCATTGTAAGTGTAGGCCACGCTGCGGCAGCCTGTCTCTTGAGCGGCGCGGGCAATGGCCGCAGGCGATGCCCGATCCAGCAGCCGGTCCATTTCACGCGACTTGCTGATGTCCCAGTTCTGGCAAAACTTACAGGCCAGATTGCAACCCGCCGTGCCGAATGACAAGATCGGCGTACCGGGCAAAAAATGGTTGAGCGGTTTTTTTTCGATGGGGTCGATGCAAAACCCGCTGGACCGGCCATAGGAAAACAGCATCACCTCACCACTCTGGTTGCCACGGACAAAGCACAAACCCCGCTGCCCCTCATGCAGTTTGCAAAAACGCGGGCAGATTTGGCATTCGACCCTGCCATCGTCAAGCTTGCGCCAATAGCGGGTAGAAAAAGCCTCGACAGGATTAATGTTAGCGTTCATGGAACCTCTGGGTAAGGACGGTTGTTTACTATCTGATGTTACGCAGTCATCGCTAGAGGATGGCAACTTGTGGAGTGCGGCGACTCGTCGCCGCTGGACGCAAAAGGCGGCGACGAGTCGCCGCACGCCACAACATCCGGGCTACAGCCTACACGGTTGCGTAACATCAGTTACTAGGTTTGACTGCAGAGCGCTCCATCTGTTCTGGCCTTCTAATGCGTTCGCGCCAAATTAGGTGACTCATGATACAGGACATCCCTGTCCTGTATCCTTCGGGACAAGGATGTCCCGAATGCATCCAGTCACAGGGACGTAAAGCAGCAAGCTTGCGATAGACTTGCCGTAAGCTGTAACTTGCCATCCTTGGACGCTGGATTCCGGCATCCATGACCGGAATGACGGGTTATTTTTCACACCTTGGCCCAATAAGAATTGCAACTTGTCAATGCTTAATGTGCCTTGCGCCGCAAAATTCGTTAAAATGTCTCCACAACAAACATTGCGTGGACTTTTAATTCCCAACGACCAATGCTTTGCTCCGCTCCAGCGGATATGCGGCGCTGAAGTGCCTAAATCTACATTCCCACGCTGGAGCATTGGGAACGAGGTCAATTTTAAACCATGTCCTTAGAACATTTTTTCGCCATGGGCGGTTACGCCTTTTACGTTTGGACCGCCTACGGAGTGGCCTTAGCCGTCCTTGTTTTCAACCTAATCCTGCCTTTGCGCCGTAAAACCGAGGTGTTCAAAAGCATCGGACGGTTGTTCAAGTTGGAGAGGCCCAGACCATGACACCACGCCAAAAACGCATGGTTTTAGTCGGGCTGATTCTGGCCGGGGTGGCCGGTGCGGTCTTTTTGGCCCTTACCGCTTTCCAGAAGAATCTATTGTATTTTTACACACCCAGCCAAGTGGCAGCGGGCGAGTCGCCGAAGGACTACACTTTCCGTGTCGGCGGTTTGGTCGTCCAAGGCAGTGTTAAACGGTCCGAAGGGGTCACTGTCCGCTTCGATGTCACCGATGGGGTGGCCACTGTGCCAATAACCTTCACCGGCATCTTGCCGGATTTGTTCCGCGAGGGCCAGGGCATTATTTCCATCGGCAAAATGAACGGACTTGGGGTGTTTGAAGCCTCCGAGGTATTGGCCAAGCATGATGAAAACTACATGCCGCCGGAAGTGGGCGAAGCCCTGAAAAAAAGTGGCAAAATGCCGCCTACAACCTATAAGGACTACCAAAAATGATCGCAGAACTCGGACATTTTTCCTTGGTCATGGCCTTGATGATGGCCTTGCTGCAAGCCATCTTCCCGCTGTGGGGCGCACAGCGCGGCGTGGCCCTGTGGATGGCGATGGCAAAACCTTTGGCCCAATCGCAGTTTTTATTTTTGCTGACGGCTTTTGTTTGTCTGACGGCATCCTTCGTCAACAACGATTTTTCCGTGCTGTATGTGGCCGAGCATTCTAACAGTTCGTTGCCTCTGTATTACCGCATCACGGCGGTATGGGGCGCGCATGAGGGTTCGATGTTGCTGTGGGCTTTTATCTTGGGGCTGTGGACTTGCGCAGTGAGCGTGTTCAGCCGCAGCCTAAGCGATGCCATGCTGGCCCGGGTCTTGGGTGTGATGGCACTGGTCAGTATCGGCATCGAGTTGTTCATCCTGTTCACCTCCAACCCCTTCGACCGCATCATGCCAGCCCCGCTGGATGGCAACGACATGAACCCGCTGCTGCAAGACTTCGGCATGACCATCCACCCGCCTATGCTGTACATGGGTTATGTTGGTTTGAGCGTGGCCTTCAGTTTTGCCATCGCCGCCTTACTGGGCGGTTCTTTGGATTCGGCCTGGGCGCGTTGGTCTAGGCCGTGGACTCTGGTGGCTTGGATATTCCTGACTTTCGGCATCACGTTGGGTTCTTGGTGGGCTTATTATGAGCTGGGCTGGGGCGGCTGGTGGTTTTGGGACCCGGTTGAAAACGCTTCGTTCATGCCGTGGCTGGTGGCAACCGCACTGTTGCACTCCTTGGCGGTCACGGAGAAGCGCGGGGCGTTTAAGGCATGGACAGTGCTGCTGGCTTTGTTTGCCTTCTCGTTGAGCCTGTTAGGCACCTTTTTAGTCCGCTCCGGGGTCTTAACCTCGGTCCACGCCTTCGCCTCCGACCCCACACGCGGCCTGTTTATCCTAGTCTTCCTTGGCTTGGTGGTCGGCGGTTCGCTAATGCTTTATGCGCTACGCGCACCGATGGTGAAGGACAATGCCCGCTACGGCCTTGTTTCCAAGGAAAATTTGCTGTTGCTGAATAACATCTTGCTGGTCACGGCAGCGGCCAGCATTCTTCTCGGAACGCTATACCCCTTGGTGCTGGATGCGCTAGGCTTGGGTAAAATTTCGGTGGGTTCCCCCTATTTCACCGCTGTGTTCGCGCCTGTCATGGCACCGATGTTCCTACTGGCCGGCATTGCGCCGATGTTTGCTTGGCGGCAGGCAGATGCCTCGCGCATTTTCCAGCGGATGTGGCCGTTTTTCCTGGCCTCTTGGGTTTTGGGCATAGGCTTGGTCGCGGTGTTTCTCAAAGCCGATGATATCAAAGCCATGGCCGGTTTGGGTATGGCATTCTGGCTGGCCAGCGGTGCCTTGCTGTCGTTATATAGCCGCGTCAGCCTGCGAGCCAACGCATGGGAAGGTATCCGCAGCCAGTCGCCTAGCGTTTATGGCATGACTTTGGCGCATTTAGGTGCGGCGGTGTTCTTGGTCGGCGCAGTGCTGTCCAACCAATACAGCGTGGAAAAAATTGTCCGCCTCGCACCGGGTGAGTCCACCGAAATAGGCGGGTATCGTTTCCAGTTCAACGGCGTGGACGAAGTTCCCGGGCCCAACTACCGTGCCAAAGAAGGCAGTTTCCAAGTTTTCAAGGGCGACAAGCCCGTGGCTGAACTTAAACCGCAGAAACGGTTTTACAAGGTCCAACGCAATACCATGACCGAGGCGGCGATTGATCCTGGGCTGCTGCGGGATTTGTATGTGGCCCTAGGAGAACAGATGGACAAGGGCGCTTGGAGTGTCCGCGTTTATGTCAAACCCTTCATCCGTTGCATCTGGCTGGGTGGCCTGTTGATGATGGCGGGTGGATTGTGTGCGGTGTCTGACCGGCGTTATCGCCTGGCTTCCGCAGCGATTAAACAGCCGGTTGGCGTGGTGGCAGCCAGACGGACTTAGGGCCATTTTCGCCAAAATAGCGGCGACGCAGCCGGACGAGATTTGTAATCCCGTCCATACGCAACACCTTCGCCAAGCTGGTGCTTGGCGCTCCCAATGTGAACGCCAAGCACCAGCTTGGCCCTTAGATCGGCTGTTCTGTGCCAAAATTGGAAGTCTCTCACGATAATTGGCGAAGGTATTGCTTTAAAACATAACTGATGTTATGTAGTCATCGCTAGAGGATGGCAACTTGTGGAGTGCGGCGACTCGTCGCCGCTGGACGCAAAAGGCGGCGACGAGTCGCCGCACTCCACAACATCCGGGCTACAGCCTACACGGTTGCGTAATATCAGTTATTAATGACATTTTGCTTACAGCCATGCTGCCTGAAATTGACAGCGATTTAGAAACAAGGCGATGAAAACAAATTTTCAGGTATACTTCCAGGCTTTTCAGACAGAGCCTAGCCATGAGACCCAGCGGACGCAAACCTGACGAACTGCGCACTATAAAACTAACCTGCCATTACACCAAACACGCGGAAGGCTCGGTACTGGTTGAATTTGGAGACACCCGTGTGATTTGCACGGCAAGCATAGAGGAGCGGGTTCCGCCGTTTTTGAAAGGCAAAGGCTCCGGCTGGCTCACTGCCGAATACGGCATGTTGCCGCGTTCCACCCACGAACGCATGGGGCGCGAAGCCTCACGCGGCAAACAAGGGGGCAGGACGCTGGAAATCCAACGCCTGATTGGGCGCTCGCTGCGGGCCGCGCTCAACTTGGAGGCGCTAGGCGAACGCACCCTCACCGTCGATTGCGATGTCATCCAAGCCGACGGCGGCACCCGCACCGCATCCGTCACTGGCGGTTACGTCGCTATCGCACTCGCCGTGCGGCATTTGCAAAAGCTGAGAAAAATCAAGGCCGACCCGCTACACGGGCAAATCGCCTCGGTTTCTGTTGGCATCTACAAAGGCACCCCGGTCTTGGACTTGGACTATCGCGAAGACAGTGATGCCGAAACCGACATGAATGTGGTGATGAACGATGCATCGGCCTTTGTGGAGTTGCAAGGCACTGCGGAGGGACACGCCTTCCGCCGCGATGAACTGGACGCGATGTTGATTCTCGCCGAAAAGGGCATCAAGGATTTAATGGAGCATCAGAGGGAGGCTCTGCTTGCGGCTAAATTTTGACCGATTTTACGCATGGAGTGGCAAAGCTTGCTTTGCTTGCCAAGGCAAGCCTTGGCACTCCAAAACTAATCGCCATAGGTCGGCAATCCTGTGCCGATGACAGCACCGGGCGGTTAATGTTCAATTTACAAAATAGGTTGCCGATTGTCGTCCAGCCTCGTACATAACGATCCAAACCTCTGTTTCGATGATGAATATTGGCATTTTTGCGTGGCACAACCGCATCACCAAGCGCAGTTTTGACCCGCTCAAGCCGCTAATTGCTGGAGCGCTTATGCCTTGTGTTGGCAAGGATTTTGTTCTATTTTAGTGGTATCATCGAAGCAACAAAGTTCCCGCCCATGATTAAACGGAACACCATCAAACCACTAAAAACGAGCGATCTAAGTCTTCCAGATTCAGCGATCCATCGCCTCCATCCCAATCAATAATTTAATCTAAAGAGAATCCTTTTATGTCATTTTCTCTCGTCGCTTGTGCGCAGGAGTGCGCCAAGACGGTCATGGATGACCCTAGAATCAAAAGAGTCACCTACGCCGGGCTTTTCGTGTCCTTATACATTGGCTTTGCCATCAGTTGGGGGGTCGCCTTTGCTTTTGCCTCCGCTGTCGCAGCCTTGGTTTACGGCATCCATTCCATCAGTTGGATCAACGCGCAGAACCCCGGCAATCCGCGCATGGTCGACATTGCTTCGGCCATCCAGCAGGGTGCCACAGCCTATTTAAACCGCCAGTACAAAACGATCGCCATCGTCGGTGTGGTGTTGTTTTTCGCCATCGGTTTTTTGTTAAGCTGGCCGGTGGCCTGGGGCTTCTTCATCGGCGCGGTATTGTCGGGTGCGACTGGCTTCATCGGCATGAACATTTCGGTGCGCTCCAATTGCCGCACCGCCCAAGCCGCGTATAACGGGGTGGATGCGGCCTTCGCCGTGGCGTTTCGAGGCGGCGCAATCACCGGAATGCTGGTAGTGGGGCTGGGCTTGATCGGGGTCGCGGGTTATTACACCATTCTAAAGGCCCTAGGCGTGGCGGAACCTTTGCATGCGCTGGTCGGTTTGGCTTTCGGCGGCTCCTTGATTTCGATTTTTGCCCGTCTTGGCGGCGGCATCTTCACCAAAGGGGCAGACGTGGGGGCCGATCTAGTCGGCAAAGTGGAAGCCGGCATACCCGAGGACGACCCCCGCAACCCTGCGGTAATCGCCGACAACGTGGGCGACAATGTGGGCGACTGCGCCGGTATGGCTGCGGACCTGTTTGAAACCTATGCGGTAACCTTGGTCGCCACCATGTTGCTGGGTGGCATTCTAACCATGAATGCGGACATAGCCATTGTCTACCCGCTGGTGCTGGGCGGTGTTTCCATCATAACCTCCATCATTGGCACGTTTTATGTGAAGATCACCCCAGGCAAGAAGATCATGACGGCTCTGTACAAAGGGGTCGCCGTTTCCGGGGGTCTTGCCGGCATCGTTTTCTATCCGCTGACGCTGATTATGTTCAGAAACGGAGTTTTCCTGTCGGGTGTGCAAGTGTCGGCCCATAGCATTTATTTTGCCTCGCTGATTGGTCTAGTACTCACTGCGCTGATGGTACTCATCACCGAATACTACACCGCCACCGAGTATGCTCCGGTGCGCAGTATTGCCAGGGCATCAACCAGCGGCCACGCCACCAACATCATCTCGGGGCTGGGCTTGTCGATGAAAGCAACCGCCCTGCCCGTATTGGCCGTTTGCGCCAGCATCCTAGGCGCATACTGGCTGGCTGGTTTGTACGGCATAGCCATTGCGGCCACTTCCATGCTGTCCATGACCGGCATGATCGTGGCGTTGGATGCCTATGGCCCGATTACCGACAACGCGGGCGGCATTGCCGAAATGGCCGAGATGCCGCAGGAAATCCGCGCCATCACCGACCCGCTAGATGCGGTGGGCAACACTACCAAAGCTGTCACCAAGGGCTATGCGATTGGCTCGGCGGGCTTGGCCGCATTGGTGCTGTTTGCCGACTACACCCATAACTTGGGCGGCGATGTGAAGTTTGACTTGTCCAACCACATGGTCATCGTCGGCCTGTTCATTGGCGGTTTGGTGCCTTATTTGTTCGGTGCTTTGGCTATGGAGGCGGTGGGTCGGGCTGCTAGCGGCATTGTCGATGAAGTGCGCCGCCAGTTCAGGGAAATCCCCGGCATCATGGACCATACCGCCAAACCGGATTACTCCAAAGCGGTGGATTTGCTGACCCAAGCGGCCATCCGCGAAATGATCATTCCGTCGCTGCTGCCTATCGCCGTGCCTTTGGTGGTCGGCTTGGCGCTGGGTAAGGAAGCTTTGGGCGGCGTGTTGATTGGCTCCATCATCACCGGCTTGTTTGTGGCAATTTCCATGACCACTGGCGGCGGTGCTTGGGACAATGCCAAGAAATACATAGAAGACGGCAATTTTGGCGGCAAAGGTTCCGACGCACACAAGGCGGCCGTCACCGGCGACACCGTGGGCGACCCCTACAAAGACACCGCCGGCCCTGCAATCAACCCGATGATCAAGATCATCAACATTGTGGCTTTGTTGATCGTACCGCTGCTGTAGAAGCTTGGTTTTTTTCTCAACACAAAAAAGGCCACCCTGCGTTGGCCTTTTTTTATTGGTAGATAGTTACTCATCCGATGCCGTTATCGAGGCGCTTTTTAACAAAATGGAATAATGCCACTATGTTTACACAGCTTATGCTCAAACATTTCAAAGCTTGGCGGGAACGTATCGAGATTCCGTTGGCACCCGTTACGATATTGTTGGGGACTAATTCGTCAGGTAAATCTTCGTTACTGCAAGCCTTGCTGCTGCTGAAACAAACCGCCTTATCCCCAGACCGCAGCATCCATTTGAATTTTGGCGGAGATGATGCGAGTGCTTATTTTAATTTCGGGGGTTTCGAGGATGTGCTAACTAAGGATGTAGTACCGCAGCAGTTTGAAATAGGGTTTAGCTTCAAACCATGGACTGGAATAGGGTTTAGTTTAAAACGCATAACAATAGCTTTACATAATCCATCATCTTCTTATGTTGAAGGAGTTTTTTTTGCAAACTACGGTATTGATTCCTTAGGTTCAGCCGTCATTCAAAATCTTGAAATACAGGGAAGAGAAATACAGCCCGACAAGATTATGAGAGATGGTGTAGGGCTTCATCAGTATTATACATGGAAGCCACAGTCAGGAAGTTTCCGGGCAATATGCTGTGGCGAAGGCGTATATTCAATTTTTGTCAATGATGAAACCGAGCCTCGTGGTACGGGCAATGAATATGCTCCGGAACGATCCATCGCATTACCCTCAGAGGCGATTCAATTGCTTGCCCGTGACGGCGCATGGGCCGAAGACCTGAGCTTGGCTATTCGCCGCGAATTAACAACCATTGCTTATCTTGGCCCTTTGCGTCGAAAACCTGAACGGGATTATGTCTGGAACAAAACCAAACCGGGTGAGTTAGGCACGGATGGCGCAGGGTTTGTCAACGCACTTTTTGATAGTGCTTTACATGGCTCCAAAAGTCGCGATCCTAATGAGATTGTAAAAGAGGTCTCCTCATGGCTGGCCCGCCTAGGCGTGGCAGAACGCTTGGAAGCACGGCAAGTAGGCCGTTCCAGTCACTACGAAATCGTCGTGCATAAAGATGGCGTGGTGGCGAATTTGCGCGATGTCGGCATCGGTATTTCGCAAGTGTTGCCGGTGCTGACGCTGGCCTTTTTCGCACCGGAAGGCTCAACCGTTTTACTGGAAGAGCCGGAAATCCATTTGCATCCGCTGGCGCAATCGGTGCTGGCCGAGCTTTTCGTCGAAGTCAGCCGCAAACGCCGGGTGCAGTTTATTGTGGAAACGCACTCAGAGCATTTGTTCAGGCGCTTGCAAACCTTGGTTGCCAAGGAGACGTTATCTTTAGAAGATTGCCGGATGTATTTTGTGGAAAGACGTGGAGCCGATGCTGTACTCAAGAATCTGGAATTGGATAAATACGGTCGAGTCACCCAATGGCCGGATAAATTTTTCGGCGATGCGCTGGGGGAAACCTCTGAACTGGCCCGTTTGATGTTTGAACGGCAGAAGCGGGAACGTCAAGCTTGAAATCCCGTTATGTGGTGGATACCAATGTGCTGATCGCTGCCAGCGCGGCGGATGCGGATTCGACGGTGGCTCACGACGCGACACCCGATGACCCCGAGTTGCGGATGCAAGTACGGGAATGGCTTGTCACATTCAAAAGTTCACCGTCCCATTTGGTGCTTGATTTTCAAAAGGCAATCGAAGATGAATATGCCAAAAAGCTTGGATTTAACGATTACGGGCGTGAAATTCTACAGCATAAATATGACACTTGTGCCGTCGATTTGGTGGATATCCTATTTGACGATGACGGCCATGCTTATCTGGATGAATCCTTGGCCCGGCTTGTTCACGACAGATCGGATCGTAAGCTGGTGGCCGCGGCCTTGGTCGCAATAGACGAATACGGCGTCTGTCTAATTGCCAATGCGGGCGACACCGATTGGTATGACTGGGAAACAGGTTTGCGGGGAATCGGCGTGGAAGTCGAACAAATCATTCCCGAATGGTCGAGACAAAAATGGCTGGAGAAGTCAAGTCGCTGATGGGAAGCATCATGGAGGCACTGGCGATGATTAATTAATTGATGTTACGCATGTGCTAGATGTTAGTCGGAATAAGCCCGTCCCAGCGGGCATTTCCGGCCTATGGTGCGCAACATCAAACGAAACCACGAGACTGTCCGTAATTTCGCAAGCTTCATGCGGGCTGCTGCCAAAAGAATGGCTGGGAGGGGGATAGTGTGCGACCCGTTTAGCGCTTGCGCAATAGTGAATATTACCCATTGTTTGATGTTGAAGGCGCTGTAGTTGATGAAACGAAAAAAACAGAAACCCGGCAATAAACAGTCGCTCGCCAAATTCAAGAAGGGCAGCGAAACCTATCGTCTTGTGGCATATGAAGTAACTTACGAAGCAATGAAAATACTGGGTTTGCCAGAACTCGTTGAGGAACGTTTGCCGGTTCTTCGTGAAATGGTCAAAAGCAACCCAAAACAAGCCATTCAAGAACTTCTTGTTCTAAAGCAAAACTATCCCGATGCCCCTGTTTTGTATAATTATTTATGTATGGCCTACGAATATTTAGGCAACTATGAGGCTGCTCGGGAGACAATTATTGAGAATTATCAAAAAACCCCGGATTATCTGTTCGCCAAGATCAACTATGCCCAAATGTGCCTAATGGAAGGAAATAGCGACAAAATCCCCGAAATCTTCGACGGCAATTTTGACTTGTCGCTGCTATACCCACATCGGACTCGTTTCCATGTGTCAGAATTTACTGGTTTCACGGGAGTCATGTGCGCTTATTTTGCGTCCATAGGCAAGCAGGATACGGCGCAAATGCTGTATAAATCTCTGCTTAAAGTGGCACCGGATGAGCGTATCACTCGTTTTGCGGCGGGTTTTTTGTATCCTACGTTCACGGACAAGCTTAAACAATTGCTTTGGCGATGAAGGTAAAACAGGTCGTAGCCCGGATGGAGCCGTTTACGGCGCAATCCGGGATAGCGGCACTTTGGCGATGAACAGCAATTCTCAGTTTGGCTCAAAGCTCCGTCATTTCGGCAGGGATGCCGAAATCCAGGCCAAGGACGGTAACAAGCCAACGGATTTAAGCCTATCATAATCAACCAGTTTGCCATCCATAGACTCAACTCAGGAAAATTGTTCCCGGCCATATCCTTTACCAGATGTTGAACAGGCGTTCGCCGAGTTGGTAGCCCGACGAGGTGGTGGTGGACAAGGCGGTTTTTTCAATCACGCCGTTTTTCTGCAAGCGGTCCAATTGCCCGGCTATCGCGCCGGTTTCCAGCCCGGTGATTTCTTTGATGCGGGCGATTGCCACCGGGTTCCAGTTCAAGGCCACTGCGTCCAGCACGACACGGGCTTGCGGGGCGAGGTCTTCCACCCGCGCCTTGTATAGCACCGACACTTGGTCGAGCAGGCGTTCCAAGTCGCTCATCACATCCTCTTCCGGGTCGAGTTCCAGCAGCAAGCCTGGCAACTTGATGCATCAACTCGGTTTTGCCTACCCGCCTAGCCGCCAACATCAACACGTTTTTGTCGCGTTTGAAATGCTTAAATAATTGCTCGGTTTCTTGTTCGCGGTCAAAAAACATCGCGTGCCTCGCTGCTTGCCAAGAAATCTTATGAACTGTCTAAATACAATATTGTATATATACAGTTTTGTAAAGTTCGTATGAAAGCCGTACGACTTACATAACCGATGTTACGCAACCGTGTAGCTGTAGCCCGGATGTTGTGGAGTGCGGCGACTCGTCGCCGCCTTTTGCGTCCAGGGGCGACGAGTCGCCGCACTCCACAAGTTGCCATCTTCT
Source organism: uncultured Methylococcaceae bacterium (assembly GCA_903934875.1). Taxonomy (GTDB): domain Bacteria; phylum Pseudomonadota; class Gammaproteobacteria; order Methylococcales; family Methylococcaceae; genus Methylumidiphilus. Next base: position 60,100 of record CAIZPP010000116.1, read on the forward strand.
AGCGATGACTACGTAACATCAGTAACTAAAAATGGATATCCAAACAACCTTTGGTTGAAAAAAATATCTAGCAACAACCAGAAGCCTTATCAAGCAACCGATTGATGTTGAAAACGCTGTATATCACACACACCTAGGCCATTTGACACACCCATAAAGTAGACGGTGCATTGCTGAAACGGACAGCGAGGGGTGCTATTGAAAGTGATGCAGACGAATCCTCCGGGTGGTCGTTGAATTTACACCGGGAGTGCAAGGCCTGCCTTGCCTTTCGATGCCCTCGCAAGGCAGGCCATGCACTTCCGAACACTTTTAATCGTACCCGGCATTGTGCGACTAATCATGGGTCTTGTTTAAATTGGCGCAAAACTTGTATATATATCTGATTTCACTCTCCAGCCCAACCCATACACGTTTTTTGACGCTATGAAAACAACAACCCCACACTTCAAAAATGCCGCGAAGAAGCAGCGTAGCCTGTCCTACAATGCCGTTTGGCGCTGGCACTTTTACGCCGGGTTATTTTGTATCCCGTTTGCCATCTGGCTTTCCATCACTGGAGCGATTTATTTATTCAAACCGCAAATTGAAACATGGCTGGACAGCACCTACGACAGCCTAGTCATCACCGGGCAACGGGCAACGCCGAAAGCCCAAGTGGCGGCGGCTTTGGCAGCCGTTCCCGGCTCGGTGTTAAATGCCTATGAGATGCCACTCACACAGAATTCAGCAGTCCGCATATTGGTAGGCAAGGACAAAGAATTGACGCGGGTTTATGTCCACCCGCAAACCTTGGAAATATTGAAGGTGGCCGAGGAAGACGGGCGGTTAATGAGAGTCGTGTTCCGTCTGCACGGCGAGTTGCTGCTAGGTGATAAGGGTTCCATGCTGGTGGAATTGGCTGCATCATGGCTGATTGTGCTCATCATCACAGGGCTTTACCTATGGTGGCCGCGCAACTCATCTGGTCTGGCGGGTATAGCCTATCCCCGGCTGACCCGTGGTGGCCGGACCTTCTGGCGCGACATCCATTCTGTCACTGGCTTATGGGTGTCTTTTTTTGTGTTGTTTCTGCTGATCAGTGGTTTGCCTTGGGCGAAATCTTGGGGTGGCATGTTGAAACAATTGCGCCAAAGCGGGCAGACCACGATAGTGAAGCAGGATTGGACAACCGGGCGTTCCTCGGAACTTTCCGAGCGGCTAGCCAATAACACGCCAGCGGGCGGTGGTGCTGGGCACGGCGGACATGAGGGGCATAACATGGCGGGCGCTGTCCCGTTCGACATTACTATACTGGACCGGCTAGTCGAAACCGTGGCGGCGCAAAATCTGGCTCCGCCGACTCTAATCTCTCCGCCAAACAAGGCCAACGCATCCTGGTCTGCGCGTTCGGACAGCCAGAACCGAACCTTGCGTGCCAGCCTTAAATTCGATGCGGCAACTGGAGGCATCATTGAGCGCAAAGACTTTGCACAGCGCCCCTTGCTTGATCGCATCATCGGCACCGGGGTCGCCGCGCACGAGGGCCAGTTGTTCGGATGGTTCAATCAGGCACTAGGCTTGTTTACGGCACTTGGCGTGCTCGTGGTTGCGGTCAGTTCGGTGGTCCTGTGGTGGGGGAGGCGGCCGGTCGGTACGCTGGGCGCACCGGTGACACCCAATCGTCCGCCCCTGCCGATTTATCTAGGCGTGATTGTCATTGTGCTGGGAACGCTGCTGCCGTTTCTAGGGCTTTCGCTAATCGCCATCTTGATTATTGAGTTTATCGCATTGCGCAGACTTGCACCGGTACGGAGTTTTCTGGGGATTGGGCAGTAGAGTGATTTCTAATAATGAATCCACTAAAACCGAAATGAGTTGTCCACGAAAATCATGAACAATTCCTCCACAAATCACCTTGCCAAGCTGGTGCTTGGCGTTCCCTCTGGGAGCGCCAAGCACCAGCTTGGCCTTTGTATGGGATGTTCTTTATTGGATACTAACTAACCTCCTGCCATCCAAAAAAGTTAAAAAATATATCCTCACCTACTTAACCCACCTACAAAATACTCGAATCAGAAGTTATAACCAACCTGGAGGAAATACGAACGCAAAGGTAGGGGATGGTTGTAAAACCCTTGGAAGTTGTTGACGTTGTTTATGCCCATCGAAACATGGCCTTTTTCAAGAAACCGGTAGGTTGCCTTCAAGTCCACATAAACCGAACGGCTAAACTCCGAGTAGGATGCAATCTGTTGGTCCCGGTTGTCCAACTGGCTGTACATCTTGCTCTGGTAGCGGGTGCCCACAGTGAAATCCCAGTCGCGTTCGTAGTGATAAGTCAGTAACAGATTGGCGCGGTAGTGCGGCATCAGCGGGAAATCCTTGCCCACATACAGCGGATTGTTCGGATTGGAAATGATTTTCGCATTCAACATCGTGGTATCCACTTTCATGTCAAAATCAGAACCGAACATCCGGTCTTGGTTGAAGGTCAAATCCAAACCATTGGTTTCCTCTTCGCCGATGGACGCATAGGTATTGCTCAACACCGTCGAAGTCGGTGTGGCGTAAAACAATTGGCTGTAGATTGCATTACGGATATTCTCATGGAATAGATTCAAGCGCACATAGCCATTGGTAAAGTCATATTCCAGCAACAGGTTATGGTGCAGACCGTTTTCCGGGCGCAAATTGGGGTTAGCGATGTTCTGGCTACCGTTCAGGCTAATCGAACTTGCAAACAGTTCCTCGGCAATCGGGAAACGATAGGCTTGGGCAAAGGAGTAGCGGAATTTCCAATGGTCCGGCTCAAACCCCAGCGAGAACTTGGGCGAAAACGCCGACTTTTGCCGGTCTGGCGGCGGGGCTGATTGGGGGATGGCACCACTTCCGGTAAGTGCCGTCGGGCCTTTGTAAGAAACACCGCTAAAGGAATTCCAACGCTCCAGGCGCGTGCCTAACGTCGTATCCCAATCCTGCACGAAACGCCAAGTCAATTGCCCGAACAAAGCCGAGGTATCGGTGGACCCGGCGCTCTGCACGGCCACACTGTTTTCAGTCGAGTTAAAAACATTGGTGGAATTGTACTGGGTCAAGCCCAAATGCGCATGTTGAAATTGAAACCCCGTGGCAAACGACAAATCCTTGTTGTTGAAAAATTCTTGGTTGTCGAACTTGGTGGAGAAGGTCGTCCAGCCGGTATTGTCATAGCGGCTAATCAAGCCACCCGGTGTATGGTTGGCATTCTTAATGAAGTTCGGATCGTTGGGATTGAGGGCCGAGGCAATCGTGACATCCTTCATGACGATAAAATAAGAGGCATTGGTGTCGTTGTTCCAATGATCGCTGATGCGGCCCTTGAGTCCCACGCCCATATTCAATGTCTGTCTGACTTGGTTAGATGTGCCGAGGTTGCAGGGGGACGGTGCGATTGCAAAGCCATTGTAGTTATACGTTGTCGTGCCGGCGGTCGCGCTGCAACTGCTGCTGAAGTTAGGATTGTAGTTCGATGTGCCAAAAATGGTTTGCCCTTGGGGGTTGGCCAGATAGCTTTGGCCAGTATTATTAACATTGAGGTTTTCGAAGGCTAATAGGAAATTGGTTTTGAGATCGGGGTTGATGTCGTAATTTCCCTTCCATTTGAACAAATCATCAATGGAGTTGCCATAGCCATTATCGCCGTAAGAAAGCCGCGGCAGCCCGGATCGTGCGCCAAGATTGGCCAGCGTACCCACCGATTTTGGGTCCAGTTCATAATAGGCACCATAGATGGGATTCTTTAGCGCGGAACCAGTGGCCCGCAACAATGGACCTCCTGCCACGCCTGAGGTATTCATATAATTGTACGTAGTCATCGGCTGGCCTTCGTTCTCGAGATGGTTGTACGAGAAATAGGTGCTGAAATCGCCGAACTTGTCGCCGTAGGAGCCGAATGTCTTGAAACCTTGCAGATTCTTGTTGGAACCTTCGTAATGGTAAGGCTGCAACATATAAGTCGCTTCGGTGTAAATCTCACGTTTTTGCGGGTTATTTGTATTGATGTTCACTACGCCGCCCATCGCATTGCCGCTATATTCGGCGGCAAACGGCCCGCCTATGACATCCACCGATTTAGTTTCGCCAGGGGAGGCAAGGCCCCAACGCGGTGTGCCGTTGTAGCTGGCTTGCAGCGGATTCCAGATCGGCAGGCCATCCACGAATGCCATGACCCTTGCGCTTTGGTACGGACTGGAGCCTCTCATGCCGATGGGCGCATTGGGGTCGCCTATATAGCGTTGGCGGACGTACACTCCGGATTCATATTTCACCATGTCCGAGGTGGTGATCGCGTTGAAGGTCTCGATTTGTGCCTTGGTGACTCTGGTCGAAGGGCTGGGGAAATTCGTCAGCGTCCTCGCCGCCGAAGCTGCCTCGACTGCACCTTCCGGCTGGCCGCCCTGCATCCCCGTGACGACAATGGTTGGCAGCTCGGTCGTAGAGGCTTGTTCGGAAGACGGTTTTAGGGGTGCGACGGCTTCAGGGGCTGTGGTTTTGGGTTTTGCCGGGTGCTTGGCTGTGGCTTTTGGCCTATGGGTTTGGGGGCTTGCCGCTTGCTCGGCCTGTGCGCTCAACGAACATGCCACCGTGGCCGGAAGCAAGAGCGCGGCGTAAATCGTCTTGTTTTTCATTTTATATGATTAAGCTGGGTCAGTTATTGGTTTTAGGTGCATCCAATTTGACTTGGCAATAATTGGGCCAATATATGGCAGTTGTTCGCTAATATTTCTAGAGAGCGCATCTGCTAGGCGATGCCCTGCATATGATGGGATGATAGCCGTATAAGAGTATGCGAAAAATAGGTTATATAACCCATGTATGTGGCATATGACACAATTTGATAACTACTTCCATATCACCTAATATTCGAGTGAAACGGGAGTAGTTTTTAAACATGAAAACGTTGTATGCTATCGCATATACTGCGATGACCTGTCATTCTGATAAACTTTGCCATGACTTTGCAAACCCAATACCTCCCTGGACACTTCCAACTTGTCCATAGCCTCAGCCGCCGGGTTCGCTTCATCGTCCCTAGCTTAATCAAGGATTTCGAGCGTATCTATGTTCTAGCCATACTGCTGCGCAAGCATCAGGGGATACTCAAGGTTCGTGCTGTCCCCGAAATCGCTTCGGTGGTGTTGCACTTCGATCCCCGCGTTCTGCCCAAACCCAATCTGCTGGGTTTGCTGGACCGGCTTATCGCCAATCTAAGCGGCGAATCGACGGCAAAACCACGACTTGCTTTGACTTACAATCCCACGCAGGGCTTTGCCAGCCTCCCGGTCCGCCAATACTGCCTATCCGTCGAGGGGATGACCTGCCCGTCTTGCGCCTTGCTGATCGAAATCCGTTTGCAGCGCGACCCGCGCATTGTCTCTGCCGCCGTTAACTTTAGCACTGGAACCGCGATGGTCCAAGGCAAAATCGACAAGGAAGCCTTATTCGTGCAAATGGCAGACATGGGTTACCGGGTATATCCCTTGGATACCCTCTCGCAGCGAAAATTGTTGTCAGCGCGAGAAAAGCAGCGTCTTGCCAAGTCCAAAAACCGGGCGATTTGGTCAAACCTGCTCAACTTGCCAGCCTTGTACATTGCCTTTTCGGCCCCGCATAGCCGCTGGCTGCATTGGCTGGAATTTGGCTTTACCCTACCTGTCGCGCTATGGGCGGGCTGGCCCTTCTTTGCGAAAGCCTGGTCACACTTTACCAAACATCGTGCCAGTAGCATGGATACCTTGCTTGCCCTAGGCATCGGGCTAGCCTACAGCCAAGGGCTTTTTGCCTTGCTTGCCAAGCGTCGCGGCCAATTCTTCCAGGCTGCGGCAGGGGTTGTTTCCATCGTGCTGCTGGGGCGTTACCTTGAAGACCGTGCCAAGGCAAAGACCCATGCCGCGATACGCCGGCTAATAGACGGTCAACCGCAAACCGCCAATGTGTTGCGCGAGGGGCGGGAGTTGTCCATAGCCATTGATGATATCAATATCGGCGAAGTTTTCTTGGTGCGCCCCGGCGAGCGGATTCCCACTGACGGCATCGTTGTGGACGGGCTGTCCACTGTGGATGAGTCCTTGCTGACCGGCGAAAGCCTTCCCGTAGTAAAAGAGGTCGGTGCGAAACTGATCGGCGGCTGTGTCAACGGCGGCGGGGCAGTGTGGGCGCGGACTACCGCCGTTGGCAGCAATACTGTGCTGGCGGGGATCATCCATCGGGTGGATCATGCCCAAAGCAGCAAACTGCCCATCCAAAGCAAAGTGGACAGGGTTAACGCTGTGTTCATGCCCGGCGTAATGGGTGTTTCCGCCCTGACTTTCCTTGGTTGGCTGGCTGCGGGGTACGGCCCCGAACGTGCGCTGGCCCAAGCCATATCCGTGTTACTCGTCGCCTGTCCCTGCGCCTTGGGGACGGCAACTCCGGCGGCGGTCATGGTTGGTGCGGGCGAATCGGCGCGCCGGGGAATTTTCCTCCGCAATGCCGAAAGCCTGGAAAGCGCCGCGAAACTGAATGTCGTCGTATTTGACAAAACCGGCACCATCACCGAGGGAGAGCCAAAGCTCACCGATCTAGTCAATCTCTCGGGTGAGGCGGACGGAAGAATGCTCGTCTTGGCGGCAGCGGCGGAATCCAGCGCCGGACATTATCTGGGGAACGCCCTAATCGCCAAGGCTAAGGAGGAAAACCGTACGATTCCCGCATCGGAAGGATTCGACAATGTTCCGGGGCGCGGCATCAGCGCAACAGTGGAAGGTCAGCGGGTACTGGTAGGCAACCGAAGCTGGCTGGAAAGCCAGGGTGTGTCCGCAGAGCCATTGTTGGCAGCGGCCAATGGACTGGCCGTTCAAGGAAAGACGCCCATATTTCTCGCTGTGGAAGGCAAAGCAGTAGCCTTGTTCGGCATCGCCGACCAGCCCCGTGCCAATGCGAAGGAAGCCATTGAGCGTTTGCACCGGCTGAACATAAAAACACTGATGGTAACGGGCGACACTCAGGCCACCGCCGACTGTATTGCCCGCCTAGTCGGCATCGACACCGTCATTGCCAACGCAAACCCGCAGCGGAAACTGGAAATCGTCCGGGAGCTGCAAATCCAGGGCGGCAGGGTCGGCATGATTGGCGATGGGGTAAACGATGCCCCTGCCCTAGCGGCGGCGGATGTCGGTTTTGCCATTGGATCAGGCACTGATTTAGCTTTGGAAACCGCCGACATGCATCTGGCTCGGGGCGACATCGCCAAAGTGGCCGATGCGATGGAACTCGGCGCGGCCACAATCCGGGCCGTCCGGCAAAACCTAATCTGGGCGGTCGGCTACAATTCCCTTTTCATTCCCTTGGCCGCGTTCGGCAAACTCGGCCCGTTGTCTGCATCCATTAGCATGTCCGTCAGTTCGCTTGGCTTGATCCTCAACGCACTGCGCCTTCAAAGCAAAAAATCTTAAATCTAAGCCAAATGCCACAAAGACGTAGTTATTTGACTCTATTCCTGACTGCCAACTGCCGTAAAGCGAGTTAGCACAGCCAAATATACCCTCTTAACCAGTGATTTAAAGACTGCTAAACCATAATTTTTTGTGGCACGAATAATGCTGTAAAATATTGTTACACCAATTGTATCGGCTTAATTTTAGGAGATAGTTCACATGTTAATGGGCGCACTTGCCATTTTTACCCTTGTCGCAGTGATGGGTTTGTCCATCATACCCAGCATTTGGCGCGGTTATCCCGTTGAAGCGGGTTATCCATTACTGCACGGAGCCGCCTCTTTGCTGGGTTCGGCTCTGGTGATACTCGCAGCATTGGCGGGAGACACCCGATTGTATTTAAACATCGGCTTGGCCGTGGTCATTATCCTGTTGGGTGTGACGATGGGCGTTTTTGCAAAGCGGGGGAAAAAACCACCCAAGGGCATTGTAATCACCCATGTGGGGCTAGCGGTAGCCTGTTATGGCATACTCGGATTTTTCACCTTTAACCCTGGCGTGGAACTGCTGTAAATCGCAACGTAATCCTCTTTTTCTAAATGTTTGCGGGCGGATGTGTAATGCATCCGCCCGTATTTTTTTAGGAATTGGACATTTGCCCAAGACATCAAAGCATCGCCGGGAAGGCGCGATTGGATAAAGTGCAAGGGGTGCGATTAAAAGTGATGCCGGAGTGCAAGGCCTGCTTTGCAGTGCAGTGCATCTAAAGGCAAAGCCAGCCTAGCAAATCAATCTAAAGGCAAGGCAGGCCTTGCACTCCAGTTCGTCAGCATCCATTTTAGCCACACCCCGGCGCAATGACTGTGCGGTCCAGAGCAAAAGTTTTTGCCATAACGATAATAGGGTGTTGCTGGTTTTCTCAATCCACGTTTGGGAGGCCGGTGAGGGGGTGTTGTCGATGGCGATGAACGATCCCGGTTTCATGCCCATCCAGCAACTCCAGGGAAGGCTGTCCAGCCAGAGAATCAGCGCAATGCCGACGAGGGCGATGATGACAGCAAGGATTTTCTTGGCTATGTTTACCGGAACCTTAGGACGGGGCGGGTATTTTGTTGCAAGGGTCATGGTTATTTTTAGCAACTATTAGAATATAGAAATAGCTGTAACTGCTGATTAGTGTGTCTAATGCCACAATAATAGGTTATATAACACAACAATCACCAATTAATTGTTAGTGCGACAATTTGCCACATTACCTATTCAATTTTTATTTGTTAACGTATAAACACCCAGCAACGAGCTGGCGTTCTCTTCAACCTCTCATAGCAAATGGTGGCATACTATGCCGCTCCGTGTTGCGCGGGGATAACGGATTATCCCTGATTTTTTCCCCATAGCATAATGCATACATACGGCTTTTACTGGCATCTTTCCATCGTTAAAGTTAATATCATAAATAGGGCATATGCCTTATTGTGTCTGTGATATGACTCAATAGAAATGGCATAATAATTTTGTTAAGACATTGTTTTATATGTGTGTTATATATTGGCACAAGTTTTGAATGTATCTGCGAGCGGCTACTGATTGTAACATCCACATACAACGTTTTTAATATCACACGTTACTGGATAAAACTTATGCATTTGTGGAGACTCCATTAAATTAGATGCTTGCGCCATTGCCTATCATTATTTTTTTTAGTGACTTTTAAAGCATAAAAACGCTGTATTTTACGAATTGAATGATCAAGAAATTTATTTTATGTTTTTACATATTGTCGATCCTATTTGCATATTCTGCTGTTGGCGAGTGCGTTGATTCAGCATTTTACCCAGCCATTAACCTTGCTGATATACAAGGCATGGACATTTATGCCAATGCATCGGCTATCCATGCGGTGCTGGTGGGAAAACAAAAAGATAGTGATTCGCTAAAGGTAGTTTACATGTTTTCCTCCGACAATGGCGCAACGTGGAGCAAGCCGACCATGGTTAATGCCAGCCAGGATGGACGGGTTATCTCTAGGCGTGGAAACGATGCGCAGGTCTCTGTGGCCGGACAGCGCATTGTTGTTGCTTACACCCATGCCGGGGAATTGTCTAATGCCGGTTCGATGGTCATTGCCTATTCTTCCGATGGTGGGAAAAATTGGGGGCGCGGAGAAAACCCTGCCGTGGGGGATATGACACACAACCAATCCTATATGGACTTAGTTGCAGACAAAGAGGGCAATTTCCATCTGGTTTGGCTGGATGACAGGGAAGAAAACGGCAATTCCCAAGGATTGCGCTACGCCCGTTCCACCGACGGCGGCCAGCATTGGCGCGGGGATGCCACTTTGGATCCCAGCGTGTGCACCTGTTGCTGGAACCGGCTCGCGGTTTTGCCGGACCAGAGTGTCGCCGCGTTGTACCGGGATGACGAACCCCATGATATGCGCTTGATAAGGATTTCTGCCGATGCCAAGTCTTGGCGTGATCTAGGCGCGGTGGGCGCATTCGACTGGCGCTTCACCGGCTGCCCGCATTGCGGAGGGGGCATTGCCAGCGCACCTGGAGTCAAAGTGCCATTGCATAGTGTGGTGTGGAGCGGGAAGGATAATGCCACCGGATTGTTTTACCTCAGTTCGACTGATCTCGGCGTTCACTGGTCCGTACCCTTGCGCATAGGCGACGGGCGCAGCCGTGAAAGCGATATAGCCGTCCTCCGCGACGGGCAAATCGGTGTGGTGTTCGTTGGCCCGGCAGGCGATGGTGAGGGTCTGCAATTCATCAGTTCCTCCGACCACGGGAAATCTTGGTCCACCCCTCGACGGCTCAACACCGATGGCACGGTAGCCGACCACCCCCGCATTGCGGCGACACAGCAGGGGTTCAGGGTTTTTTGGACGGAAAAACATCCCTCGGGAGGCAAAGTGTGGGCCATGTATTTCATTAACAACCGCAGAGAATACAAAAGAAAAACATGAGAATTTTTATAGCCGCCCCTCTGGCGGTGCTGTTGCTGTCAAGTATCGGCGGACAAGTGCTGGCGGGAATTGATCATCATTTTTCCAATACGGAGCTATGTACTAACAGTCCTATGCCGATTGAGCATCTAGATTATGCGGAAGGATGCCGCTTAAAGCGGCAGGATGCCGCTACCTATTTAGAGAGTTGGCCTAGCGGAAATAAGCAAAGCGAAAGCCCGTCCGTGCCACCTACCAGGGAAAGCATAGCAAGCCTGTTTACAACGCCAGTTCCTCTGTCGAAGGCGGTAATGCTGGCCCACGCGATTTTGGTAAAGGCGAACCCGGAGCGTGAAGCCACGCTTACCGATGCGCCGGACGAGATTTTATTGATTTTTAATGACTCTGTAGGCCAAGAGTTTTTGGCTTTGGCAGTCATCGACCCATCTGGAAAGCGTGTGGACAACCACGATGCCAAACTGGACTTCACCGACCACTCCCATCTCCGGGCATCGGTGTCGAAGCTCGCCCCTGGCCGCTATACCGTGCGTTACCGAGTGCTTTCGGCGGACGGACATGTGGTTACCGGCAAATATTTTTTTGATGTGCAAGGCAAATAACATGAGGTGCAACCCAATGACTAAGCAACAAACATTTTCTGCCTTTTGGACTGCTGTAATCACTTTCTCGGTTCTGCTGTTTGGCCGGGACGCAGCGGCGGCCGGAGAACCTAGGAGCGCGAGGCAGGCGTATTCCGGTTCGAACATGAGTTGCCTGATCGGCAATGATTTTTATGCTGTTCATTTTACCGCCATCCAGGAAGGCCGCCAAAAAGGGGAGCCGACCAATTTCACTAAATATTGCCAAGAGATTCCCAGCGTGGGCAAAACCTACCTCAGCATCGACTTGCTGGATCGGGATGTCAGGAAAACCCCCATCACCCTGCGTGTGATTAGGGAGGATTTCAACGAAGAGGGCGGACGTCCACCGCAGGAATTGGGCGTGTTGGCGGAAGCCCCTGCAAAAATCTATTCCAACGGCACAGCGGACATTGCGGCGGACATCAAACAGCCTGGGCATTACGCATTGATTGCAACCATTGGCAGCGATGCGGTCAGCGAGGATGATCGGTTGCGCATCCCCTTCACCGTGGCCGTGGAAGGAGCCGCCAAAGTCAATTGGCTGGGCAGAATCACCGGTTTCATCGTCGTGGCTTTTTTTGGCGTGATGGGCTACATCGGCTTACGCACTTATCGCGCATATCGCCCAAAGCGGGAGAGTTCTGTCGAGGTCGAGGCCTGAAATTCAGTGGCTTGCAAAGGTATAAAAATGGCCTTGCCGTTGCTTGCCATGCTACTGGCAAGCGTGCCGGCGCAGGCTGATTGGGTTGAATTGAACAAATTCAACGGAATTGCAGAGTTTTTTGTTACCCCCGGCGAGATACGGCTAGGTCTGCGTTTGGCTGACTCAGCCGTGCCCGCAGGCACCGACTTGTCCGCCAAATCAAGCGCATCGCCGTCGGCTTGGCTGGCTCAGCGCTTGCCGGTAATACTGGCAAAAAACAACCAGCCGCTAGCGGGCCGCTTGCTATCCCTAGAACACATGGCCGGCAATGCCGCCGCAATGACCGGTACTGGCAATGGCAGTAACGCTTACTACGAGGCGACATTGGTTTATCCTATAGTTGAACGGCTGGAAAAATTGGCCATCATCCCTCCTGGAGGCGAAACCATCGGCTTGGTTCTGCTCCATCGCGGTGTGCCGGTTACCGATCTAATGCCATTGAAGAACAAAGTCAACTTAAACTTGGACTGGAACGATCCTTGGCGTTCCCGTTTCGATGATCCTGAATTTGCCCGCCGACATGCAGAACCCCGATCCTATCTTTATATTGAGCCGTATGAAGTTCGTCAAGAACTGCTGTTACCGTTAAAAGACCTTAAACCTTGGCTGGATTTTGGCCTAAGAGATGGACAATACGTGGAAGAAGATGAAAGAGCAGCGTTGAAGAATAAAATCGGCGCATTCTTGCTGGGCCGAAACCCGTTGAGCATAGACGGTGCGAACGCTTCACCCCAACTTGACCGCGTTGAATTCGTTTGCTTTGACCGCACGGGGGTGGTGCCAGTTGACAGCCAAGGCCGGTTAGAAACAGCAAGCATTTTGGTCGGGGTGATGCTGGCTTATCTGACCGACCATCCGGCCCGTAGTCTACATCTGCAATGGGATTTGTTCGGTGCAAGTTCAAGCGAACGGCAAGTCAGTTTGATCCAGGGCAAGGAAAGCTTTGATGCGTATATGACTCCCAAGCAGCCCTATTTCGATTGGTCGCAGGACGAGTCACTAGGACCTGCAAGCCTGAACGAAGTGGCGAACGATTTGACTCCGCCAGGAGCTATGCAAAACCCGGCAGTGTTGGATGCGAACGAAACCACGCCGCTGCTACAGGCGTTGTTGCATAACGCCTACCGGGCATTCCAACTACGCGACGAAGAAAAGGCTTACGACCGACTGGCTGTTAGCCTGGATGGTGATTTGCTGGAAGCGATTTACCTACAGCAACGCAAAGCCGTTTTGCGGCAGGCCAAAGGGTTGGGCGGTGAAGGAAAAGTTGACCGGGTCGACGTGCTGGAAACCCAGATTCAAGACTTCGGGCAAGCGTCCGGCGTCTTGCGGCTCACAGCGCGTTGGCTGGCCTATGGCACCGTGTCCCACTGGGGCCATTCTCACGAACGGCACAACCTTTACCAAGCCCGTCTGATGTTGAAAAATTTCAAACAAGGGGGCGGCTGGAAGCTTGTTGGTATGGAGTTCCTTGACGGGCAAGGCTTGGAGTATGGAGCTTCCTGATGATTGAGGTCAATAACCTTTTGTTTAGCTATCCAAAAGACAACAGATTCATTCTCAAGATCAAAGAATTTCATGTCGAGGCAGGCGAAAAGGTGGCTATCATCGGTCCTAGCGGTTCCGGCAAAACCAGCTTGTTGAAAATTATCGCGGGCATCATCCACCCTGATTCCGGCACTGTCCATGTTGGCGGGACCGCACTGCATGAGTTGGACGATCCGGCCCGACGCAACTTTAGGATCACTCGCATCGGTTTTGTGTTCCAGGAACTGGAGCTGTTGGAATACCTCAATGTACTCGACAATATTGTGCATACCTACCGCATCAACCCGGTGCTCACGTTGAACCGGCAAGCGCGGGTACGGGCGCACCAGTTAGCCTGTGAGCTTGGCCTAGGGGATAAGCTGGGAAGAATGCCTAGCGAACTGTCACAAGGCGAGCGACAACGCGCTGCCGTTTGCCGGGCATTGCTGCCAAGCCCCGGATTGATACTGGCCGATGAGGCCACCGGCAACCTTGACCCCGCCAACAAGGCCCATATCTTGGATTTGCTATTTTTGGCAGTGCAACAGGGCAACACGAGCTTGCTGGCGGTCACTCACGACCATGAACTATTGCCGCGTTTCGACCGTGTCGTCGATTTCCTGTCCTTATAATGCACCACGACTTTTATCTTGCTTGGCGCTATTTGAGCCACCACCGGACGCGCACCCTGATTCTGGTCGCCTGCCTGAGTTTGCTGGCAATACTACCCTTGGCTCTGCACTGCTTGCTGGCTGAAGGCGAAAATCACATGATCGCCCGTGCACAGTCCACCCCCTTGCTGCTGGGGACAAGGGGAAGTGCGTTGGACCTGACCCTCAATGCCTTATATTTCAACACCACCAACCCGACACCTATTACCATGTACGAAGCGGAGCGGATCGGTCAAACCGGTTGGGCCGACCCGTTGCCGATTTATGTTCGCTTCCGTGTCCGTGGACAGCCCTTAGTGGGAGTGACCTTGGACTATTTTGACTTCCGCCATCTGGTTCCCGCCCAAGGGGCCATGCTAGCGATGCTGGGAGAATGTGTACTCGGCGCGGATGCGGCAAACCACTTGGGTTTAAAACCGGGGGACAGTTTGCCAACCACACCAGAAAACCTATTCGACTTGTCCGGTGTCTACCCGCTCAAACTCCATGTGGTCGGTGTGTTGGCGAAAGCCCATACATCGGACGACCAAGCGGTGTTCATCGACTTGCAGACGGCCTGGGTCATCGAAGGACTGGGCCACGGCCATGCCGGGGACAAACCCATCACGCAAGTATCGGGCTTGGCTTTTGGACAGGCCGATTCCAGCCTGGCATCAGCGGGAAAACTAATCACCTACACCGAAATTACCCCGGAAAATATGGATACTTTTCATTTTCACGGCGACCCGTCCAGCTATCCAATCAGCGCCGTAATCGCCTTGCCCCGCGACCGCAAGTCTGCGACTTTACTAAAGGGGCGGTATGTCGACAACGAAGCATCCGTGCAACTGATCCAACCCCTAGAAACCACGAGTAGCCTGCTGGACACCATATTCAAGGTGGGCATCCTATTCGATGGCGTGTTATTGCTGGTGGGCAGTGCCACACTACTGGCTTTGGGCCTAGTGTTTGCCTTGTCCTTGCGGCTGCGGCAACGTGAACTCCAAACCATATTCCTACTAGGTTGCAGCAGAGCCAAAGTGCTGCGTTTGGTCACTGCAGAAATTATGCTGATAGGACTCGCCAGCGCGATGGTCTGCCTAATCCTAGCAGTGCCGGTTCAAAACTACGCCGGCGATTTCGTCCGCTATTTTGTCATGCCTTAGGAGATTATTGTGTCGATTAAATTCACTGATAGTTGCTCGTTCCCATGCTCCAGCTCACAGTATATGTTATTTTTAGTTTGGCTAATGCTCTCATTTTTACCCGCATGGGCCGGCGTCACCGAATCTCACCCACTGAAAGTCATCGCGACAAATTACCCGTTGGCCTATTTCGCCGAACGCATAGGCGGCAACCGCGTTTCAGTCACACTGCCCGCGCCCGCCGATGAAGACCCGGCGTTTTGGAAACCCAGCGCAACAGCGGTGGGCGATATGCAAAAAGCCGATCTGATTTTGCTTAACGGTGCCGATTTCGAGAAATGGCTGCCACAGGTGACGCTATCCAAGCTCAAGCTTGCGGACACGTCTGCCGGGTTTAAGACTGCCTTCATCCGCATCGAAAACGCCATCACCCACAGTCACGGACCAGGCGGGCTGC
The DNA here is from genome assembly GCA_903934875.1 of uncultured Methylococcaceae bacterium. Classification (GTDB taxonomy): domain Bacteria; phylum Pseudomonadota; class Gammaproteobacteria; order Methylococcales; family Methylococcaceae; genus Methylumidiphilus. The sequence goes on from CAIZPP010000116.1 coordinate 75,609, forward strand.
ATTCCCACGAGGGCATCGCTTTCACCACCTGGTTGGATTTCGACCAAGCCGGTCAACAAGCTGCGGCGGTGGCTCTAGCCATGAGCCGCAAACGCCCGGAATGGACCAGCGTATTGACAGATAATTTAAAACCCTTGCTAGACGACTTGGCCGCGTTGGACAGGCAAATGAAGGAATTGACCGCCACCAAGCCGGGCTTGCCCTTGCTAGGTTCCCATCCGGTTTACCAATACTTGGCCCGCCGCTACGGACTGAATCTGCAAAGTGTGCATTGGGAGCCTAACGAGATGCCTGCCCCAGAGGAATGGGAGGGCCTGAGGAAAATCCTTGCCACCCACCCGGCCAAGTGGATGATTTGGGAGGCACAGCCATCCGATGCCATCGTTGCCAAGCTGAAAGAGCTGGGTGTCGGCAGCCTAGTGTTCGACCCCTGCGCCAACCGGCCTGAATCCGGCGATTTTTTGGATGTGATGGGGAAAAATCTGGAGAATCTGAAAGATGCATACCGATGATGGACCGAAAGGCAAGCAAAACCGAACCCGACAAAATCTGTTACAATCTTAATCGTTATAATTGTTTGTGGGTGGATGCGTGACGCATTCCGCCCATATGCTTTTTTGGTGCAATTCAAATGCAAATACAGCGTTTTCAATATCAATCGGTTACTTGATAATGCTTATGGCTGTTGCTAGCTATTTTTTTCAACCAAAGGTTGTTTGAATATTCATTTTTAGTTTGTCTTTAAAGATGAAAACGCTGTACACAAAGATATTCCAAGGCATAATAGACATTATTATAAACCTAGCCCGCATCCGCACCACTGCTTAACCAAAGGGCGGTTTCTGATAGGGTCTAATACATACCATTTTAATTAATGCATGCAAACCAATCATTTAAACGCATATAATAATGCACTTATCGGCTTTTCTCTGCGCTGTGAGGCTCAATAGGCGTAAGCCGTAGTTCTGACAACGTCTTTTTGTTGTCTGACAAAACGCGGCCTATGTGCCACTTTTTCACCGCGAGGAGTCACGACTTGCATTCATGTACAGCGTTTTTATCTTAACTAAGGAAAATAATAAAGGGCACTCAATCAAACCATCCTGTGTGTGAACTGCTTTGCAAAATGATATAACCCAACAAGTAGCTCTTCGATATTAAAAACGCTGTAGAACATGAAAACGCTGTACCAGCAAATCGATATCTTTAACGATGTTCCCGCACAAAGCTATAAGCAAAATCGCATTAATCAATTGAGTGCCCGTTCTGGTACTTTCACGGATAACATCAAACTCCCTGTCCACCGATGGTTCAAATATTCAGCAGGATTTTCTGCTGAATGGGCTGAACAACTTATACTTAAACACACTACATCAAGCCCAATAATTGTCCTTGATCCATTCGCCGGGTCTGGAACAACCTTACTTTCTGCTGACAAAGCTGGTGCAATTTCATATGGATATGAAAGTCATCCTTTTGTTTATCACATTGCATCTGCAAAACTCCTCTGGCATCTTGATGAGTATGAGTTCATGGAACTCGCTAACACTGTGCTTGAGACAGCGAAAGAGCTTTCCGTCAAGCTGAAGCCACCAGAAAACATCCCGCCCTTACTTCTAAAATGCTACACATCAGATTCCCTTTTAGGATTATTTTCTTTACGGGATGCCTTCAACAATATCGTAACTCTCCAACAATCACAAGGACGATCAGCTTATTATGATTTAGTTTGGCTCACAATCACAGCAATATTACGACCGTGTAGCCATGTAGGGACTGCGCAATGGCAGTATATTCTTCCTAACAAACGAAAGGCTAATACACTAGACCCATTTGAAGCCTATAAAGCAAAAATTTATGAAATTTCTTCGGATATGATTTTTGCAAAACACGCTGGATTTGTGAAATCGGCTACGATGTATCCGCATGACGCTCGTGAGCAAGGGCTTCTCAAAAAGGCATCTGTTGATCTAGTTCTAACCTCACCGCCCTATCCAAATAACTATGACTATGCAGACGCGACGCGCCTTGAAATGACATTCTGGGGTGAAATTAATTCATGGGGCGACTTACAACATGCTGTGCGCCGTTTTATAATTAGGTCGAGTTCCCAACACTCAGCGGCAGAGCGATTACAACTAGATCAGTTGCTTGCAGATCAATTTGTTTCGCCAATAGTATCGGAACTTTCCGAAGTGTGTAATGATCTGGCTGAGATTCGGCTCACTAAGGGTGGCAAAAAAACCTACCATACAATGGTTGCGGCGTATTTTTGCGATTTAGCCAAAGTATTTCTTGCACTAAGGCCTATCTGCAAAACAGGCTCTACTGTCTGTTTTGTCATAGGCGACTCCGCACCGTATGGAGTATATGTTCCTGCCGAGGATTGGCTTGGGCGTCTTGCCGTTTCCGCTGGTTTCAAATCATTTTCCTTCGAGAAACTTAGGGATCGCAACATTAAGTGGAAAAACCGTAAGCACCGTGTCCCACTGCACGAAGGGCGTCTTTGGATTGAAGGATAGAATATAATGGCTAAGTCACCCTCGCATAAATTTGGCCAAATCATCGGCGACCTTCTTGAAGAAATCATGGAGCCACAGTTCCATGCATTTTGTAGTGGACGGAATCTATATCTTGACAAAAAGGGTGTGCGTCAGGGAGTGCGCAATGGCAAAAAGGTTACATGGCTAGATAAATTCAACAATGAACACGACTTGGATTTTGTTATTGAAAAGGGCGGATCAAGCAAGCATCGTGGTCGTCCAGTTGCATTCATAGAAGCAGCATGGAGACGCTATACAAAACACTCTCGCAACAAAGCACAAGAAATCCAAGGAGCTATCCTGCCAATCTGTGAAAAACATGAGTGGGACAAGCCATTTCTTGGTGCTATTCTGGCCGGTGTTTTTACCGAGGGATCGCTCACACAAATGCGTTCATCTGGTTTTGAATTAGTCTTGTTTCCTTATGAAAGTATAGTTTCGGCGTTCGCCTCTATTGGTATAAAAGCAGGTTTCGATGAGGACACTCCTGATGCAGAGTTTGATGATACTATCAGCAAGATTGAGACATTAAATCATCAACAATGGTCATCGCTAAAAGCACATTTAACGGAAAGCAACAAAGCTTTGCTAGAATGCTTTTTCAATAGATTGCAGGACACGCTAGACAGAGGTATTGAATTAGTTGTCCTGATACCTTTGCATGGCCAACAAAACGAATTTCAATCTATAGATGATGCTATCGCGTTTATAACAACATATGATGAAATTGGCAAATTTGATGGTCAATTCAGAAAATACGACGCAATTGTCAAATACAGCAATGGTGACCGTATTGACGCGTCATTTCAGGACAAAGTTAAAGCTATTAACTTCTTGAACTATGTCGCTGGCAAGTGACTACAGCTTTTTCATCTTCAGATTACTGAGTTCAATGTTCAAATAATTCCAGACGAAGAATCACGCCAAAATCTGTTAGAACTTCAACGTCGCACTAACGCGGAACATCCTTGGTTCCACCGGATGGAAGGTCGTGCCGTCCACGCCATTCGGGTTCAGCCCCAAGCGCACGTCATTCTGGGTGCGGTAGACATCTTGGTAGGCGATATCATTCTGCTTGGAATTGAATAGGTTGAAAATATCGAGTTCCAGTTTATAAGCATCTTGCTGGTAACCCAGCCCAAGGCTGACTAGCGTGGTGCTGCCGGCGTTGAGGGTGTTGCCCACGTTCAGCGGCACATCGCCGAAGTGGCGTAGGCGGCTGGTGGCAAAGAATCCTTTGCTGAGGTCAACCACCGCCCCGGCGGTGATGACACGGCGCACCGAATTGGGAACGCGGCTTTGGTCTTGCGGCACACCGGTATAATTGGCGGCGGAGAAGGCAAAGTCCGCGTCCAAGGTTAGCCAATGGGTAGGCTTGTAGTAATTGGTCCATTCCACTCCATAACGCACACTGGGTCCGGTCGGATCGTTGGTACCCGAGTCGCCACTCCAGACAAGCTCGGAATCTGAATGCAAATACCATACGGCTAAGGTGGTGTTAAGCCCTGGCACATATCCGCTGCGGACACCGACTTCGCCCCCGCGCTGGCGTGTTAGCGGCGAGGTGGGGGTAACGGTCGCCCCGTTGGGATCAATGGTCGTGGTAGCCCCCCGTGCGTCGTTGGAATGAAAGCCGTAACCCATGTTGATAAAAAACTCGTTATCGGCCCACGGCCCAAATATAAAACTTAGCTTCGGGCTGATAATTCCCCGATACTTGCTACCAGAATTGGTTCCGCCCACCAGGTCGGTGACATCAAAGCCATAAAAATCTCCACGCAGTCCGGCGACGGTTTTAAATTTGCTCAGCCATTGGGTCTGGTTGCGGACAAACAAACCGCCCACTGTCTCGCCGACATTGTTCAGCGTATCCGTCTTGAAAACCACGCGGTTGACGGTCTGATTCAGCCCTAGGCCGCTGATCTGGTCGTGGCGCACTAGGAAGCCGACGCTGTTGTCCATATCGAAGCCGAACCAGCGGTTGAACCAAGTCTGCTCGCCATTGGCCCCGCCCACCCAGCGGCGCTCTTTTTGTTCCATCTGATCGCCTAATGCGGGATAGTTGAGATAGCCAGTAAAGTTGGAGTACAGATCGAGATCGGAATACAGCACATAGGCATTGAGATTGTTCTTCCAGGAATCGCCCCGGCTCCAAACATTGGTGGAGAAGCTGTAGCGATTGGTGATGCCGCCGTCGCTGGGGTCGCCCGAGCCATAAATATTCAACCCCTCGTATTGCACGGCGTAAAGCGGAATTTGGTTGGTGGCGGTCCACGAGTTGTGGTAAGCCTTGGCGTTTAGGGACAGTCCCCAATCGCTGTTGTCAATGCTGTAACGCACCATGCCGTTAAACTTATTCGTATCCTCGGGCACCTGCCAAATGCCGTTGTAGGCGTTGAATTCGCCGGCGTAGAGCAAATCACCATCGCCGAGTTTGTCGGAATTGGCAGCGACCAAGCGGTAGAAATCATAAGACCCTCCGGTAAACTTGACAAAGCCCTGGTCCAGTTTGTGCATCGTGTGCATACGCGCATAACCGGCGGAAGAGAAATCCCCCATGTCGGCATAATAAGGCCCCTTGCCGTATTCAACCCTGTCCACCAGTTCGGGAATGACACTATTGAGGTCCAGATAGCCTTGGCCGTGGGCATGGGTGGGCATGTTCATAGGCACACCGTCCACCATGGTGGAAAAGTCGGTGCCGTGGTCCAGGTTGAAACCGCGCAGAAAATACTGGTTGGCCTTGCCGGACCCGCTGTGCTGGGTGGCCATCATGCCGGGGACGGTCTCAATCAATTCGCCGACACGGGACAATGGTCGGTATTGGAATTCCGGCTGGCCTACCACGCCTTGAGAGGCGGAAGACTCGGAGCCGATTAAGTCACTCGCCCTGCCTTCCACTTCTACCGTTTCCATCATCGCTGGCTCTTCGCCGTCTGATGCGGATTTGGGTTGAGGATGGGAATGGGCCAGCAAACAATTCAAACTAATTAACACCCCAAAGCCAAAGCTTACGCATTTTATATAGGTGCGCACAATATACCTTTATTATTATAATTTATGGCGGCAATCTATTAAACCGCCTGAGGAGTGCGGCGACGAGTCACCGCATTCCAGTTCGCTTAACGAAGAGGTTCCAAATCATATCCCCAAACTGGCTTTTTTGGCCCCGGCGTATCGCCGAAAGGGCCTTCTTTGCCACAGCCGGTCAATACAATAGACAATAACAAAATAATGCATGGAAAAGTTTTTGACAGCATTCAATCTCCCGTCTTGATGATGGTAATTGCGTTGATGTTTGAAGTGAACCCATGGAAAGAAGGTGTTGCTGGCATTTCGCCAATAAGACGTTTGCCAAAGTCAGTCGATTTGAGATGAAGCCTGACCGGGCATCCATGTCCCCGTCAGGCGTGAAAACAGGCTTTTCCTCTGCCTGGTGGTTAGGCCTAATTTTTTACCTTGCCATCGGCGGTTATTTTGCCTTCGCCTTTGTAGTATACAATTTCTTCATCCAATTTCTTTTTGCAATGTTCAAAAAGGGGCGTGGCCTCATCCAAGTTATTGGCTTCCAGAGCCGCAATCGCTTTTTTCATGTCGGAAGAACCTATTTCCATAGGCATGGTGCTCAACTCTTTATAGGACTCCAACGCGAGTTTTCTCCCGATTTTTGCCTGTTCCAGTGCAGCCGGAATATCTTTCTTCTGGGCGGCATCCAGTCCTTTGGTGCAGGCATCCGTCACCTCAATAATATTCTTCGGGGGGTTGGCATACCTTCCACCGGCATAGCCCATGCTAGTTACAAGGCCCAATACTACGACGCACAGCACACGAAACGAGTTATTCTTCATACAAACTCCTCAGAATTTTCAATAGTTTTTTGGCAGACAAAACCCCGCATTACCCTGCCATTATATTGGGGGCAAAGCGGGGCCATAACCGGCAATAGGAATTGTCGGCTGATTGAACAATGTTCAACTACTACACTATTCAGCAAAAGCTATGCCACATACAAAGTAGCAATCAATATAATCATTAAATCAGGGGTTTGGATATTGCAACTGAGAATAATAAAGCAGTACTACCCATCTTTATTTTTGAGCCATATGCCACACACAATGATGGATATGACACGATGATAAAATGCCTGCTTACTCGCACACCCTGCAATCCCAACATCCACGCAAATTTGTTTGCACCCCCGACGATGAAAGCCATACCAAGTAGAGCACGCTGCGCGTACCTTCAAGTGCATACAATGGGCAGCACCCTGTTCATCCCAAATCCGGCAATTCGGTAATATTTACATTGTTTTGGGTTTTAAAATCATGATAGATTAGCGCCGTTCGCTTGGTCTTAAGGATTTAAGATCAAACTTACGCGCATTAGCCCCAACGAATAAAAAACTTAAGAGGTAGAACATGAAAAAATTGACCATACTCTCGTTTACATTGAACTCGGCAGTTCTGGCATTTGCCAACCAAAACGCTGTCGCATCATGCGCAGACATTATTACCGCCTTCGGCAACGCAGGCGGCGCAGCCGCAGTCTCGGCGGTTGTAGGCACGGCGGACAATGGTGGCTATGGCCTGCCCATGTGGGTGACCGCCGTGGACGAGACCGGCAAGGTCTGCGGTGTCATCAACACATCCGGCCAAGCCGGTAACGCCAACATTGGCAATTATTCCTGGCTGGGCAGCCGTGTGATCTCCGCCCAAAAGGCCAATACCGCCAATGCTTTCAGCTTGAACGGCTTTTCCATCTCCTCGGGCAATCTCTATGGCTTGACGTTGCCTGGCGGTAGCCTGAACAACCTCCCGTTCAGCAATCCAGTCGATGCCACCACGGCTTACTTGGGCGATGCCGCAACTTTTGCCACTAATTCCGACCCGCTGAACAACAAGCGCATTGGCGGGATTAACACGTTTGGCGGCGGCTTGGCGCTTTACAACAGCAGCAAGATCAAAGTTGGCGCGATTGGTGTCTCCGGCGACACCTCCTGCACCGACCATGCCGTCGCGTGGAAAATCCGCGCCCTCCTCAATCTGAATCATGTTCCAGGCGGCTTTGTCTCCGGTTGGTCAGGAACGCCGGGATTCAGCGTGTTAGGCGATGAGCTTATCATTGACACATCAGGCAATAGTGTCGCCAACACCTATTATCAAGTCAGTTGCGCCCATAATAAGATATCCAACCCGAATGCGGGTGCGCCAACTGGCGTAATCATCACCAATACCCCTTAAAAACCTTTGGTGACCTAAGCAGTGGGCTAGACTCCAAGGCTGGACGGTTGCTATTTGCACCATGCAGGCCCCGCCACGGGGCCTGTTTTTTTGGGCTTCCCGCTTAAGGGGACAGTTATACCAAAGGCTTAACCGTTCGCCCTGAGCTTGTCGAAGGGTGGATGGTTAAGCCGTTCATGGTTCGACAAGCCTACCACGAACGGCTTAACCATAAAATGTCCCGCCTTAAGTGGAAAGCCGTTTTTTCTGAATGACGATTCACGGGAGCAGCCAGTGTGACCATGCGTAAACCTGTCTTGTTAGTATTGCTGTTGCTTGCGGCGATCATTGCCGCCAACGCGGCCTATTATTGGTTTGTCGCAAAATTAGGCGAGCATGGTGAAGAAGTCTCATTGCCCGCAGCCTACAACAAGCCTGTTATCGTTCCGCCGCCCATGGACTCCCTTGGGCATGGCGCACGCATGCCGACGCCCGAAGAGTTGGAGGACGAGGCCCACTACAACGATCAGCAAGTGGCCAAAGCACACGAATCGCTCAACGACCCGGCCCCTGAGAAAAGAGTGGGGGGCGTGGAGCAGTTAAGCGCCTTCCCCACACCCGAATCCGAACAAATTCTAAGCAATACTTTGCGCATGGATTTCGACCCTGAAGTGCGCAGAGCGGCGGCGCAAAGCCTATCCGTGTTCAAACAACCGACACAAGAAACGGTGACGGCATTGCTGGCGGCCTTGCAGGATGACAGTGAGGCGGTGCAAAGGGAAGCACTGACTACCCTGACTAGGATTGCGGGAGGAATGGAGAACGGCTCGCCGCCTTTCAAGTCGCTACTCGCCGACCTCGGCAACCAGACTAGGGCCAAACGCATGAAACCTGGGGTACGCCAATCACTACGCGCATTTTTGCAGGACCAGCAGCCTTCTGGGTTCCATTGATGCACAGTTTACTCCACCGCCCGCAACGCTTCCAGCAACAGGATGATCTCAACGGCTTGGTCGTAGCTTAAGGCGGGGTTGTCGGCAAGGGTGGTATCACGCTGGCCGGCGGCAATCGCATTTAGCGTGTCGAAGAAAACATGCGATCCGTTTTCATTATCCCTGTCTGTTTTCTGTAGCCCTTCGTCAATTAGCTTTTGCGCCCCGTCGCGGTCCTGTGCCAACAGGGCTGGTGCGATAGCGGCACACAAAAAGCCACTGGCTTGGTGGTTTTCACCTCCGTCGCGGCGGTAGGCTAGGAATAGTTCCAACGCCTTGCGACGGGCCTCTCCGGCGGCTTGGGTATTGCCGTCACTGGCCTCAATCTCGTTGAGGATGTTCCAGGCATTCCAAGGCTGGGTGGCATGGCCGAACGATTCACTGCGTTTAATGGCTTGAAGAATTTGATCTCGTGCCTCTGCGGTTCGACCGAGTTTGAACAAGCTCCCGGCAAGACTGTGTATTCCACGCCATTCGGCCACCCATTCCACGGGCATCCGGCCACCTAGTCCACGCTGATTCGGCCACCCAATCCACGGCCATTCGGCCAGGCGGTCGGAGCGAAGCGACGCTGGGTTTTTGCAGTTAATCAGGGGGTGCCGGACCGGTCA
>CAIZPP010000117.1 GCA_903934875.1 uncultured Methylococcaceae bacterium
CCGTTGGCCGTGCAGCTTGCTGAAGCCCGCCCTTTGGCCTGACGATTACAGCGCCCTAGTGCCCAACGCCCGAGCTAAGCGGCGCGGCGGGAAAGCCTTGCCACGGAGCCAAAAAGTAACCCCGCGTCCGCTTGAGCGAACGGTTGGGCGGCCGGGGCAGAGAGAAGAAGGCCGGGAACCGAGGGCTTTGGCTCTTCTCCGCTTTTGTCGGGCGCAACGCAAAGAAACGCGCCCGACCCGGCTACCCTGCTTTTCATCATTCGGCGGAACCCGTCCATGGTTCCGCCTTACGGCCTTGACCACAAACGACAGTGCATTTGCTTCGTATCCCATCCGTAGCCTGCAAATATGTACTTATCCCCGGTCTGACTTTGAGTAAAGTGCTTTGTGTACTGAATTAAACTATCAGTCATATTGTCTATACCATTACCTTGAAATACCATTACTCGCAAATCAGCACGCGCTTGAACCAGTTTCAAAAAATCATGACGTATTTTCTCAAACATCCCAGCTTTACCAAAACCCCACTCAATTTCCATAACAAGTGGCATGCGAATAAGAATATTATCTCCAGAATATTCACGCCAGTGATGATCATAGAGCCATTCAGAAGCACGCGCACTTTTGCACTGACTTGCGTGTACAATGTAACCATATTTATGACCAAGATCAGCTAAATATTCGTTAATTCCGATTGTCCATTGACTATCTTTTTTCCACTCTTGATTCTTTGCTATTGTTACGAGTTGTTCGAAGTAATTAAATATTTCTGACTGTATTGTGTCGTTTGGCATTTACGTGATCCTCCATATTTGATGGCCCAACGCCCGAGCTAAGGGGCGCGGGCGGACGGAACTAGGGGAAAACAGGCCAAAGCATAACCCTGCGTCCCCTTGAGCGCCGGGTTGGGCGACGGACTAGAAAAGAGTGGCTCTTGCTCTTTCCTTTCGCTCTTGGCTTTTTAACACACGGACCCTACCCACGGTGGTTTGTCGCTCCGCTCCGAAACCGCCTTGCGAGTTACGAGTTATTTCAATGCACGGATTTCACGTTGAGGGGCGAGAACACAGGAACCCCACCAATCACCAGTAGTATTAATAACAATTGCTTTGCTGTAATCACATAATAGCTCAGTTATTTCACTTGTATCGGAAGAATAACCAAAATAACGAGAATTCCAGTACACAATATCACCAACCTTGCATTTATCTCGTATTTTGGCGATAAACTTCTCAAACAATTCTTTTTGTAATCTTTCTTTAACTCCCTTATCAAGCTTATCTAAAAATCTATCTTTTTCTAATTTAGAGTGGATAGCACTTAATTCTGGGTCAGTATCAAAAGTTCTGAAGGTAATACAAATATAATCCTCCGCTTTAACAGTATTATACACTGTCATTATGTAACCGTTTAGCCCCCCTTTGACGCTTGACCAATTCCCGGTCAAGCGGGGGCGGGCATGGGTGGGGCGGGATTGCCCTTGCGGCGCTCGGCGATCACTTTGGCCAAGTACGGCCAAGGCAGTTGCTTCCGCTTGCGGCAG
>CAIZPP010000118.1 GCA_903934875.1 uncultured Methylococcaceae bacterium
TACGGACTCTCACCGTACTATGTGTACGCCATCACGGGCGCACGGAGTGCGGCGACTCGTCGCCGCCTTTTGCGTCCAGCGGCGACGAGTCGCCGCACTCCACAAGTTGCCATCCTCTAGCGATGACTGCGTAACATCAGTGAAGTAAAATAACTATTTTTATGATGTCCTTTGCTTTTTCTAAGCTGCCTGTGCGGCAGTGAAGGCGTAGGATGGAGCGTAGGAGCGAGGTTATTCTTTCTAGGCTGCCTGTGCGGCAGTGAAGGGTTCAATTGGTAGGTTCTGTGTCCCGTTTTTTTTCTAAGCTGCCTGTGCGGCAGTGAAGAGGCGGACCTTGCCTAGGCTGCGAAGTGCGCTTTTCTAAGCTGCCTGTGCGGCAGTGAAGATGGTTTGCAGTTCTTGCTTATTCGCCAATCTTTTCTAAGCTGCCTGTGCGGCAGTGAAGCACACATTAGAAGGCTTGCAGGCTTTAATTCAGTTTCTAAGCTGCCTGTGCGGCAGTGAAGATTTTGCTGTTCGACGGAATAGCGACACATATTTTCTAAGCTGCCTGTGCGGCAGTGAAGCGGCGGGCATCATTGATTTGGTCGATTCGTTATTTCTAAGCTGCCTGTGCGGCAGTGAAGGAGCCGCTGGCGGCGCTTTTGGGGGCGTTTTATTTCTAAGCTGCCTGTGCGGCAGTGAAGCTAAGCGCTATCGTTTGCATGAAATATCTCCCTTTCTAAGCTGCCTGTGCGGCAGTGAAGCAGCAGAGAGATGGAAATCGCTTTGTCACCAATTTCTAAGCTGCCTGTGCGGCAGTGAAGCATGACGATGGCGGCTAAATCGTCCAGTACGATTTCTAAGCTGCCTGTGCGGCAGTGAAGCTTGACAAGCATCGGCAACCTAAAAACCGCCTTTTCTAAGCTGCCTGTGCGGCAGTGAAGTCCTATACCTACCAGGGCATTGATATTGTTCATTTCTAAGCTGCCTGTGCGGCAGTGAAGTTGTAACCTGCTGCATGGGTGGCTCCGTAGATTTTCTAAGCTGCCTGTGCGGCAGTGAAGACTTCTGTTGGTAATTAGACCTAGTTTCTTCCTTTCTAAGCTGCCTGTGCGGCAGTGAAGTGTACCGGGCCATTGAGCCGCATATCTGGGGTATTTCTAAGCTGCCTGTGCGGCAGTGAAGTTCGCAAACTAATATATTTTGACACACCAACATTTCTAAGCTGCCTGTGCGGCAGTGAAGAACTGGGACCGCTTGCACGTTGTAAACTGGGCTTTTCTAAGCTGCCTGTGCGGCAGTGAAGGATCCATCCAATTCAATTCGAGAATATGGTTATTTTCTAAGCTGCCTGTGCGGCAGTGAAGACAGCATCAACATCTTCATCGTCTTCCCATCGTTTCTAAGCTGCCTGTGTGGCAGTGAAGTTGAACCGCTGGCGGGCTATCAGTCAGGATAAATTTCTAAGCTGCCTGTGCGGCAGTGAAGGAATGGGTCTAGGGCTGTTGCCCCCGGCTTGCTTTTCTAAGCTGCCTGTGCGGCAGTGAAGAATGGGCGGATTACGTCCGCATCGCCGTTTAGTTTCTAAGCTGCCTGTGCGGCAGTGAAGGTAGAAATCAAACTGATTACTACCTAGGTTAATTTCTAAGCTGCCTGTGCGGCAGTGAAGCCAATGTAGGATTTATTTCCGCCTGATGTAATTTTCTAAGCTGCCTGTGCGGCAGTGAAGAGCTGAAGCGGCACGGCGGCTCGGCATCAACGTTTCTAAGCTGCCTGTGCGGCAGTGAAGACTGGCCTCCGTGGTCGGGATGGCGGCAATCTTTTTCTAAGCTGCCTGTGCGGCAGTGAAGCTAGCGTTGTCGCGCATAGGCGATGAGGCGACTTTCTAAGCTGCCTGTGCGGCAGTGAAGCGCCGAACTCGTCAGCAACAACAGATTGGTCAATTTCTAAGCTGCCTGTGCGGCAGTGAAGGTTGCCGCAGCCGTCAAATCAATGTCCGTCGCTTTCTAAGCTGCCTGTGCGGCAGTGAAGGTTAAAGGTTTAAGTTGCGTTGTCGGAGTAGCTTTCTAAGCTGCCTGTGCGGCAGTGAAGAAGGTGTCGCGCGGTTTTATGCCGACCCTCTCTTTCTAAGCTGCCTGTGCGGCAGTGAAGACTTTTTCATCGACATTGTCGCTCTGGTTAACTTTCTAAGCTGCCTGTGCGGCAGTGAAGTTTTCAGACCATGTTTAAGGGTGCCTGTGCCCGTTTCTAAGCTGCCTGTGCGGCAGTGAAGCATTTGCGCGTCCATTTTGCAATCTGCGCCCATTTCTAAGCTGCCTGTGCGGCAGTGAAGCGGCACACTGATGATTGAGCCTAAACACCTCGATTTCTAAGCTGCCTGTGCGGCAGTGAAGCATTTTATGGCACTTGGGACAATTCATCGACCTTTCTAAGCTGCCTGTGCGGCAGTGAAGCAAACGCCCAGTGCCTCATGGGTAGCGACTGATTTCTAAGCTGCCTGTGCGGCAGTGAAGCGCGTGGGATGCGGTGGCCACTAGACTTCTAATTTCTAAGCTGCCTGTGCGGCAGTGAAGGGTGTTTACATTTGAATGCCCGTTCGATGCACTTTCTAAGCTGCCTGTGCGGCAGTGAAGGAAGATCCGGCCCTATGTCTACCAAATCACCAATTTCTAAGCTGCCTGTGCGGCAGTGAAGCGAGTCGCTTAGATCGGCCGTATTTTCTTGGCTTTCTAAGCTGCCTGTGCGGCAGTGAAGGCGAAAGAGCGCGGTCTGCATACATTTGTACTTTTCTAAGCTGCCTGTGCGGCAGTGAAGGGCGGCGTAGCGGCGAATTGATGGACCAATATTTTCTAAGCTGCCTGTGCGGCAGTGAAGCATGCCGAGGCTATTTTCATCAACCCCACTGATTTCTAAGCTGCCTGTGCGGCAGTGAAGGTTCTCACTGGTCTTGCGGTCCGATTGGCTGATTTCTAAGCTGCCTGTGCGGCAGTGAAGTTGAGGTATCAAGCGTCGTTGATCCGTTCGGCGTTTCTAAGCTGCCTGTGCGGCAGTGAAGGAACTCGTCTTTCGCCGCTTGGCTGCGTTCACTTTCTAAGCTGCCTGTGCGGCAGTGAAGTAGGTATAATTGCTTCCGGCTTGCTTGTCACTTTCTAAGCTGCCTGTGCGGCAGTGAAGGTCAACCACAGGCATTTTGGCATGTTTTCGGCGTTTCTAAGCTGCCTGTGCGGCAGTGAAGAGATTCAGGACGTTGCTAGGCATAGGTTGTGCTTTTCTAAGCTGCCTGTGCGGCAGTGAAGGGGCATGAGCATTCCGTGGAACTGACGAACATTTTCTAAGCTGCCTGTGCGGCAGTGAAGTTGCCCTAAATGCCTCAATCCGCGCAACCATTGTTTCTAAGCTGCCTGTGCGGCAGTGAAGCCTGCATTGGCGCGGTATTGCAATGCGATGGGTTTCTAAGCTGCCTGTGCGGCAGTGAAGCTGCGCGGCCGCGATGCCGGAGCGACACTGACTTTCTAAGCTGCCTGTGCGGCAGTGAAGGAAACTTGATTGCTATGCCAACTGTTGAAGCATTTCTAAGCTGCCTGTGCGGCAGTGAAGGACGACTCCCCCTCCGCCTCGACTTCCCTCATTTTCTAAGCTGCCTGTGCGGCAGTGAAGGGCTACATCGCCGACGATATGCAGGCATTCCATTTCTAAGCTGCCTGTGCGGCAGTGAAGAATCTCAGCCGGGATGCCCCAGGCCGCTTTTGTTTCTAAGCTGCCTGTGCGGCAGTGAAGGTTCACCCGGACACGCTGATTTATCCGGCTCTTTTCTAAGCTGCCTGTGCGGCAGTGAAGATCGTTTTGCCGTGGTGCGTCCAATGACGTTTTTTCTAAGCTGCCTGTGCGGCAGTGAAGATTACATTCGTCCTCCAAGGTGCGACCCGGATTTTTCTAAGCTGCCTGTGCGGCAGTGAAGAGCACCTTGGAGCACAAATGTGATGTTTGTATCTTTCTAAGCTGCCTGTGCGGCAGTGAAGTCGTTTCATCCGCCGCAATCACATTCTCATAATTTCTAAGCTGCCTGTGCGGCAGTGAAGTCGTAGCGCGGGTTGACATCATCCACCCAGCCTTTCTAAGCTGCCTGTGCGGCAGTGAAGTCGGCAATCTGCTCCTCTGTCAATTCATCTACGTTTCTAAGCTGCCTGTGCGGCAGTGAAGGGAAATGGTGGTGTCCGATCGTGGTCCCGAGGTTTCTAAGCTGCATGTGCGGCAGTGAAGTACACATGAGGAACCATGACGGGCCACTACCCTTTCTAAGCTGCCTGTGCGGCAGTGAAGGCGCCTGCGGTGCATCCCCCTGCCGAGTAGGTTTTCTAAGCTGCCTGTGCGGCAGTGAAGGGCGGATTCTCCCGCTATGCCTACCCGACCGATTTCTAAGCTGCCTGTGCGGCAGTGAAGGATGAGGGTCTGCCCGTCGCCGCCCATCGCCCTTTCTAAGCTGCCTGTGCGGCAGTGAAGACGTTCAGGCATGGCGGTCTCCAATTGGGTTTTTTCTAAGCTGCCTGTGCGGCAGTGAAGATTTCACTAGACAGCCCCGCGCCTAGGCGTAGTTTCTAAGCTGCCTGTGCGGCAGTGAAGTAGAGCAATCTACCGACAATAGTCTAATTGTTAAAGAAATTTTGTGCAAATCCGCACTTAGGCCAAAAATTTACAGCCTATTCTAACCAATTGATCCGTATTGGTTTATTTGGATGCCAAAAAATAAGGGTTCAAAACCAAGGCACAGTGGCCGTGGGGCTGAGGCCGTAGGCACTGAACGTACCTTCCACTGGGTGCTCTTGCACGGGCAAATGCTCAATAAACAAGCGGAATTGCTGACCGGTGCTTTGGCTTTTCAAGACCAAATAAGGCAGGCGCAAGGTTTCCGCCGCACTGTCGGGTATCGCTTGCCTCGCTTCATCGATATCGACTCCCTTTCTCGCCACCATGCGGCGGCGCAGCCGCTCGGGGTTGCTCTTCGCTTGAACGCGGTGGACGATGCGGTGCCCAGTGTGGGACGGCACCGCGCCAACCGTGCCGAGTTCGACATGGTCGCGCATCCCCGCCAGCCAAGCCGAGGCCATAAGCTTTTCGAGGTCGGCTGTTTGCCCGTGCAGGCGCAAACGCCCACCCAAAGCCGTGCCCGTGACATCGGGAAAACTCACGCCTATGCCCTGCCCGCCCAGCCCGGCCAGTCCGCGATGCAGCTTGCCGAACAGGGCGTTCATCAACATGGCGGGGGGGAACTCCGGGTCTGGCAACAGGGTAATATCCAGATAGGCGTCCATGGCTTTAGTCCTTGTCACTTGCGCCGAACACACCGCCGCGCACCAGCGTGGCGATTACATAGTGCTGGTCGCCGACCTTGGCAGGGGGTTTGTCATGCAACACCCAGTTGTCGAGTAGGTTGTAAAAATCGGCTTTGTGCTTGGGCTGGCGGTAGGCTTTGCCTTGCGAGGTGACGGAGCCGTAAGGTTCGACGGCGATTGGTCCGAGATTCGCGCCTTCGTCGTCGGGATACCAAGTGTCGATGGTGCGCAGGGCGTTGCCGATTTTTTGGCTGTGGATGGCGGCCACGTTGGCAACGGTGTAGAGAGTTTTGCTCTTTTGGCCTTTCTTGTCGCCCTTGTCGAGGATGAGTTCCTGCGAGGGGTAGGCTTCCTGGCCGTCGCCGAGGCGGGCGTAGGCAATCACATCAAGCAGGACGTAGTCGCTGCCGGACAGCCCCTGTTCAATCACCTTCGCCAAGGCTTGCAGTTTGGCTTCCGCCGGTTGCGGCACGTCGAAGTTGCGCAGCGAAAAGCTGAGTGCGTCGAAACCCCAGGCCGGACCGGGTTGGCCCTGTGCCAGTGGGCTGACCAGCACTTCGACTTGTTCCGCGCCGACGCGGTTGCGCCACAGGAAGCGGCCGCTGGCGAGGTTGACGGCGTAGCGGCTGGCGAGTTCGGCAAAGCCGATTTGCTCGACGTATTGTTTTACCGTGGTTTGCAGCTTTTGCTGGTAGTCGGCGTTGTTGCAGGCCGACGGCGCACCCGCACCGCCTAGGACGCGCAGCGTGAAGCGGACGCGCAGGGTGTCGGCATCGCTGGGCAGGGTGGCGACATCGACGGTTTGCAGGTTGGGCTGTTGAATGTCTGCATCCAGCTTGGCGGTGTTGTTTTGGTCTCTATCTTTCAACCGGTTGGAGATGGTGCCGCGCACGGATTTTTCACGCACGGTCACGGCGGGCCATTGGCTGCCGTGGTCGCGGTCGTCCCAGCTTCCGGCGCTGAACAGCGCGTCGGAGGGGTCGAGCTTGCGTTCAAAGGCGAGCACGGAGGCGGTTTTCAGTGGTTCGGTTTTAGCCATAGCGGTTTTCCTTAGGGTGTGTGTATTGTTTAAATTTAAATGGTCATCATCCCTCAATGCTGTTGAATCAAGTCGTCATTCCTTAATGGACCGCCGGAACCTAGGCTACAGGGGTATCCTAGGCGCGTGCCATCCATGTAATCTGGATTCCGGCAATCCCTGCCGGAATGACGGGGGAAATCTTAATTAAACAGCATTGCCCTCATCCCCGGCCCTTCTCCCGGCGGGAGAAGGGAGGCTCAAAGCGTCTCGGCATAGGCGTTGACGCAGCGGTATATGCCGGTGGCGGTGTCGGCCTCGGTGCGCCAGAGCAGGGCTTGCAGGCTGTCAATGCGGTGCGGGCTGACCCATTCGCCTAGCGAGTACAGGCTTTCGACGAAGCGGAACGGGGTGGCATTGTCGCGGGCATTGGCAACTTGGCCCGGTTCGTAGAGGTCGGAAATGCCGGCATAGCCGATAGGCAGGGGGACCAGCCAACCGGGGCGTTTGCGGATGGTCCAGCCGGATTTGTCGGTTGTCGATTCTGCAACGGAGTCACCCACGTCATCGTACATGTCTTCTTTTTGTTCGGCATCCGGCACTTCGGGGGTCTGTGGCGGCGGCTCGTGGTGCAGGCTGCACAGGTCGAGCAGGGCATCCAACGCGTGGGCTTCGCCGTTTTCCTTGCGCAGTTCCAGCAGCCGAGCGGCGAGGAAGTCTTCCCGTTGCACCAAGGCGAAACCGGGCAGTAATTGGCGGCGCAACTTGCGGAATTGAGCGCGCCTGTCTTCGGCGGCTGAGGCGACCGTCAGGCATTGGGCTTCAAAACGCTTGCCTTGGCGTCTAGGCAGGATGCTACCACCGGCCAGCCTCATGCCTTGAACTGCATGGTGCGCGGCCGCGGCAAAATCGCGGCAGTCGTCTTCGTTGAGGTAGTCGCGGATACCGATTAATAAACTAATTTCCATGTGGGCGCGACCCTCTTCGACCAGCGCCGAGGGTTTGTCCTCAAACTTTTTCCACCCGGCGTAAACCGGGTTGCGGGTCAGGCAAAAGACTTTATGGGCGCGTTTGTTGGGGTGGGAAACCTGCGGATCGAACTGGTGGCAGACGATGCCCACACCGGTAAAACGCTGCCCCCATGATTCTGCCAAACGACGTTCCAGCGCATGGGCAAAGCCGGTGAAGGCCGTCGGCGAGGGAAAACCCCAACTCAGCGGGCCGGTGATGGTGTTGGCGTTTTGCACTTGCAACCTGGGCAAAAATAAAACGGCGTTTAACTCAGTCATGGCCGATCTCCAAGCGGAACATGCCCAGTTCCCGTTCGATGGCCTTGGCCCAGTGGGCGGCAGCAGATTGGTCAAAGTGCATCTTTTTCGTGTCAAGGCGGCTGTTGAGCCAGATGCCAAAGCTCCGGGCCACCTCGTCCTGCCAGTCGCCACGACGATACTGCGCGGCAAATTCAGGGTCGGCTTCGGCACGGCCAGGGTCCAGCCAGCATTGCTCGGCGGGGTTGAGTTGGCAATCCGGGTCTTTAGTCCAGCCGGGGGCCAATTCGTGCAGCGTCGCCGCGTAGTTCAATAGTTCGTCACACAACTGGCCCAGCCATTCGTCGCGTTCGTCGCGGATGTCTATCGTGCTGTTGCGTTTTTGCACGGCCAATAAAAATTTTTTCAGCTTATCGGTCAGGCTGCGAACATTGGAGCGGGAACCAAAAATACCGCCGAATTTGCCGCTGAACACGCTTTTCACACACAGTGGCGCACGGATGGCTGCGGATTGCCAGCTTGGCGGCAGCGAGGCGAGCAGGTAGTTTTCGCCGTAGCGTTCGCTGTTAAGCTGGCTGATGTTTTGCGGTTTTGTGCCGCCAAACTTTTGCAGTGCGAAATTGGGGTAGTCGCGGTAGCCTTCGCGGTGTGGCTTGCCTTCCCGTCGGGCATCCCGTGCCGCTTTAGCGGAATCGGAGAAGCGACTTTCGCGGATGCTGTGCCAGACGGCACCGGCTAGGCTGGAAGGGAACAGCGGCGCCAACAAGTGGTAGCCTCCGCTTTCCAACGGCCAGTAAACTTGCTTGGCGAGGGTGTGGGAGGCTGGCTGGCCTTTGGGTTCGACTAAAGTTGCAAAAGCATCCATCCATGCCATTGAGGTTTCGGCATCGTCGGAAAATGCCGCCGCCAGTGCGGGGTCTTTGGCAATGGCACGTTGCAGCAGCGTTTGGCCTTCCACTTCAAGGCGTAAGAATTTATAGACATCAAGCGCGGCGGCATTGCCTACGACATCCGGTTTTTTCCCATCGCCCAGTGTGTGTGTGCCAATGGCGCACTCGCCTGCTTGTGGGTTGCCCGCAGAGTACAAGTTGGAACCTCGCGCATCAGGGTGTGTGTATTTCAAGGCATGGCTGACTTGCTGTATTTGACCGACTCGCCGCGCCGCATCGGCGATCCATGTTTGGGGATGATAGGCATCTAGGTGCTTTTGGCGTTTCTCGTCTTCGCCCTCCTTAAGTTCGTCTAGCTTGGTTTGCAGGCGTTCTTGCAGGAAAGCTTGGATGGTGCTTTGAATCGGCCCGTGTAGGGCGGGTGGCAGGGTTTGACTCACGGACAGAGGCTCCTTTCATGATGAGTGTGTCGGGCTGGGGAATATGCGCTATAATGACAACCCGAAGCAATAAGCCTCGGGGCGGCTTGCATTACACTCTTCTGGCGTGATGCTTGCCGAACACCGTTGCACCCTCCTTATCGCCATAACCGGGCGATTGGGTCTCGCTAGGCACGAGAGTTTGTTGGTTTTGAGGGCCAAGGTTGTTGGTAGCAGCCTTGGCCTTCGACTTTTGTGCATCATACAAGCAGGCAAAAAATTTATCAATACCTAGCTACGCTAAATTTCACTAATGAAAAAATAATTCCAGCCCATATAGTCTCTATTTAATGCGATAATGTCAAGTCTACCGAATAGGTAGCTTAGAAATAGCTGCGCTACATCTCGCTAAATGACTGTTTTTCCACTGCCGCACAGGCAGATTATCAAAAAACGGGGCACGAAGCCCCGTTTATCCTTTATTCACAAACCATTAGGACTTACGCAAAGCTCAGTTCGTGCTGAGCCTGTCGAAGCATGAAGGGGCTTTGCAGGTGCCGTTCACCCTTCGATAAGCTCAGGGCGAACGGTGTTGGCAGACGTTTTTACGTAAGTCCTAACCATCAAACCAGCCACACCCGCACACCCGGCGTGATGCCTGCCTCCCTCGCCGTTTTGCAAAACCCCCGGTCAAAGGTGTGCATCACGGCGGAGCCGCAGGCCGCCAGATGGAGCGCATCGGCAAAATCCGCGCCTTTGGCATACCAGTCTAGCGCCCGCGCCACGGCCTGTTCGTCTTCGATCACCGCATTTGCTGTTTGGAGCAACAACGCGAAAAAGGCATGGATACGCTCACGAGGCAGCTTGTAGCTGAAGCGCAGAACCCATTCAGTTTCCAGCAGCACGGTGCGGGTAATCAGGGCACTATGGGTTTTGAGCAAGTTTTCGGCAATATCCGCCTGCACGGGTGGATCGTTGGTCACTAGCCGCACGAGCATGTTGGTGTCCAGCGCGATCATCGACTGCGCTGCTCGGATTCTTCCCAATCCGTGCCATATTCAACGGGTTTGCAAAGCGCTTCAATCGGCACAGGAGAGGCATTGGATTGGAGAAAACCGCGCAGTTCTTCCAGCCTGCGTGTCTTCACTGCCGATTTCGCTTTCAACAACACACCGGACTCGGTCGTTTCGATGATGAGTTCATGGCCGCTTTCCCAATGCAGCTGGTCGCGGATGATTTTGGGGATAACCACTTGCCCTTTGCTGGATAGGGTTGCGGTGGTGATGGTCATAGCTGACTCCGATTTAGTAAGACTATAAGTAAGCCATTCTAACCCGCTTTTAGCAAATCGGCTATCCTGCCAATTTGTCCGGCTTCCATGGCCGGAATGATGGGCTACAATCATGGTTTTGGCTCAAACTGAAAACGTGCTTCGCAAGGGAAAATGTAGCATTGTGCCTGTGTTCTCTGAATATAGCATCCAAAATTTAACCGCGACGGGTAAAACCCAGTGCCGGGTGGTATTGCCATTCCTCATTGCCTTCCCGTCCCGGCAGATCGACCATGCCGAAACGCATGGTGCAGTCTTTAAGTTCCATTTCCCGGTTTTCCGCCAAGGCTTCCAGTGCGGCTAGGTAGTCCGGTTCGCCAAAAAAGCTGATGCGAGGGCCGGACTCAAGTTGTTCTGCATTGATCGTGTGGAATAATTGGCTCTGGTCAGTGGGCGGTTCGCCCGGTTCTTCCAGCCGGTAAAACTGAATCTTATCATGCTCGTCCGGCAGCAACACAAAGCGTCGATGGCCTTCTTTATCGTCACGGAACGGCTGGTTGCGCTGCAATTCGCCGCAGAGGTGGGCGCGGGTGCTCCACCATAAATAGACGGCGTTTTGCTTCTCGCCTTTTTGCATCAAGTCGCGCAGACGGTCATGCTCCAAATCGGCTAAGTTGCGCTCAGGCTGCAATTCGGGACGTTCGCAAATGCGGGCCGAGGCATCAATCCTTGCCAGTTGCTCAGAGGTTAGCAGTTCGGTCAACACATGGGTTTTCAGCAGGAATTCTTTGCTTTCAAAACCCGGATGGCAAAACGCCGGTTTGCCCGGATTTTCCAGATGGCTCAGATTGGTGTCCAGCAAGCATAAGTTAGGGTGGGTGCATGCGCCTGTGCGATGGCGACGGAGGCGGCCCGCCAGTTGAATGATGGAGCGCACCGAGGAGGGTTCGACGATAGCCCAATCGTAATCGTGGTCGCGTCCGACCTCCGCCACGGCGGTCGCCAGCACAATGACGATATGTTCGGGTTCCGGGCTGCTATCCAACAAGCTGCGCAGCT
The DNA here is from genome assembly GCA_903934875.1 of uncultured Methylococcaceae bacterium. Taxonomy (GTDB): domain Bacteria; phylum Pseudomonadota; class Gammaproteobacteria; order Methylococcales; family Methylococcaceae; genus Methylumidiphilus. The sequence continues at coordinate 11,237 of CAIZPP010000118.1, forward strand.
GCGGCTTATCGAACAATGCCTGCGGATTTTGGTTTTCCGATTTGCGGTTGAGCAGACGATCTAGGCAGTTTTCGATGCCCGAACGCACCAATAATGGATGCCGTGAATGATAAATACATAAGTGGATATGATGCCCAGGGCTGGCCCCTTGCGTATAAAGTACCTTGGCGGTTTCCACCAGGGTGTCAATGTGCGCCATGCGGATTAAACCAATACTGACGCGCTTGCCGCTATGCGGGTCTGGTTCGCTGCGGTGCAGTGCGTGAAAGGTGTGTGCCTGTTCCCGCAAGTGCTTGGCGAATTCTGCGCACAGCACGGCTCGCGGCTGGCCGGTAGCGATGGGCAGGGCGCGGATTTCGGCACGGCGGCGCATTTCTTGGGCCGCAAGCTTGGCGATGCGTTTAGTGACAAACGCACCGTGTTCTTGCGCGAAACTGAGTGGGGTGGCATGGTCGCTGGTGGCGGGGGCTTCAAATTCGTCAAACCACGCGCAACAAACATTGACCGGCTGACCGGGAATGCCCCGGTTGGCCTGATAAACGCGACGGCCTGCCCAATAAGCCTCAAACAAACCTTCCACCAGCGCGGGCGGCAAAGTGGCCGAAGACAGCAACACCCGGCTACCTAACATTCCAGCCCAATTGACTAAGCGGGACAGGGCGGGTAAATCGGCTATATCGAAGTCGTCGGGTTCGTCCAACACCAAGTCGGAGGTCATCAACCGTAGCATGGGTGCAATTTGATGGCCACCACGACCGCTTTCGCAGGCGGGCATTAAGTGGTCGATGGTGCAGGCAAGAATGGGAGCATTAAGCAGTTTTTGCGCATTGATGTTGCGCTTGAATTTTTGCCGGTCTTTTGGGTCGCCTTCCAACCAACGGTTTAACGGGCCGTCCTCCAGGCTGCCGTCAAAATGCACATAGCCCTGATCCTCCGGCAACAGTTCGGCGCTGGACTCGGCACCCGCTTGAGCCTGTTTGCTTTCCTCCTGTTTCCGCATGTCGTGCAAGTCACGAATAGACGCCCCGCCGCCTACCATCACTGCCAACACGTCAGAGCCTAGCCCCAACTCGTCCCGGTATACATCCCCGGTCTGCAAAGTCAGGGTGCGCAGCCCTAGGGCAATGGTGAAACGCGCCCCTAGCTGCGGGTCGGCCAAGGCATAGAGAATCCGCCCATTGGCGATGGTTTTGCCAAAGCCGGTTGATGCCATATTCACGCCGAAGAATCCTTGCGCTTCCGATTTGAGGCGCACACTTTCCGCCAAGTCAAAGGCGCGGTCTTGCCAGCGAAAGCGCTTGTCTTTACTTCGTTGGCGCAAGCCTTTGTAGCGGGCGATGCGTGACAGTTGTTCAGCCAGATTGGGCAAACTGCGGACGACTTTTCGGGCGTTGACTTCCACGCCGATTAAATGCTCGTCCAAACGCTGCTTTGGCTGTTTTTTGTCATCGACCCAGTGCGAATTGGCATACAGCGGCTTGCTGGCTTTAACCGCCGCATCGCCGTAACAATCATGGCTAGGCTGGCTCGAATAGTAATGATCGGCCAACATCAGCGCCAAACGAGACAGGTGGACGACATAGGGGTTGTCGAGCAAGCCCGAGCCACTGTTAGCAAGGCTTGGATGCTTTAAGACAGCCTGTGCCGTCCGGCTGGCGCGTCGCCGCCATTCGCGGCTGTCGAGTGGCAGGGCTTTGAATGTCCAACAGGCCGCTTTGTCCGCTTGATCTTTGCCTTTTTTGCTTTTATCTTCCGCTTCTTGCTTGCCTTGGCAAGCGCCGCACCAATTGGCGGAGATATTGGCGGGCAAATTTTCAAGAACACCTTTGTTTAGTTCAGCTCCCCACTGCGTAGGCATCCGGTGATGGCTGACAATCAGCCAGCCGACCAGTTGCGCCAACGGCGGCATGGGTTTGGGGCGGGCATTGAATGGACTGCGAGGGGTTGGTTCTTGCATACCATCGCGGGCCAACCGGGCGGTGATTTGATCCATCAAACTGTCCGGCTGCTCCGCCAATGTTGCCAAGCGCCCCAACCACCCCTCGTCGCTTTTATCCTCGCTGACAAATGCCTCAAACAGCCGCAACGACACCCATTCATGCCGGTAGGCATCGGCAATGGGTTTCTTGCTGGTCAATTTGTTTTGAAACGCCAGATTAGCTTTGCCGACATCATGAAACAACGCTGCCAGAGCCGCCAACAACCTGATAATTTCAGCCGTATGCCAGTCATTTTCATCGCCGGCCCGCAGCACATCCCGCTCGGTGATGTTAGTAGGGGTGGCACCCCGCTCGTTGAACTGGCGGGCATCGCCGACGACCCACAGCAGTTCGCTGTAGTCTTTGCCGCGTATCCAGTGGCAGGCGACGGCGGTGTTCTTGCGGGCGGTCTTCCGCAACAGGCGGTGCAGGGTTTCCAGCCCTTGTTGGGTGATGGCGGTCTGCCAAGTGCGGTCGCCGCGCCGTTCGGCAAACTGGTCGAGGATGCGCCGCGACTCGGTGAGGGCGTTTTTACTGCATTGGGAAATCAGCAACACATTCATGCGGCCTTCTCTCCCAGTTCAAGCGCTATCTCTTTCAATGTGTCGATCATGAAATCCAGCGCTTCAGTCTGGGCGAGGGCATCAATGCAGGCTTGGCGGAAGGTCTGTTCGTCATCGCCGCGCATCGCCGAGATGAAGGCTTGCGGCAGGATGACGGCATCCTTGACCAAATCGGCGGCATCGAACACCAAGCCACCACGCCGGGTCTTGCCGTGCAGCACGGCCAAACCATGCGGCAAACCTAAAACCCAAGTGGCCGTCGCGCCTAAACCGTAGGCCAGATAATTGCCGTGGTCGAGAAAGCGGTTGGCCGGATCGGTGCCAGTGCCGTGCTTGGCCCGTGTGAAGTCGCCATATTTGACCGCCTGTGCAGCCAATTTGAACAGTTTTTTGGTCAGGCGGGCTTCCTCCGCCAGCAAGGTCTGATTGTCTGGCATTGATTCCAGCGTCTGCTTGGATTCGCCCAGCGCGGCCTGTAAGCGTGCCTTTTCCACGGCAAAACCGCCTTCGGCCAGTGTGCGGTTGCCAGACCACTGCTGCTCAATGCGCTCCAAACGTGTGCGCTGAATCATTTTCGCCGCTTGCAAACGCAATTCATCTCTGAACCAGAACCGCACCCAGTTTTGCAGGTATTCGGTGGGGCGGTATTCGCTCTGCGGGCTGAACCATGCGATTTCCACATCCATTTCATTGACACTGTAAAGCGGGGTGCCTCCGCCGCCGCAAAACCCCACCATCACTCCGGCCTTGCCCAGTTCCCGCATTGCCTGCTGGGTTATCGAAGTGCCCGTGCCTAGCATGACAGTCGTGGTATTGGCGATGGGGATGTTCCAGTAAAGCGAGCGCCTGCCCTCGTTGGTGACGAATTCGACCCGCCCGCCATTGACTAGCAGCCGGCAACGTTCAAGATAGTAAATATTGGCCCGCTTGGAGTGCAGGATGGTTTTAAGGTCGGATGGGGTAAAGTTGTCCATGTTTGTTTGACGGGTGGGCAGAAGTTCAAGCTGAGGTGGCCTAAGGCGATTTCCGAAAATGCTATGGCATAATTTCCGAGAAATCCAAATTAAGGATGCCATACTCTTGCCAGCAGTAGCAATCGAAATGCCACCACTCACGCGGGTGGACGGTAAACCGTTCCGCCTCCATCGCCTGCCGCAGCAAATCACGCATGGACCGCGCTTGCGCCGTGCCGCCATGGTAATCCGGGTAGGCTTTCTCGTTCATTTCGTCGAATGCGCTGGGCATGGCGACTTCCTGCCCAGTGTCTAGATGGTATAGGCTTAGATCGATTGTGCAGCCACGGTTGTGGCGTGAGCCTTGGCCAGGGTTGGCGACGAACAGGCGCTGGTCTCCGCTGACCGCGTCCCAAAACAGTTTGGTGACCGACCAAGGTCTGTAGCCGTCGAATAGCAGCAAGCCGAGCCCTAGCGGTCGCAACCGGGCATGTGCGCGCAACAACGCTTCTGCCGCTGGTTTTTGCAGGAAAACCCGTGCCTCACGGTAAACCGGCCTGCCGATAAAGTTATTAGCCGTGGCGTAGCGCACGTCTAGGCGCGGGCCACCGTCCAAGGAAGTTATTTCCACCAGTTCCGGCGGGCGGAAGGGGCCGGGTTCCACTGGCGGTCCGTCATCTGCCGCAGTTTTTGTCAAAGTGCCTCCTTTGGCGTAGGGTGCGTGGTGCCAAGGTTGTCATCTGCCAGCCATAATGCAACTTTGGCGTTGAGCTTGTCTTTCGATACAGGTTTCGCTAAATAATCGTTCATCCCTGCCGCGAGGCATTGCTCTTGGTCGCCTGCCATAGCGTTGGCTGTCATCGCGATGATCGGAATGCTTCGGTTGACCATGCCTGCTTCGCCTGCGCGGATTCGGCGCGTTGCCTCGAACCCGTCCATCACTGGCATTTGACAATCCATGATGACTAGCTTGTATGATTTTTGCGAAAGTGCGTTTAGCGCCTCTTGGCCATTGCAGGCCACGTCCACCCGATGGCCCTGCTTGGTCAGCATGGCGGTGGCGACCTTCTGATTAACCGGGTTGTCCTCGACCAGTAGGATGCGGCTTCCGTCACGATTGATTTCCTCAATCGTGAAGTGCGTAATAATCGACTGGGGCGGTGTCTCCGTCGACACGCCCGCCCGCAGTGCGCTCAGGCAACGATATAGCAATGCCTTCTTGACGGGTTTTGTCAGGTAAGCGTCGAAACCAGCAAGGCGCATCCGTTCGGCATCGCCACGCTGGGGTGAGGATGTCAATAAGACGCAGCGTGTCATGGCAAGCGCGGAATCGCCGCGAATCACCTTCCCCAGCGCCTCACCGTCCATTTCGGGCATGTTCATGTCGATGATGGCGAGTTCGAACGGCTTGCCAGCCGCCGCCGCCGCCTGCAACGCCTCAACCGCATCCGCGCCGCTGGCCGCTTCAGCAAATGTGCAAGCCCATGTTTGCAGGAGCGTTGACAGTAGTTTCCGGTTCGTCGCGTTGTCATCCACCGCCAGCACACGATATCCCTTTAGATCCCCGGATTCGGTCAGTGGACGAAGCATTCCAGCGGTGCCGGACGGTCGCTCGAATACGGCGGTGAAGCGGAATGTCGAGCCTTTCCCCTCCTCGCTAGTGACATTGATCTGACCGCCCATCGCAGCGGTTAGACGCTTGGAAATCGACAGGCCCAGTCCTGTGCCGCCGAACTTGCGTGTCGTCGAGCCATCGGCTTGGGTAAAGGGCGAGAACAGATAGTTAAGTTTGTCGATTGGAATACCGATGCCAGTATCGCGTATCTCGAAACATAGGGTAATCGTTTTTTCGCTTTGTGCGGTTTGTGTGACCTCAACGACAACTTCCCCTTGGGACGTGAACTTGATGGCATTGGCTACTAGGTTAATGAGGACTTGGCGCAGACGCCAGGGGTCGCCGCACAGTCTACAGGGTAGCCCTTGTTGAAACAGGCAGACAAACTCGAGGCCCTTTTCATGTGCCTTGAGCGACATAGTGTCGGAGATTTGGTCGAGGATGCCATCAAGGTCGAAATCAATTTTTTCCAGTTCTAGCTTGCCCGCCTCGATCTTGGAGAAATCTAAAATATCGTTAATGATTTTAAGCAACGATTCGCCGTTGTCGTTGATGATTTTCGCGAATTCGCGCATCTCGCCGGAAATTTGCGAGTCGAGTAGCAATTGGGCCATGCCGATAATGCCGTTCATGGGGGTGCGGATTTCGTGGCTCATATTGGCCACGAATTCCGACTTGGCCCGGTTGGCACTCTCGGCGGCATCCCGTGCTTCGCGGTTGGCGCGTAAATAAAGCACCACGGCAACCACCGCGACAATGAGCATCGTGCCGGCAATGGCGATCAACAGGAGTAGCCAGGGCCGTTCGTTTTCGAGGCGGGCGATCTCAGGCAAGGGCAGCGGGACATGGACTGTGATGCCCCCATCGGGAACGGTCTGCGAGGCTAGGATAATTGGCATGGGTCTGCCGCCTAGGGTATTGAGTTCGGCATAACGGCCGTCTCCCCAAGGCAGGATTTCTAGAGGTGTGATGCTTGCCTGCTCGTAGCGTAGGGACCGGTCGCGTGCGAGTGGGGATGTTTGGGCGGCTCCAGGCAAACGGCGATATTCGAATGCCTTGTCCCCAGTCAAGACAATGATGCCCTCCGAATCGGTGATGAAGGCGTTAACCGGTTTGGTCCAACGCGATAATTTCGCGATGTCGCGCTTGGTCACTACGGCACCAATGAAGCGCCCTTGGTCATCGTGGACTGGATGCGAATAGAAAAGCCCTGGTTTCTTGCTTACCTTCCCAATTGCATACTGCCGGCCTGGATGCCCGCTGAGCGCCTGCTGGTAATATTCGCGCTCGCTGTAGTTGGTGCCTACAAAACTGGTAGCTTCATCGACATTGCTTGCGGCTATACAATCGCCCGCCGCGTTAATTACCCAAATGACATCTATGTTGAGCACGGTTGCCACAGTCTTAAGGAAGGCGTTGAGTTTGGCAAGCGCGGGGGTTCTGCTCCATAATTGCTTACGATCATTATAAGTCAACGCGGATGCCTTGGCCTCTGGCCCGAAGCGTTCCAATTGCTTGTCAACCACGTCCTCGGCAACCATAACTTGCGGGATGCCCCGCAGGATTGTGATGGCATCGTTGATGTCATCCGCAACGCTACGGGCTTGCTGCTGTGCCTGCGCGACGGCATTCCGGTAGGCGATGTCGGCCATTTTGGTAGTGTAGTAAGTGGAACCCATCCAAGCCAAGGCGACCCAGGCCACTACCAAGGTCCCCGCCAACTTGTAGATGCCCCCGAATGAACTGATGTGCTGTAAGTTTACAAAAAAGGCAATGAGTGTAATGGCGATGATTACGCTGGCGGCAATCAGAACGATGTATGCCAGCACACCGGGGGCCAGTTCAGAACCCCCGACGGTATAGACATTCTGATGGATAAAATGCAAAATGTTCATCCAGAAATTCCAAACAATGCCAAGCTTTCCAAGCACAAGCGCAACTGTGCCTGACCCGAAGACGGCTTGATGTCGGTCCCAGGCAGGCGCAGGCCGTAAGTGGTCCCCGCTTTTTCAGCATCCAACAGCCAGCGGCATAATCGACTTAGCCGTGCCTCTGCGTCGAAACCTGGGGTCTGCTGCCAATCCAAGTACAACTGGCTGGTCTCTTCCCCCCGGTATTCCTTAACATGCACGCCCTGCCCTTTTGCCACCCCTTTCCAGTGTATCCGCCGCAAGGGGTCACCTGGTTGGTAACTTTGAAAACCGTAGAAATCGTCGGCAGTGGCGTGTTTGAATCCCCCTTCCCCGCCGGGTGCCGCCGGGAAGGGAATCTGGTCCGGGGCAGGCCTTGGGTACACCAGCACCCGTTGCTTGAACCCCACAGGTGACCAGGCATGGAAAATTCCTAATGGAAATTCGCTGGACAGAACAACGGTGGGCAAATCCACCCAACCTCGTTGTGTCGCCGCAAAGGCCAGAATGACCGGTACGCTCTCGCCGGGGGGCAGATTCAACTCATGTTGTGGTCCTTGGCGGAAGCCGACACGGACGGCAATGCGGAGCGTTAGGGTCGGATTGTCGATGGCTAGCGTGAAACGCGCAAAATCGCCGGCGAATACCGGATTTGGGTGGCTGACGCGGAGGCTAAGTCCGGCCAGATTGCGGAAGCCGTAAAATGTGCCAAGTGTGGCGATGCCACCCACCAGGAAGGTTAGGATGAATCCTAGGCTGTTGTTGTAATTGATCGAGGCTAGGAGTTGGACACATAGCAAAAATAAGAGTCCCAACCCGCGCCGGTTCGGAATGATGAAGACCCGCCGATGGGTGAGGACGATAAGTCCCTCGGTTAATTTTTTATCCTGGAAAAAACGGCGTGGATTGAGGCTAAACTTTGCCATGTCAGGGAACGGCCACTTCTGCCAACAATGGGGCAACTATCGCCCTTGAGTCAGTGGCGCCGCTCATGGCGAGCTTTAGGCGGTGGCCAGCGACCGAAGACAGCACCGCCTGCACGTCTTCCGGCAGTATGGCTTTGCGCCGGTCCATGTAGGCCCAAGCCCTTGATGCGTTGAGCACCGCCATCCCGGCGCGGGGCGACAGCCCGAGTTGGTAGGTTCCCGATTCACGGGTATGTTGGATCAGCGCTTGGATATAATCAAGCAGGGCATCGGAGGCGTGGACGGTCCGGCTGTCATCCTGCATCGATTTGAGCATTTCGGTATCCAGGCAGGGCGGTGTCCGTTCCAGCAGAATTTGCCGTTCTTCGCCCTTCAACAATGCCCGTTCCGAACGCCGGTCAGGGTAGCCGAGTTCAATGCGCATCAAAAAGCGGTCAAGCTGGGACTCAGGCAAGGGGAAAGTGCCAATCTGGGTGAGAGGATTTTGCGTGGCAATGACGAAAAAGGGGGCTGGCAATGCGCGGGTCTCGCCTTCCACTGTCACCTGGCGTTCCTCCATGGCCTCCAGCAGGGCGCTTTGTGCTTTTGGAGTGGATCGGTTGATCTCGTCAGCGAGGACCATTTGGTGAAAGATGGGGCCAGGCTGGAATCTGAAGCTATGGCTTTGTCCGTCGAAGATGGACGAGCCGATCACATCGGCAGGCAACAAATCGCTGGTAAACTGGATGCGCTGGTAGTTCAGGCCCAACAAATGGGCTAGAGTGTGAGCCAAGGTAGTCTTGCCGACGCCGGGTATGTCCTCAATGAGTAGATGCCCCCTTGCCAGCAGGCAGCACACTGCCAAGCGGATTTGCCGCTCCTTGCCAAGGATGATGGTACCGGCCAAGGCTAACAGGCGGTTCAATTGCTCGTGCATTTGGATATTCCCGAAGTCATCTAGGTGAGTTTACGCATGGAATGCTTGATATAATAATCTAACACTTAATAAATGGATGGAGTCATTGCTTATTCTAATTCTTGGCGGTGCCCGTTCTGGCAAGAGCCGCTATGCCGAAAGTCTAGCCCTAGCATCGGGGAAAAAAACCGTCTACATAGCCACCGGCTGGGCTGGTGATGAAGAAATGTCAACTCGAATAGCCCGCCACCGCGAACACCGACCGCCGGACTGGCTGACTGTTGAAGAGCCTTGCGCACTTGGCAACGCACTGCAAACCCATGCCGATCTCAATCGCTGCCTCATTGTGGATTGCCTGACCCTCTGGCTTTGCAATGTGCTGGCGCAAGGCGATGAGCGATTTCACCAAGAGCGAACCGCCTTGCTGGATAGTCTACACGGTTTGCCTGGCACCATCTGCCTCGTCAGCAACGAAGTTGGGCTAGGCATAGTCCCCGACAATCCTCTGGCGCGCCGTTTTGTCGATGAAGCCGGATGGCTGCACCAAGATTTGGCGCGTATCTGTGACAGGGTGGTATGGGTCGCCGCCGGCTTGCCGCAAATTTTAAAGGACATGTGATGAGTTGGACAATACCAGAAATTAAATCTCCGTGTTCCACAATCCGTTACCAAGCTTTGGAACGCCAGTCCCGACTGACCAAACCACCCGGCTCCTTGGGGAGGCTGGAGGATTTGGCGGTGCAACTGGCGGCGATGCAAAGCAAGACAAAGCCGGCTGTGGACAGGGTTTGGATCAGCGTGTTCGCCGCCGACCACGGCATTGCCGAAGAAGGCGTGTCGGCCTTTCCGCAGGCGGTTACGCGGTTGATGTTGCGCAACTTCGTCCACGGCGGTGCGGCAATTAGTGTGCTTGCACGTCATCTAGGGGCCAGCCTGGAAGTGGTGGATGTGGGCGTTGCAGAACCTTTGGAAAACTGCAAGGAGATCATTATTGCCCGTGCAGGCAACGGCACGGCCAACTTCGTGAAGCAAGCGGCCATGAACGAAAGCCAACTGGCAATCGCATTGTCCGCCGGAGCGGAAGCCGCACAGCGGGCTATTGAGTACGGTGCTGAAGTTTTTCTGGGCGGGGAGATGGGCATTGCCAACACCACATCGGCCTCCGCCATGGCCTGCGCCTTGCTCAATGCCGAGCCGGATGCGCTCACCGGGCCGGGTACGGGACTGGATGATGCGGGTGTTGCGCATAAGCGCGGGGTGATCACACTGGCATTGCGGAACCATGCCGCCGGTTTGCATGAGCCTATGGAAATCCTCCGCCGCTTGGGCGGCTTCGAGATTGCCGCCTTGGTCGGTGCCTATTTGCAATCCGCAGCCTTGCAACTGCCTACTCTGGTCGATGGCTTCATTAGCAGTGTCGCCGCGCTGCTGGCATTTAATTTGCGGCCAGCTTGCGCTGAGTGGCTGATATTTTCCCACCGCTCTGCCGAACCCGGACACCGACGGGTGCTGGATGCCTTGGATGCCAAGCCTATCCTTGACCTTTCCATGCGTTTGGGCGAAGCCAGCGGTGCGGCGCTGGCCTTGCCGATCCTGCGCGCCGCCTGTGCCTTGCATGGCGAAATGGCCACATTCACCGAGGCGGGGATTCCCACAGAATGACAACCATTGACCTATTGCGCCATGGCGAAGCGGCACCGGGCCTGTGCCTGGGCGCTGCATTCGATGCACCTCTGACCGAAAGAGGCTGGTCGCAAATGCGCAACGTTCTGGCTTGGGCGCCACCTCCCTGGCAAGGTGTGGTCAGTTCGCCCCTGCTTCGTTGTGCGGCTTTCGCCGAGGAGCTTAGCGAGTTCCACGGACTTGCATTGAAGTTTGACGAACGCTTGCGGGAGTTGGGTTTTGGTGCTTGGGAGGGGAGAAGCTGGAGCGATTTGTATGGTCAAGAAGGCGGGCAGCTATTCGAATTCCAGCGCAGCCCGAGCTTCAATCCAGCTCCTGGAGGCGAGGATTACCACGCTTTCGAGGCCCGTGTAGCCGATGCCTGGCAGGATTTGCTAGAGACGGCGAAGGGTGGCCATTGGCTTGTGGTTACCCATGCCGGCGTATTGCGCACAATTCTTCGGCTAGTGCTGGGATTTCCTGAAGAGCGCTTGTTCTCCCTCCATGTGCCTTATGCCGGCATGACCCGGATTGAGCAGAAAGACGACTACCCTAGCCGTTTAGTTTTCCACGGGGGCAGGCTGTGAAGATATTCCATGCCTTGGTAATAGCCTTACAATTCCTCACCCGCCTGCCGGTTCCACAGCGCATCCATTTTACACGCGAAGCCCAAGGCTGGTCAGTCGTGTGGTATCCCCTGGTGGGTTTGCTGATTGGGGCATTGCTAATACTGATGCAGGGGCTTTTGGCCGGGACCGGACCGTTTTTAGCCTCCGCCCTGTCACTGACGGCATGGGTGTGGTTGACTGGCGGCTTGCACTTGGATGGGCTGGCCGATTGTGCCGATGCTTGGGTGGGCGGGCAAGGTAGCCGGGAGCGCAGCCTGAGAATTATGCAAGACCCCTATTCAGGCCCTATTGCGGTGGCCGCCATCCTGTTGCTGTTGTTGTTGAAATTCGCGTCATTGGTGGAATTGGCCGGACGTTCCAATCTTATGCCGTTGTTATGGACACCCGCCATCGGACGAAGCATCGTCCCCATTTTGCTGCTGACCACGCCTTACGTGCGGCCTAGCGGCCTAGGCAGTTCCTTGGCGGAATGTCTCCCCCACCTGGCCGGCTGGCTGGCGGCTCTGTTTTCCTTGGCTTTCGCACTTCTCATGCTAGGTCCGTGGCCGCTGTTGGCGGCGGCCCTGACCATCTGGTGGCTAAGAGTCCTGATGCTGCGGCGGCTGGGCGGCTGTACCGGCGATACGCTAGGCGCGAGCATCGAAATTACTGAGGCGGTGGTATTGGTGGCCTGTGCTTTGGTTTGGGCATGACTTGCGGCGCTTTCAATGTAGCGTCCGGTCATTTTTCACCAGCCTAAGCCCCAGATTGAGCATTACCACCTGCTGGCCGAGCAGATGCACACTGCCCCGGCGTCGGTTTTCCCCTGTTTCGCTGAACTCGAACTGGTAAACCCGCTGCAACACCAGCCGTCCATACTCGTTTCTTGCAGGCTTCACGCTGATGACGGAAATCGACTCATCAAGTAGCTGCAGGCCCTCCTCATCGCAGGCACGCCGCACGGCACGGGTGCCGGCCTCGCGGGTTTTGAGGCTGTCGAACCAGAACCAAACGACGGTTCCAATGATAATAAGAATGGCTATTTCCATTAAAACAACCTAGTAGGGTAGACCAATGACATTAAAACTTTACTTGCTTCGCCACGGTGAAACAGATGCCAGCCGGGATGGCGGCTATTGCGGCCGCTCCGACCCGGACCTGACCGAAACTGGGCAGCGCATGGCGGAGGATTTTGCCCATGCTTACCAAAACCACCCTTGGGCGGGAATTTATGCCAGTCCGATGCGCAGGACCAAAGCCACTGTCGCGCCCCTGTGCAACTTATGCAAACTGGAGCCGCGAATCCGCGACGGCTTGCGTGAACTGGACTTCGGCGCATGGGAGGGCAAGACCTTCGCGCAAGCGCAGCAGGAATATCCTGACGACTATATGAGCTGGCTGGCCGATGCCGGCTGGAATGCGCCCACTGGCGGCGAACGTGGCATTGAGGTCGCCCGCCGTGCCTTGGCGGTTCTGGATGAAATCCAAAGGAACCACGTCCAGGGCGATGTGCTGGTGGTATCCCACAAGGCGACCATCCGCATTCTGTTAAGTGCGATGCTGGGCATCGACATTGGCAGCTATCGTGACCGCATTGGCGTGGCGACTGCCTCATTGGCGATTGTGGAGTTCCATGAGCACGGCCCTCTGTTGACGAGGTTGGGCGACCGGTCGCACCTGCGTCAAGAGCTTAGAAATCTTGCCGGGACTTAAGTTTTGATATTACGCCCGAATAACGTGGCTATTGAAGGATGGGCAAAGGCGCACCCGTGCGGCGTGCCCATCAACCGGGCCGATTAAGATGGGCACGGCCCAGCGGCCTTTGCCCATCCTTTTACGACAGTGCCGCGTAACTTCAGTTAAGTTCTGATGTTACGCAGTCATCGCTAGAGGATGGCAACTTGTGGAGTGCGGCGACTCGTCGCCGCTGGACGCAAAAGGCGGCGACGAGTCGCCGCACTCCACAACATCCGGGCTACAGCCTACATGGTTGCGTAACATCAGTTTAGTTATAGGACACACGACATACAGGCCAACTCGGTTTGCAAAACCGAGCCGGCCTGCCTAAGGTTTATTTGATCTTAGCCAATACCTTGCCTTCACTGTCAAAGCGGCAGAAATCGCCCGTGAAATAGCGTACGCAATCCTGAGTTTCCTCGATTTTTGCCTCGTCGCCGTTCAACAGGATTTTCAATTCGCAATAGTGCGCTTCGCCTTGGGCCTGCTTTTTCAGGTGTAGCTCGTTCTCGCTGACTACCTTGGCCTCACCGGATATTTCCGTGGAGCAAGGCTTGTCGGTCTCGGTGCCGGTAGGTTCAAAGTCCACGTCCAGCAATACTTTCACCTCGCCTTTTTGTTTGGTTATTTTAAGGTGTTGGACATGGGTGCCGTCTTTGCGGATGTAATGGTCTGCGCCAGCCAATGCGCTGGCGGAAAACAACAGCCCTAAGGCAAAAACCATCGACTTTATCATGTGTGCGCTCCTGTTTATTGTTGTGTGAAAGGGGAAATCATTGGGGCTTAATCCCTCAGCAGTTCGTTGATGCCGACTTTGCCACGGGTTTTTTCGTCCACTTGCTTGATAATGATCGCACAGTACAAGCTATGGCTGCCGTCCTTCGCAGGCAGATTGCCGGACACCACCACCGAACCCGCAGGAATGCGGCCATAGGTGGTTTCGCCAGTCAGGCGATTATAAATCTTTGTGCTCTGCCCGATATAGACCCCCATCGAAATGACCGAGCCTTCTTCGACCACTACGCCTTCGACGACTTCCGAACGTGCGCCGATGAAGCAATTGTCTTCGATGATGGTAGGCCCGGCCTGCAACGGTTCCAACACCCCGCCGATGCCGACGCCGCCGGACAAATGCACGTTCTTGCCGATCTGCGCACAGGAGCCAACCGTCGCCCAGGTGTCCACCATCGTGCCGGAATCCACATACGCGCCGATGTTGACAAAGGACGGCATCAAGATCACCCCCGGCGCGACATAAGCCCCCTTGCGCACGGCGGCGGGCGGCACCACGCGCACCCCGGCTTTGCGGAAATCTTCTGGGCTGTAACTGCCAAATTTGGGTTCGACCCTGTCGAAATAGCGGGTTTCGCCGCCATCCATGACGCGGTTGTCATTGATGCGGAAGGACAGCAGCACGGCTTTTTTCAGCCACTGGTTGACAACCCACTGCCCGTTCACTTTTTCGGCGACGCGGAACTCACCGCTGTCCAGCAGGCGCACGGACTCGTTGATCGCCTCGCGGATTTCGGCACTAACCGAACTCTGGGTAATCTCGGTGCGGATTTCAAAGGCTTGGTTGATGATGTTTTCTAAGGACATGGTGTTGGTTTACTCTCTCTTAAAAATTTGAGGTGGGTTAAAGTTGGAAGAGGCGTTTGATCCAATTGATGAAATTATTAGCCACCTTGGAATCGGCATCAAGATAACGCGCCGCAATGGCTTGACCGATAGGTTTCCCCGGTTCTTTTTGCCATGCCAGCCAAGTATGCAATTGGGCCTTTGGTAAGCGCACATCGGGAAATGCTTTCGGATCGTCAGGGATACCAGCGACACATTGTATTGCGTATTGCCATGACGGATTGGATTCGCGGTTGGGTATCAGGAAGGCAATAAAATTTTCGAGAATGCCGGGGAGTTTGTTGTTAGGCATGATCCAGATGCCGACAGTTGGTAAATCTTGGCTGGTTATAATGGTGCCGTTCAAATCCGGCTGGTTTGGGATATCCAAATATCCGAAGCCGACAAGGCGGTCGCGCAAAGATTGCCAACGGGCAAGTAAATCTTCGTCGGCATCCACGATGATCCCTAGGATTTGTAAATTCGCCCGATTGAGTTCTTCATTCAAACTGCTAAGTATTACTGTATAGCCTTCCTTTTCTTTGATGCCGGATTCCTCAGGCAGGTGATGATATTCAATTATATTGCATAAAGCATGGAAATCATCGCTACCTTCCACCAACAATTGTTTAGGCAATTTATTGCCAATTTGCAGCAGTCTAGGTTTGTGCTTCATCAGCGAACCTCGATATTTTCTTCGGTCGCTATCGTCAATGAATTTTTATCGTAAAGCACAGGCACAATCCCTTCACTGGTTTTCTTTTTCTGCAAGCGTATAAGCATGGCCTCGTCGGTTTCATTTTCGGCAGCAGCTTCTTGGAAGGCTTCCACGCAATCCCAACTATGGGTGGTGGCAAAGACTTGGACGTTCCATTCATGGGCCAGTTTGAACACTGCCCGCCAGACATCTGACTGCGCTTGATGGTATAGACCTGTTTCAAATTCGTCGATTAACAAATAGCCGTCGCTGGCGACAGATATCGCTATGGCTAGGGCAAAAATGCGCTGTGTGCCTTCGCCTAGCTTCGCCATAGGAACTACGCTATCGAAACGATCCGTTCTGACGCAGGAAAATCGTACCATATCCTGGGTGTTGTCGCCTTTAAAGGTGAAACGACTGATGCCTGGATCAAATTTTTTCAGGAATGCAAGTATGGCATCTTCTTTATTAGTCAAAGCTATACTGTCCCAATATCTAGCAGTTGCCTGCCAAGGCAAGCCCTTGACTGGTATAAAGACAACATTATCTTCCTGTGATTTTTTAATGACTACCCTTAAAAGCTCTCCTTGTGTTACCGGCAAATCCGGCCATTCCGGCTCCATGATATGACCGGGATTTGGATAGCCTTTGATGCGAATGGTCCAATCGTTGCGAAGCTTAAACTCAATCACCGGCTGTACAGCATGGGTGGCTTTATCTCTTGGAACGTCAATGATATACGACTCATTATAAGGCTCATAATGTTCTTCAAGAAATCGCGGTTCAAGTTCACCTGCATCTTTTCCGCCTATGCGAAAAAAAGCTGATGCACTTTTTGTCGACGGGTGAGTGAAGAAGCTTTGTATAGCTTCAATTTGCTCATATATTGCCGAATTGGCACGCAAGTTATAGCGCACTAATTCGTTGCGGTGATATAGAATGCTATGTATGACAGGCCAAGAAGCACCGCTCGCCAATAGCCATAAGCCTTCAAGCAAAGATGTCTTGCCCACGCCATTTTTCCCGACGATTAAATTAACCCTGCCCAGCTTTTCGATCACCAAATGCTCGAAGCAACGGAAATTTTGGATTTCCAGAGAATCCAAGTGCAGTTCGCTCATAAATTATGGTTTCTTCATTCAGATTTAGAAAATTGGGCCTGCCCCATCCAGCCGCTATATGTGGAGTGCGGCGACTCGTCGCCGCATGACCCGGAAAACGGCAACGAGTCGCCGCACTCCACAAAATATAAACTGCTGGCGATTGCCTTGCATAAAAGTGGGTCTAGGAACATTCTATAAACTTCCTAAAAATTGTCTAATCCGCTCCGCCGCCTCCACACACTCGTCTAAGGTCGCCACCAAAGCCATGCGCACATGACCATGCCCCGGATTGATGCCATGCGCAGCCCTCGACAAATACCCGCCCGGCAGCACGGTGACATTCTGGCTGGCGAACAAATCGCGGGCAAACACCTCGCCATCCCCGCCCGGCACGGCCGGCCATAGGTAAAACCCGGCGGGCGGAATCTCCACATCCAATGCATCGCCCAAGATGGCATGGACGGCGGCGAATTTGGCGCGATATAGAACACGGTTTTCGATCACATGCGCCTCGTCGCGCCAAGCCGCCAAGCTGGCCTGCTGCACCGGCAAGGACAACGCACAGCCGTGGTAAGTGCGATAAAGCAAATAACTTTCCAGAATGGCAGCATCGCCGGCGACGAAACCGGAGCGCAAGCCCGGCGCGTTGGAGCGTTTCGACAGGCTGTGGAACACCACGCAGCGTTTGAAACCGGTGTTGCCCATTGCATAGGCCGCTTGCAGCAAGCCCGGTGGCGGATTGGACTCGTCGGCGTAAAGCTCCGAGTAACACTCATCAGATGCAATCACGAAGTCAAACCGTTCGGCGAGTTCGATCAAACGGCGCAAACCGGCCTCGTCTATCACCGCGCCGGTGGGGTTGCCGGGCGAACAGATATAAAGGAATTGGCAACGCGCCCAAACTTCATCCGGCACGACATCGAAATCCGGCAGAAAGCCCGTTTCCCGCGTGGCATTCAGAAAATAGGGTTCGGCCCCGGCCAACAATGCCGCGCCTTCATAAATCTGATAGAACGGATTAGGCATCGCCACCAAGGCGTTCAAACTTGGGTTGACGATGCACTGCGCGAATGAAAACAATGCCTCGCGGGTGCCGTTGACCGGCAACACTTGAGTTTCTGGATTGACCGCGCCTGTGGGCAGGCGGAAGCGGGTACACAGCCATTCGGCGATGGCCAGTCGCAAGGGGGCAATCCCTTTGCTGGCGGGGTAGTTACCCAGCCCTTGCAAATGGGCGAGCAGCGCATTGCTGACCAAGCTCGGCGTTGGGTGTTGCGGCTCGCCGATGGACAAGGCAATGTGCGGCTTGTCTGCGGGCGGGAAAACTGCTTGTTTCAACCGGGCCAGCCTTTCAAAGGGATAGGGTTGCAGTTGCTTGAGTCGGGGGTTCAATGGAGTAATGCGATGCTAGCTGTGGGTTGTGCCGCCGAAAAGCCTGCATTCACGCAGACTTCGCCTACAAATCAAAGATATTAGTATAGGGGATTAGGGGCCTGCTTCCAACACGGACGAAGCGCATCCTGAGAGTGCGGGCATCTTGCCCGACACTGGCCTGACTAAAGACTGATGTTATGCAACCGTATAGGCTTGCAGTCAGCCCGGATCAAGCTTGCGGCGTAATCCAGGGTAACCACGCCACAACTCGGATTACTCCGCAAACGGCCCCATCAGGGCTGCGGCATTACGACACTTTTTTATCCAAAAAAAATCTAAAGCTATTCAATATTTTCATAATATTGTAATAAAACTTCAAGAAAATGCACCCGTGCGCGTTGTGCGTAAGCAACACATCGTAAAAATTTTGCAACATTAACCATGGGTGCTCCTGTGAAAAGCAAATCCTTTAAGAAGGTCAACCTGCTGTTGGCCATGGCCTTGATCGGAAATGGAGCCTATGCCTCCACGGCCGATCAGGAACTTCTCGATATCCTGTTGAAAAACGGTTCGATCAATAAATCCCAATACAATTCCATGCTCGGCAAAGATGGACTTGCCAGCAGCCAACTGCTCGACATCCTGTCGAAAAACGGCACGATTACTAAGGACCAGTACGCCAATCTGACCACGAAGAATCCTTCCCTTGCACCGACCCCGGTGGCCCCTGTGGCGACTTTAAACCTAAAAGGGAAACCAAATCCTGACGGTACTCATATCACCTTTGGTAAAACTGGTGGTATAGAGGTTTACTCTAATGTCAAAGTAAAAGAGAAAGACAAAGACGGCAATTTAGTTGATAAATTGGACCCGAACGGCATTCCGGTCGAAGCAAAAGGCGCGGACGACAAACCGATCAAAGATTTCAGCTTCAAACTCGGTGGACGGGTTCAGATTGACTCACAGGTCAACTGGAACCAGAATGGCCCATATGGCACAGACTTGGCCGATGGCGTTGGTTTCCGTCGTGCTCGTCTGTATACGGAAGGTGTCATGTTCAGAGACTACGAATACCGTTTCGAGTATGACTTTGCCCGTAATAACGGCGGCACTCAGGGCATCACCGATGCCTTCGTGAAATACATACATTTCGCTCCGTTCTCGGTCATCATCGGTCAGCAGAACGAAGGCAAGTCGATGGAATCGGTCATGAGCAACAATAACCTGACCTTCATCGAACGCTCCCTGCCCAACAATGCCTTTTTTGAACAAGGCGCGAATAGCAAATACCAATTGGGTGCGAAGGCGGATTACTATTCCAAAATTTGGGAACTGCCTTACACCTTCAACGGTGGTATCACGACTGAATCGGTTGGCGCCCCCGGACCCGGCAACAGCTCGGGTAATTCACAAGGTACGACTAACGCCGCCGGCGGCACCAATGCCAACGGCACTAACATTAACCGCAACGCATTCTCTGGCAATACCAGCTACCAAGTTGTAGGCCGCACCACATTCGCACCGATTTATGACAAGGGTAATTCCCTCCTGCATACGGGTGTTTGGGGCTCATGGCGTAGTGTCAACAACAATTTCAATGCCGACGGCACAGTCAGAACGGGCGGCTGGGCTTATCAGTCACAACCGGACACCGATGTTGACCGCACCAATTGGGTCAATACCGGCAATTTGACCTCAGCCCAAACCTGCGTGGTCGTCATAAAAGGGCAGCCATGTCGCTTGGTCACGACGAAGGCGGCCAACAATATCGCAATGTTTGGTGCGGAACTTGCCGGCACCTTAGGCCCGGCGCATTTCGGGGCGGAATACAGTCAGGCACAAATCGCTGGCCCCGGATATTCCGGCTCCGACACCTTGCAAGGCTTTTACACCTATGCGGGTGTATTCCTGACTGGCGAAAACCGTCCGTATGATTATAAGAAGGGAACTTGGGACAGACTCATCCCGAATCACAACTTCTTAGACGGAGACGGTTGGGGTGCCTTCGAAATCGCCGGTCGCTATGATTTGATTGACATGAACACTAAGCATATCAACGGCGGTAGCATGGATGCCGGTACTTTGGCCTTCAACTGGTATCTTAGCCCGCGGGTGCGCTTCATGACCAACTGGGTGCATGTGTTTGCGGTAAATAATAATAACGCCTTGCGCGCCGCTGGCGGAAAATGCGCATTCCCAGGACAAGGTTCCAATGCCGCCATCGGTTGTTTTTCAGGCTTAAGCCCCAATGTTTGGGAAATGGCTGTTCGCTTCGACTACTAGCGCTTTATCAACGCACGGGGTAAACTCCGTGCGTTGTCCTGTTGGGTTGAAATTAAACATGAGGTGTCATGTGAAGAAAAAATTAATTATCCTCGGCGCAATGGCGCTGGGTTTAAGTGCGGGCGGTCCCGCGCAAGCTGAAGGTGGGCGCGATTATCTCAGCATCGTCGGGTCGTCCACGGTGTATCCGTTCTCCTCGGTGGTGGCCGAGCAATTCGGCAAGGGCGGCAAATTCAAAACCCCCAAGGTTGAATCCACTGGAACCGGCGGCGGTTTCAAGCTGTTTTGCGGAGGGGTTGGAGTGCAGCATCCGGATATTTCCAATGCTTCCCGCGCCATCAAGAAATCCGAATTTGAAGCCTGTCAGAAAGCAGGCGTCACGGACATAGCGGAAGTAAAAATCGGTTTTGACGGCATCGTGCTGGCATATTCCAAAAAATCTAAGGCTAAGTTCGACCTAACCCGCAAGGAAATTTATCTGGCCTTGGCCAAACGGGTTCCCGATCCGAATGCCCCAGAGTCTGAAGTCTTGGTGGAAAACCCTTACAAGACTTGGAATGAAATCAATCCTAAGTTGCCGAAAACCAAGATTGAGGTGCTAGGTCCGCCGCCCACTTCCGGCACCCGCGATGCCTTGGCCGAATTGGCTCTCGAAGGCGGCTGCCAAAGTTTTGCCTGGCTGAAAGCCAAAAAGGATTCGGACAAAAGCTTTTTCCAGAACGTTTGCATGACGGTCCGCCAAGACGGCGGTTATATCGAAGCGGGTGAAAATGACAACCTGATCTTGCAAAAGCTCGGTGCCACCCCCAGCACCGTGGGCATTTTTGGCTACAGCTATCTGGAACAAAACAAGGACAAGGTCAGTGCCGCCCCGGTCGATGGCGTGGAACCCACTTATGAGAACATTTCCAGCGGCAAGTATCCGATTGCGCGTCCGTTGTTCTTCTATGTGAAAAAAGGCCATATTGGGTTGATTCCGGGAATCGTTGAATACGTTGCCGAATTCACCAGCGAAAAAGCCTTTGGTGAAGAAGGCTATCTAGTTGATAAGGGACTGATTCCGTTGCCTGAAGATGAGCGGAAGAAAGTCACTGCCGAAGCCAAACAACTGAAGTCGATTACCGTTCAATAAATCGCCCAGCTTCCGCAGCCCCCATCCTGCCCTATGCCCATGCAGTTTAATACCGCATGGGCTTTTTTTTTGTAGGTGCCCATCCATTCGCCCTATAATAACTGATGTTACGCACAAGCCCCTGTACGCTCATCGGTAATGGATTGCCGACCTGCGGCGATTCGTTTTGGAGTGTCAAGGCCTGCCTTGACAGGCAAAGCGAGCTTTGCCACTCCGTGCGTAACATCAGTAATAATTAAGAGGCCTAACAAAATATCAATACTAAGTACATCATGCTCACCCTTTATGGCATTAAAAACTGCGACACCGTCAAAAAAGCCCGGCTATGGCTGGAAACTCAAGGCATAGCCTATCGCTTCCACGATTTTCGCAAGGATGGCTTGGATTCGGCCCTATTGGAGCATTGGGAGGCTGAGTTGGGCTGGGAAGCCCTGCTGAACCGGCGCGGCACGAGTTGGCGCAAGTTGGAAGAAAGCCAACGCGCAGGCGTGGACCGAAGCAAAGCTTTGGCACTGATGCTGGCGCAGCCCAGCCTTATCAAACGCCCGGTACTGGCAACCCCGACGAAAGTGCTGGTCGGATTCACTGCCGAAGATTATGCGAACGAACTATGAGTGACACTTTAGCATTGACCCAGGAACTGATCCGCCGCCGTTCTGTGACCCCGAACGACGCCGGCTGCATGGATTTGATCGCCGCCCGCTTGCTGCCTTTGGGTTTCGAGGCTGAGTGGCTGAATTTTGGCGCGACCAAAAACATCTGGCTGCGGCGGGGTGTAGGCGGGCCACTGTTTGTGTTTTTAGGCCACACCGATGTGGTGCCCACGGGTCCGGTGGAAACATGGAGTTCGCCGCCGTTCGAGCCTAGCATCCGCGACGGCGTGTTATATGGCCGCGGGGCGGCCGACATGAAAAGCGGCGTTGCCGCAATGGTAGCCGCGCTGGAATCGTTCGTTCCCGAATATCCCGACCATCGTGGTTCCATCGCCGTGCTGCTGACCAGCGACGAGGAGGGCGACGGCAAGGACGGCGTGGTCAAGGTGGTGGAGGTGTTAAAAGCGCGTGGAGAGTCCATTGATTGGTGCCTAGTGGGCGAGCCGTCCAGCTTTGACCGGCTAGGCGATGTCATCCGCGTGGGGCGGCGCGGTTCCTTGTGCGGCATCTTGCGCGTATTGGGTGTGCAAGGCCATGTCGCCTACCCCCACAAGGCGGACAACCCCATCCACCGTTTTGCCCCGGCCTTGGCCGAACTCACCGCCGAGGTTTGGGATGGGGGGAACGAGTTTTTCCCCCCCACCAGTTTCCAAGTGTCCAATATCAATGCCGGGACCGGTGCGGATAATGTCATTCCCGGTCAATTGGAAGTACTGTTTAATTTCCGCTATGGCTCTATTTCGACGGCGGATAGTCTTAAATCCAGAACCCACGCCATTCTTGACCAGCATGGGCTGAATTACGAGCTAGATTGGCGTTTGTCCGGCTCACCCTTCCTGACCACTGAAACCGAATTGATCGAGGCTGTGCAGCAGGCGCTGGAACAGGTCGTCGGGCTACGCGCCCGGCCCGACACCGGCGGCGGCACGTCCGATGGGCGCTTCATCGCACCGACTGGTGCGCAAGTGGTTGAATTGGGAGTGCTGAATGGCAGCATCCACAAAGTTGACGAGCATACCCCAGTGGAAGACTTGGACTCCCTGTCCAAAGTTTACCGGCAGGTGTTGATGAATTTGTTGGTGTCGCCTTAATAAGCCTACTTGGGCGGGCTTTAAGGCAATAGATGAAAGGCTGCTAACACAGGGAAAATGCCTAGTATTTGGTTTCCTGCGCGGCTATCTGCCAGCCGAGATCGTCGAAGCCATCGACTGGGAGAGTCTGAGCATTGCGAAGGACAGCTATATCGAAAAAACGCTACGCAAGCATTTTTCTGACTTGCTTTACACTGCCCGCTATAAAGAACGGGAGATTAAGATTTACTTATTGGTTGAACACAAAAGTCATCCCGATCATTGGGTGCCACTGCAATTGTTACGCTATTTGGTGCGGATTTGGGAGTTGTGCCGCAAACAACACCCTAAATTGCCATTAACCGCCCATTTTGCCGTTTGTATTGTATCATGGGCAGAAAAGCTGGCATCTACCGGATAATTTCAATTCTTTGTTTGACAAAACGGACATTGCACTTTCGTCATATATCCCGGCTTTTCGCTATAAGTTTTGCGGTCTTGCCCTGCTTGAACCTGTCCTAATCCGGGACACGGTGATCAGTCGAGTATGCCTGTTGGCACTCAAGCATATTTTCGACCCTAACCCCAAGAAGGCATTAGCAGAAATTTTGCCTTTGGTTAGGGAAATTATAAACAGGGATGCTGCGTTGGAGATGCTGGAAGTGCTGTTGCGGTATTACGTACAGAACACCCAAACACTGGACGAGCAGGATATTTATGAACTCATCACCCAATCAATTGATGAAGCCCTAAGCTGAGAAGGACGAAGAAGATATGAGCACCGAAAAACAATCCCCCCTAGTCAGCACTTCTTGGCTGGCCGAAAACCTAGGCGCACAAAATTGTGTTGTGCTGGATGCCAGCTTTTTCCTGCCCAACCAAAACCGCGATGCCCAGGCCGAATACCGGCAAGCGCATATACCCGGTGCGCTGTTTTTTGATATCGACGCCATCGCCGACCACTCCACCAATTTGCCGCATATGCTGCCCAGCCCGGAGGCATTTGCCGCAGCCGTGGGCCTATTGGGCATAGGCAATGAAACTTTAGTTGTCGTCTACGACAGCAATTTCTTCATGGCCTCGGCTAGGGTCTGGTGGACCTTCCGTGTTTTCGGCCATACCCAAGTGGCGGTGCTGGATGGCGGTTTGGCTCGTTGGCGGCAAGAAAACCGGCCTTTGGATGCGGAACCCGTGCAAGTTCAGCCACAAAGTTTCAGCGCTAGTTTCCGCCCGGAACTGGTGCGCGACATCGCACAGGTCAAAGCCCTGCTTGGGCTAGCGAACGCGCAAATCCTTGATGCCAGGGGACCAGGCCGCTTCCACGGCAGCGAGCCGGAGCCTAGGCCGGGCGTGCGCGGCGGGCATATACCCGGTAGCCGCAACCTGCCTTACAAAACCTTGTCGGACGAAGCCAGTTTTTGCCTGAAGCCTTTGGCCGAACTGGATGCCTTGTACCGGCAGACTGGCATAGACCTAGACCGGCCCGTAGTCACCACCTGCGGAACAGGCGTGACCGCTTCGATTTTGGCCTTAGGGCTGTATCTATTAGGCAATGAGAATGTGGCAGTCTACGATGGCTCGTGGACGGAATGGGGTGCGCGGGACGATGTGCCGGTGGAGGTGGGGTAAATCGGTAAGGTGCGCAGTGCGCACCCTACAGCTCCATCGTTGCCCGACATTACCGCGCCGAAACATCGTCACCGTGGCATTTCACCAAATACTATTGACATGACCAACCGCCATAATGTCGGGCGCAACGCAAAGAGACGCGCCCGACAGGGCTATTTAAATTTTTACAAAATGTCCACGTTCCAAGATTTGATCCAGATGAAAATCAAACTGATCGCTCCAGTAAATACGCTTGTTTTTAAACTTTACTGATTTAAACAACACCTTATCATAGAGCGGTTTGTAACATGGAATTCGTTCCAGTTCCTCCTTAACATCAAATTCAATGATGGAATCATCATCTAAATAGATTCTCACAATATAATTTTCTTTAGTTTCAACATTAATCAACTTCATAGCTCCCCCCCCAGCTTTATCTTAATGGTTCTATGCGGTGTGGTTCCTGACCTGTAACAGCTAGCTTCCAGTCCAGAATTAAAGATTCCTGATATAACTCAATCCACGCCTGTACCAATCGCGTTTGTTTGCGAGGCAGATTACCCGAAAGAAGCTCACCATCCAAAATCGAAAACACTGCTTCATCATCTTGATATTCAGCATGAATGTGTGGTGTATGATGCTTTGCATCATCAAAAATACATCATGATCTGAATACCATAAAAAATGGAAATGGTTGGCATTTTTTATTCCTCTTTAATTCTCGTTCCCATGCTCTGTGCTCATCGTTATACAAGCGTTCGGATGGCGATTAATTGCAACCCCTAGGGTTGCTAGCTAGTGCCTGAACGAAAAGCACCATCAACATTATAAAACAATATGTTATAATAAGCCTATGGACTTGAAGATTCTCGTCAAAAAGGCTTTGACAGGCTCATTTTGCCCTACCAGAACCGTCTTTGCCACTAAAAACAGGCTGATACGCGCACAAGCCGGACAGCCCCCGAAAAATCTTCGTCACGCGAAAATACCCATGCGCACTGTGATTGATGCCCAAACGAGGTTCGGCCAAGTCGATATTGCCGACATCAAACTGGACCCCAAGTCCCGCGATGACATCCCGCAACTGTTGCGGGGACTCCAGCACATATACACCGAACCCGAATTGCGCAAGAGCGTCTTTGCGATCCTTGAGGAAGTGCTCCCTGATCGGGTGGGCGCGGAAGGCAAGGCCAGCCCGGACACGGGTCGCCCCGGCATGGCGCAATGGACCATCCTCGTGCTGGGGGTGCTGCGGCTGGGGCTGAACACCGATTACGACCGCATCCAGGAACTGGCCAACCAGCACGCCACCATCCGGCAGATGCTCGGGCATGGCGACTGGTCTGACCCGAGCCGCTACGAACTGCAAACCATAAAAGACAACCTCCGGCTGTTCACCCCGGAAATACTCGGTCGGATCAGCCGGGAAGTCGTGCGGGCGGGGCACAAGGCGCTAAAAAAAAGCCCGCAGGAAGGGCTGAACGCACGCTGTGACAGCTTCGTGGTGGAGACGGATGTTGAATTCCCCACCGACACCAACCTCCTGTACGAAGCCGTCCGCAAGGCCCTCGGGCTTTGCGCCGAGCTGTCAGGTGCGCACAAGCTGCCCGGCTGGCGGCAGGATGCCCACCTGCTCCGCAAGCTCAAGAAGGCGCACCGCCGCATCCAGAGGCTCAAGCACTCCACCTCCAAGGACGAACAGAAGCGCCAGGCGAGGGAGGAAGAAATCAAACAGGCGCACAGGGGCTACCTGGACTTGGCTGGGTCCCTCCTCGGGCGTATGCGTGGCACCCGCCAAGAACTCGCCAACCTGCCCGCAGTCCCGTTGCGGCTGGCATCGCTCGACGACTACCTGAAGCATGCCGGCCGGCAGGTCGACCAAGTTCGCCGCCGGGTGCTGGAGGGCGAGGCCATACCCCATGCCGAGAAGATCCTCTCCATTTTCGAGCCGCACACCGAATGGGTCAGCAAGGGCAAGGCGGGGGTGCCGGTGGAATTGGGGCTGAAGGTGTGCGTGGTCGAAGACCAGCACGGCTTCATCCTGCACCACCAGGTCATGGAGAAGGCCACCGACGACCAGGTTGCGGTGCCGATCACGGAGCAAACCAAGGAGCGCTTTCCGTCTTTGGCCTCCATGAGCTTTGACAAGGGCTTCCACAGTCCGGCCAACCAGGCCGGACTCAAAGAAATCGTTGCCCAAGTCGTACTCCCGAGGAAGGGCAAGCTCTCGGCAGCCGCCAAGGCGATAGAATCCGAGCCGGAGTTTTTCCGGCTGCGCCGTAAACACTCCGCCGTCGAATCGGCGATCAACGCCCTGGAGTCACACGGACTGGACCGCTGTCCCGACCACGGCATTGACGGGTTCAAACGCTACGTCGCCTTGGCTGTGGTGGCGCGCAACGTCCAGCACCTGGGTGCCGTGCTGCGGGAGCAGGAGGCAAACCGGAAGCGCGGGCCTTACCAAAAAGCGGCCTGACTCGACGGCAAAACGGCATTGCAGGGTAGGGGGGCAGGATCGGTGCGCCTTAAAATCGATCCTGATAGGAATTATTCCCAACAAATCGACGTGCAAGGAGGTTTTGCAAGGCCATACCTCGAAAAAACGCACCGACGATGCCGGGAAAAGTGCCGATTATTTCAAAAAACGGGGTTTTCGTTCAGACACTA